>JAFUNE010000002.1 GCA_017473105.1 Bacilli bacterium | reverse complement strand
TTTTTAATGATATAATAATACATAGTAGGTGAAAATATGAAAAATGGTATTAAGGTTTTATTATTTTTAACATTATTATATATTCCGATATTTACAAAAGCGCTAACAACATACGAAGGAGGAATACCAAAAGCAAATCAATATGCAAGTAAATTTAAAAACTATCATGATTACTTAGTGACTAGTAATATGCCATATGATTTTGCTGATGGCGAGATTATAAACTCCCTAAGATTTAAAAAAGGTGGTTTTTTAAGTAAAGATGAATTTGAAATAACAAATGTTCATGGTTCATCATACTTAGCAACAGGACTTGAATATTGGACATTATCGCAACATAGTAATAAGCAAAACTATGTAATTGGATATATGCTAACAAGTAAAGAATTAACAGATAAAACAGATGTTAGAGTGACAAATTATGTAAAAAATGAAACAAAAGTAGCAGGCTCAGGTACAAAAAATAATCCCTGGTATTTTATAGAAGTTTTAACAGTAAATGTACAATCAACAAATAAAAATAGGGGTACATTATCACACGTACCATGTGACGGTCTTGAAGATGGAGAAGAAAGTATAGTTGTACAGAAATATGGTAATATTGAATCAAAATTTTATGCATGTGTTCACAATGATTTTGAATATCATAAAACAACATGTAAAATATATTTGGAAGAAAATGATAATGAATTTACAATCAAAAATAATATTATAGATAATACAATATGTAAAATTGATTTCAAACATAAAACTCATGCGAAAACACTACAAAAATGTGAAGGATGCAGTCCAAATACATCTCCAACAACACTTTATTTAGCACAAAATAAAGATATGTTTTTTAGAGATGAAGGTATAACAGAAATAAAAAAATTAGATTCAATCCCAAAGAAAAAAGGATATACATTTAAGGGATACTATAAAGATGAAGGATTAAATCAACAAATAATAGACGAAGATGGAAATATAGAAAGTACTCAAATGTCAGAGAGTGAATCAACATTATATTTAAAAATGAAAGCTCATGATTATACAATAAGCTACAATTGTAATGGAGGAACTGGAAGTACACCATCTAGTAATCATAAAGTAGATGTTAGTAAAAAATTAAATGCTGTACAATGCAAAAAGAACGGTAGTATATTCAAAGGATGGTCTGACTCATCAACCTCTACAACAGTAAAATATAATGATCAAGCAAGTGTGAAAAATTTATCATTTGATGAAGGCGGAGAAAAAATACTATTTGCGGTATGGGAATCATGTGGAGCTGGAACATATAATAATGATGGAGATTTTGATTGCGATTCATGTACATCAGGAACATATAGTGATGCTGGTGCTACAAATTGTACAACTTGTCCACCAGGATATACATCAGATCCTTTAGCCGCAGGAGTTAATAAATGTTATATTATAGTGCCTGATGGAAAATACATAGCAACAGAAAATACATCAACGCCAACAAATTGTCCAATTGGTCAATTTAAGACATCACATAAAGTTTATTATGGAGAAACAAGTAGTTGCGACGCATGTGATTCGTGTTACACAAATACTGAAGGCTCATCAAGTTGTCCAACATTAAAAAAATACACAATAACTTATAATGCAAATGGTGGTACAGGTGCACCATCATCACAAACAAAATACTGTGGAACTAATTTAACATTAACTACATCAAAACCATCAAAAACAGGTTATACATTTAATGGATGGAAAGCATCAAATGGAACAACTTACACTTCAGGAGGAACATATACAGCAAATGCATCAACCACATTAACTGCTCAATGGAAGTCAGATAGAGTGTATTTAGTTAAAAATGGACAAGACCAAACTTCACTTACGGGTGGATGGAAAGGATACAGCCATTATCTAGCAGGATATTTTGGAGAGAGTCCAGATATTGATTATGGTTCAAATAGAATAAAATTAACTAACGATAACTGGATGAATGTTTCTGGTACAGTTTATACAAAAAATAAAATTAATTTTTCAGGATTTACTAAACTAGTTTTTGATGGAGAAGTTGACGAAGGAACAATGAATATGGGTGGTTCATTTAAAGTAAAAACATCAGCTGGAAGCAGTTGGGATGATAATATTGTAAAAAATCACGAATTTACAGAATATGAAACAGGAAATAAAACTCAAGATTATACTATGAATATATCAAGCTTGAATGGATCATATGTAGTAGGTTTCGGATTATTTGGGAATAATGCCGCAAGTCAAAACTACATTAGAATATTTAATTTATACTTAGAATAAAAGATACTTTAAAGTATCTTTTTTTGATATAATAATAATAGGTGATAATATGAGAGAAAAAATTAAAAATCTAATTCAATATTTTTTAATAGGATATATGATAAGTATAATAATTCTAACTATAATTAATATGTTTGGAATGAAAAAAACAATAGAATTAATAGATAGCAGTGAAAATATAGAAAAAATAAAAGAATTAAAAAATGAAATAAATAATCTAGAAGAAAATTCATGTAAATCTTTACTAAACGATATGATAAAAGCATATGAAACCACATCATTTAATGGAATGGTAGAATATAAAAAAATACATGAAATATATTGGGAGGGTCCATCATTTTTAGAATTCTGCAATCAAATACCAAATAAATGTAATATTAGTAAAGAAGAATTAAATAGTATGAATATACCATATTTTGCACTAAACTCAACATCATTTATTGATAACCAAGTAAATAAAAAAGTTTTTGATTACGAACTAGGTATAAAGGACATATTTACAAGAAAAATTTTAGAAGGAAGCAGAACAAATATTGATTATCAATTAAGTAAACAAAGTGAAATTATAATGATTGAAAATATACTAAATAAAATTGGAGGTAATATAAATGAATAATATAAAAAAATATATAATTTTATGTTCTATATCTTCGGTAGTAACAACAGTATTATCTATATTATCACTTGAAAATATATATTTAATTGTAATAAATATTATTTTATCTTTAGCATTTTTTATAAGCTGTAAGAAATTTAAATTAAAAAAATTCTCTCTACTAGTACCAAGTCTATATTTAATATTTTTAACATCTATGATTGCATTATCCATAACAATGAATAGCAGTGTTATAATTGAATATATACATATCGTATATTATATGTCTTTAGTATTATTTGCAAATATTATGTTAAATATTTATTTACTATTATGCATTTATAAAAGATAAACTATTTTATAGTTTGTTTTTTTATGATATACTTATTATGGTAGGTGAATATATGAGAAAAAGTATAAAAGTGATAATGTTATTATTATTGTTTGTTCCATTTGTAACAAAAGCAAAAACATATGATTATGAAAATTCAGCAAATAAAGCAAATAATTATATATTTGATTTTAAAGATTATAGAGAATATATCATACAAGAAAATATGCCGTATGATTATTCAGAATCTAAAAATAGAAATTCTCTTAAGTTTAAAAAAGGAGGATTTTTAAGCCGAGATGAATTTGAAATAACAAATGTGTATAATACATCATATCTAGCAACTGGAATTGAATACTGGACTTTATCTCAACATAGTAACAAAAGAAATTATGTAGTGAACTATACACTTACAGATTTAGAACTATCTGAAAAAACTGGAGTAAGAGTTACACAATTTGTTAAGAATGAAGCCAAAATAAATGGAAGCGGAACAAAGAATGACCCTTGGTATTTTCAAAATGTAATTAGTATTAATTTAACTTCAAAAGATGAAGAAAGAGCAACCCTTTCCTCAACAAAATGTAATAACATCTCTGAGGGTAAAAAAAGTATAACAATAAATATGTATGATGGTAATAATACACCATTTGATATTTGTGAAAGCCCTAATTTTAGATACTATAGTAAAGATTCATCGTGCAAAGAATTTATTAAATATGACAATGTAAGAAAACAATATTATTTATCTGGAAAATTTGATGATAATGCAATTTGTTACTTTGAGTTTGTACATAGAACACATAAAATTTCGTTAGAACAATGTAATGATTGTGAACAAAAAACTAAACCAACTACAATATATTTAGCATATAATAAAGAAGGCTATTTCTATGATGATATAGGAAGAAAACCAATATCCCAATTAGAAAATCTGCCATCAAAAAAGGATTTACTTTTGAAGGCTACTATATAAACAAAAATTATATAGGTGACCCAGTTATAAATAAAGATGGAGAATTTAAATCAACTGATATGAATTCAGATACTACACTTTTCCCATATATGAGAGCTCATACATATACTGTAAACTATAATTGTAATGGTGGAACAGGAACCACAAACCCAACAGAACATGTATATGCAACTCCATCTTCATTAAGAGAAACAGGATGCAAAAAAGATGGATACATATTTAAAGGATGGTCTGATACATCAACAGGTTCCGTTAAATATGCAGAGAAAGGAAAAGTATCTACTTTAACAGAAATAGATAATGGTTCTGTTACATTATATGCAGTATGGGAAGCATGTAAAGCAGGAACATATAATAATGATGGAGACTTTATATGTGAAGAATGTGAAGCAGGAACTTATAGTAATGCTGGTTCATCAAAATGTACAAATTGTCCACCAGGAAAATTTAATACAAAAAAAGGTAGTCCAAAATGTGATGATTGTACACCAGGATATTATTGTCCAGGAATTAACTCTATTATAAAGTGTGATGAAGGATATTCTTCACCAAGAGGAGCATCATCAAAAGATGAATGTTTAGCATATAGATGTGCTTCTGGAACATTAACATATGATGATGAAAAAGGATATATCTGTGTAAGACAATCTGATGAAGAAAAATATAAATGTAAATGTGAAACTTGTAGAGATCCATATACATGTGTAGTAAGTCAAAATTGCGGAACATATTCAACACAAACGTATACATATCAAGATAGTTGTCCTCAATCAGGAACATGTATCACAAAACATACTGTTTGTGTAAATGCAACTTGCTCAGTTACAAGAGTTGAAACCAATTATGAAACATGTACAAAATGGTACTCTTGTACAAAGACAGGAACAAAACAAGTATATAATCCAGCCCCATGTTATGGAACATGTTATGGTGAGCCATATGAGTGTAATTGTCAAACATGTTATTCATATTCTTGTCCAAGTGGATGGAGCGAATATAAAGGAAGCAATAAAACATTGACTTGCTACAAAAATGCAACAATTGGTTAGAAAGGAATAGTAATGAAAAATAAAGTATTATTAATAATTGGATTTATAGCTAGTATAGTAGTATCATTTGTATTAGGATATTTTATAGCTACACCAAAAAAAGTAGAAACTCCAATTGATAAACCTGAACAAAATAAAGAATGTGACTGCAATAATTACTGTCAAACATATGTAGAAAATTTAAAGCAAAATGAAGAAAGCTTCGTTGAATTAACACAAGAACAACAAAAAGTATATGACGCTGTATATAAATACGGAAACGAAATATACAAAAACAAAAAATATGAAGCACTTCAAAAAGATAATTCTGGAGTATACTATGCATCAATTAAAGATTTAGAAAACATGGGATATGACACATCGATGTTTAAATCAACATGTGATAAATCTACACCAGTAATATATTTTGATACAGAATATAAACTTGATAAAAACTACGCTAATGGTCCATTACAATACTCAATTGACTGTAGTGAAGTATCACAAGAATAACAAATTTAATTGCATATAAATTATTGATTTATATGCTTTTTTTATTTATAATTAACTTATAAAGAGAGGGCAAATATGATTGACGAAAATGAAATTAAAAATAAGATGAATAAAGTAATCGAAACATTAGAAAGTAGATATACTACTATTAGAGCAGGAAGAGCTAACCCAAATATTTTAAATGGTATCATGGTTGAATATTATGGAACACCAACACCAATTCAAAGTTTAGCAACAATTTCTGTGCCAGAAGCTAGAGTATTATCTATAAAACCATTTGACAAATCATCTTTAAAAAACATGGAAAAAGCTATCCATGAAGCAAATTTAGGTATCGCACCAACAAATAATGGAGAAGTTATAATGTTAACTATTCCAGAATTAACTGGAGATACAAGACGTGAATATGTAAAACAAGCAATGAAAATGGCTGAAGAAGCAAGAATTGCTCTTAGAAATGTAAGACAAGACGAAAATAATAAAATAAAAAAAGATGAATCATTAAGAGAAGATGAAAGAGATATGTGCTTAGAAATCGTTCAAGAAATGATTGATAAATTTAATAAGATTGTTGATGAAAAATTCAAAGAAAAAGAAAAAGAACTTACTACTGTATAGTAAGTTTTTTATTTGACTTATACTATTAAATCATTTATACT
Source organism: Bacilli bacterium (assembly GCA_017473105.1). The sequence goes on along the minus strand of JAFUNE010000002.1, from coordinate 100,143 downwards.
TAAATAGTAGGTGATAGAAGTGAAAGATAAAAATGGTTTTACATTAATGGAATTACTAGTAGTAATTGTCTTATTAGCAGTTTTAGCATTGCTAGTATATCCTACAATAATTAATTCCTATAATAATTCACAAAAGAAATTATTTTTAACAGAATCAAAAAATATTTATAAAATTTGTACTAATGAATATAGAGCAGATATAATGAATCCAGGAAGTAAAAAAAGAGATCATGTTTACTTTGATGATGAAACAAAAATTAATTCAATAGATGAAAGTTTTAAATACTGTGTTAAACTTGATGAAAAAGGTAATATAACAAATATAAAAGTTGCAACTACAAAATACTATGTTGAAGGTGATGGGGAATTTACTAAAAATGGTGTTGAAATTGTAAAATATGGTGATTTTTCAAAATTTGATTGTACTTATGAATTAAAAGAAGAAGATGTAAAACAAGAAATAACAGTTGAAGAAATAAGAAATGGTTATAAATATAAAAATGCATTAAAGTACTTATTAATAGCATTTGGAGTTACTGTAGTATTATCGATTATTACAGGAAGAAAAACAAGTAGATAATATTGACAATGTAAACAAAATAAATTAATATAAAAAAAACATTTAAATTGTTTTTTTTTATTTGTAATAATGATATAATTTTAATAAGTTTTAGGAGGGAAATATGAAATTAACTAGAACACAAGCAAGAGAAAAAATTATGGTAATTTTATACCAAATAGATTTTTATATGAAAGAAAATATTCCATATGAATTAGAAGATGTATTTAAAGAAAATCTTGAAATGGACAATAAATATGTTAGAGATATAGTAAATGGAGTACTTGAAAATTTAGAAAATATTGATAATTTAATTACTAAATATTTAGAAAACTGGGATTTAGACAGATTAGGAAAAACAGATAAAGCTATATTAAGATTAGCAACATATGAAATGGTATATTATGATACACCAAAATTAGTTGTTATTAATGAAGCAGTTGAACTAGCAAAAATGTATAGTGATGATAAAGTAGTTAAATTAATCAATGCTGTTTTAGATAAAATCAGAGATAATGAGGAAACTCATGAATAATGAATATATTACTGTAAGTGATATTAATAAAATAATTAAATATACAATAGAACAAAGTTATGAACTAAGAAGTGTATATTTAAAAGGAGAAATCAGTAATATAAAATATCATGGAAGAGGACATCTATATTTTTCACTTAAAGATGAATCAAGTAAAATTAATGCAGTAATGTTTAATTACAAAAATGCAGGAATGAATTTTAATCCAAAAGATGGAGACAGTGTACTTGTTCACGGAAGAGTAAGTGTTTACGAAGCAAGCGGAAGCTATCAAATATATGTTGATAGTATGGAATTAGATGGTATCGGAAACTTATATGTTTTATATGAGCAACTAAAGAAAAAATTACACGCAGAAGGACTATTTAATCCAGAACATAAAAAAAAGATAAGAAGGGTTCCTAGAAAAATAGGTGTAATAACAGCTTCAACTGGAGCAGCGGTAAGGGATATCATATCTACTATAAATAAAAGATTTCCTATGACAGAAATATATTTATTTCCAACACTTGTACAAGGAGAGTCTGCAGCACCAAATATAGTTAAAATGATAGAACTAGCAAATACCTATGAAGACATAGATACAATCATTTTAGGTAGAGGAGGAGGTTCTATAGAAGACTTATGGGCATTTAATGAAGAAATAGTAGCAAGAGCTATTTATAATAGTAGAATACCAATAATAAGTGGAGTAGGACATGAAATAGATTTTACTATTAGTGACTTTGTAGCTGACTTAAGAGCTCCAACACCAACAGGTGCAGCCATGCTAGCAGTACCAGATATTGAAGAAGTAAGAAGATATTTTAAAAACACATTAGATAAATGTAATAATTCTATCGTAACAATTTTAAATAATTGTACACAAACATTTTTAAAATATAAAACTAATTATATATTAAATAATCCTATGAAGTTATATGAAATACAAGAACAAAAATTAGATACTTTATATGATAGACTTAATATATCACTTAGAAATACTTTAATGTCATCATCAATATTATTAGAAAGATATAAAAATCACTATATAATAAAAAATCCAATGGTATTATTTGAAGATAAAAAAAATAAATTAGAACATTTAAAAACAAAAGCAGAATTATTAAATCCAAATAATATTTTAGATAAAGGATATTCAATTGTATATAAAGATAATAAAGTTGTAAAAGATATAACAACACTTTCTAAAGATGATAATATTAATATCATGGTAAAAGATGGAAGTATAAATGCTAAAGTAGAAGGGATAAATAAAAATGAGTGAAAAAAAAGAACAAACATTTGAAAGTGCAGTAAAAGATTTGGAAAAAATTGTAAGTGAACTTGAAAGTGGAGAATTAGATTTAGATAAATCAATTGAAAAATACACAGAAGCAATGAAATTAATACAATCATGTGAAAAAAAACTAAACGCAGCTACAAAAACAGTTAATAAACTTGTGGAAGCAAATGGTAAAATAATTGATTTCGAAGTAGAAGAATAATGCTAATAATTGGGTATATAAAAATACCCTTTTTGTTTACACTAATAATGAGGTGAATATTATGAAAAAGATTATATACTCACTAATTATTAGTGTTTTTTTACCTATAAATATATTAGCGTATTCACTAAATATAATTCCTGGTGGTGAAAGCATAGGAATAAAAATAAATACAGATGGACTTATAATAAATGGATTTTATAAAGTAAATAATGAATATATAGGAAAAAGAACATTTAAAATAGGTGACAGAATAATAAAAATCAATGGAATAAATGTAAATAATAGCGATGAATTATCAGGAATCATAAATGATAATTTAGAAAATAATTATGTAGATGTTGAATATATAAGAAATAATAAGGTATTAAATGGAAAATTATATATAGAAAAAGAAAATGACTTATATAAAACAGGACTTTATATTAAAGATAATATAATCGGAATAGGTACACTTACATATATCGATCCAGTAACAAAAATATATGGTTCACTTGGACACGAGGTAAGAGGGTATGATGATACAAGAAAAGTAGAAATAAAAGATGGAGATTTACTTACAAGTAATGTTACAACAATTAAAAAAAGCAAAGACGGATATGTAGGAAGTAAAAACGCAAGAATTTCATATGACGAGAAAATAGGTACAATTACAGAAAATACAACAAGCGGAATATTTGGTAAATATACAGAAAAATTACCAAACAAAGAAACTCTACAAGTAGCTGATTTTAAAGAGATAAAAGAAGATGAAGCATATATATTAACTGTGTTAGAAAATAATGAAGTAGAAAAATTTAAAATAAAAATAGTAGAAAAATATAACAAACAAAAAAACACTCAAAAAGCATTTAGCTTTGAGATTATTGATGAAAAACTAATAAATAAAACAGGGGGAATAGTACAAGGTATGAGTGGTTCACCAATTATTCAAAATGACAAAATAATAGGAGCAGTTACAAATGTAGTAATTAGCGATGTTACATTAGGATATGGTATAAGTATAATTACTATGCTTGAAGAAGGAGAAAATTAAAATCAAGGAATTAATCCTTGATTTTTTATTAGTTAGAATAAATTAACAGATTTATTATTAGATAAAAATTCTTCATCACTAAACTCCAAATTTAAATTAGAATAATTATCATGATATTCATCATATAATTTTTTTATTACTTCTAATTCGTCTTTCTTAGTATCAAATAAACCACCAATATGAAAATATCCAATATTATATATATGATATAGGTCACCAAACTCATCATCAAAAAAATAACCAGCTTGAGTATAATAATGCACTTTTCTAATGTAATATTTATAAATGATTTTTTTATCATTTAGTATATTTAAATCTTTAATTTGATCAATTTTTAATTCTTTGATTTTATTGTTTTCTTTATATCTAACTATAATGAAATGATATAAGTAAACTCTATTTTTATCATATTCCAAAAAATCATAAAAAGTATCCTCATTTGTTATAATATAATTTTCTTTTTCAAATAACATAAGAAACCCCTCTATCTAAATAAACAATATCATTAAAAAATAAAAAACAATTAGCTATTTAACTAATTGTTTAACTTTTTTTGTTAATTTATTTTCATAGTTTATAACTATAAATACCATTGTAGCAATAATGTCTCCACTTATTAAATCGATAAAAACATGTTGTTTAATAAGCAAAGTAGAAGCCATAACTAATACTGAAGCAACAAGTGTAAATACTCTAAAAGGTATACTTTGTTTTTTAGAAGTGCAAATATGTAATATAAACAACATACTAAATCCACAATGAAGTGATGGAAAACAATTAAGAGCAGGAGTATCAATCCAATAAATGAATTTGGTAATTAAAGTTAAAATATCGTTTCCTTTTAATTCAGGTCTATTAACAATAGTAGGATATATTATAAAAATTATGTTAGCAATTACTACTGTAATAGTTGTTGTTATAATGTACTTATAAAAATTTGCTTTATCTTTTTTATACATCATATACGGAATAATAAATAACATTAAGTACCAAAAAACATAAGGAATAATAAATACTAATGTAAATGGTATCATTTCATCAATAGTGCCACCAATTAAATGAGGTGTATCACAAAATAATTTTGATAAAGCATAAAGTACGCTTTGAAATATAATTAATAATATTGAAACTATTATAGGTTTAAGTTCTATTTTCTTCATATAAATCACATTTTGAATTATACTATAAATTTATCAAATATACTAGAAAAAATGTTTGTTTTAATATATAATGTATGCGAGGTGAAGAATATGGCAAAACAAACAATATGCCTTGTTGGAAGACCTAATACAGGAAAAAGTACTTTATTTAATAGAATAGTAGGTAAGAAGGTAGCGATTATTGAAGATGCTCCAGGGGTTACAAGAGATAGAATATATAGTCAAGCATCATTTAATGATAAACCATTTTACTTAATTGATACAGGAGGTATTGATTTAAGTGATGGCGACTTTAATGAAGAAATTAGAATGCAAGTTGAAGTAGGAATTGAAGAAGCGGATACTATTATATTTATAGTTGATGGAAAAGACGGATTAACAACAAGTGACGAATTAATTCGTGATATGTTAAAAAAACAAAATAAAAGAGTTATAGTAGCAATAAATAAAATAGATAATAAAACTGCTCAAGATAATGCATATGAATTTTATACATTAGGTTTTGATGAATATGTAACAATTTCCGCAGAACATGGAACAGGAGTAAGTGAACTTTTAAAAACTGCAACAGACGGATATGAAAGCGGATATGAAGAAGAAGATGAAAATATCAAAATTGCAGTTATTGGAAGACCAAATGTAGGAAAAAGTAGTTTGGTAAATGCACTTTTAAATGAAGAAAGAGTAATTGTTTCAAATGTAGCAGGAACTACAAGAGATGCAATAGATACAAAGTTTGTTTATAATAAAGAAGAATATACACTTATAGATACAGCAGGACTTAGAAAAAAAGGTAAAATATTTGAAAGTGTAGAAAAATATAGTTTGCTTAGAAGTATGAAAGCAATCGATAGAAGCGATGTTTGTTTACTAGTACTAGATTGTACTACAGGAATAGTAGAACATGATAAGCATATCGCAGGATACGCTCTTGAATCAGGAAAACCAGTTGTAATTGTTGTAAATAAATGGGATACAATTGAAGAAAAAGAAGAAATGATGAAAGAATGGAAAAATAGCATTGCTCATAACTTTCAATTTATGGATTTTGCAAAAGTGGTATTCTTAAGTGCACAAACTAAAAAAAGAATTCATACGTTAATGCCAGAAGTTTTACTTTCATACAATAATTCAATTAAAGAAGTAAAAACAAGTATTATAAATGATATTATTAGAGATGCATTTATAGAAACACCACCAGCATCATTCAAAGGAAAAAAATTAAAAGTATACTTTGCACACCAATCTGGAACTAAACCTCCAAGATTTGATATAGAAGTAAACTCTAAAGGACTTGTTCATTTTAGTTATTATAGATACTTAGAAAATAAAATAAGAGCAAATATAGACTTTAGTGGAACACCAATAGTAATTCAATTTAAAAATAAAGGAGAAAGAGAATTATAAAATGTAATTTTCTTTTTTATTTATATAAATTATGATAAAATTACACTAAGAAAAATATACGGAGGTAATATATGAATATACAATATATTGGAATAGAAGGTGCAAAACTAGATAATGCGTTCAATGGAAGTGACACTCTAGTAAATTTGTTAAATAAAAGATTGAGAGATGAAGTGTTTTTTAATGAATTAGGAAATCCTGCTTATTTAAATAACAAAAACTTTTATAGAACTTTTGATTTAGTAGAAGGAGAGACAGATTACAAAGTTGAAATAAAAAGTGTTCATGAAAAAGGAATGGCTATAAGTTTAACATGCGCAGTGGATGCAGGAATAAATAAATATAATACGGCAACATCCGGATTATTAATTTTAAAAGATGGAGAAGCACCAAAATTTATTATTACAGGAATTGATGCAAGAGAAAATAAAGAAATTTCAAAAAAAGAAGATATAATATGGACAAAAGTGAACGAAGAAAGAACAAAAGAATTAATTAGTGAACTAGGAAAAAGAATAGATGAGCCTTACTTAGTAGGTGAAAAACCAAAAGATACACTATTAACAAAAAAACATAATCAAAAGAAAATGATAGAAGCTAAAAATAAATTATATGAAAGACTAGGGTATTTTACAGATTATGTAAATTCATTTGGTGAAGAACAAGAAATGTCAATGTAATTTAAAACCACAGAAATTGTGGTTTTTTTGTGGACAAAAACAATGTATTTTGTTATAATATGAGCGTTATTTAGATTTTGTGTTAATATTTATGAAAAATGTTGATTTTCCTTATTGACAATTAATAAATATATTGATAAAATTATCTAGATTTCGGGTTTTCTATGCAAGAAAACTTAAAAAAATATGAATTATGATACACCTGGAAATGTGTATTAGGAAAGGAGAAAATAATGGCTACAATTAATCAATTAGTTAGAAAAGGAAGAAAAGACAAAACTAAGAAAAGTAAAAGTCCAGTATTAAATATTGGTTACAATTCTAAGGATAAAGTTAAAACTAATAATTGTTCACCACAAAAGAGAGGAGTTTGTACAAGAGTATCTACTAAGACACCTAAAAAACCAAACTCAGCTTTAAGAAAAATCGCCAGAGTTAGATTAAGTAATGGATACGAAGTTACTTGCTACATCGGTGGAGAAGGACACAACCTACAAGAACATAGTGTTGTATTAATCCGTGGTGGTCGTGTTAAAGACTTAATCGGTGTTCGTTATCATATTGTACGTGGTACTTTAGATACTGCTGGAATTGATAAGAGAAGACAAGGTAGAAGTAAATACGGAACTAAAAAACCTAAAAATAAATAATTAATATTTAAGAAAGGAGATATAATAACATGCGTAAAAGACAAGCAATTAAAAGAGATGTTTTAGCAGATCCAATATATAATTCTAAAATGGTTACTAAGTTAATCAACGGAATCATGTTAGATGGAAAAAAAGGTACTGCTCAAAAAATATTATATAAAGCTCTTGATATAGTAAAAGAGAAAACAAATAAAGATCCACTTGAAGTTTTAAATCAAGCATTTGAAAACATCAAACCAGCTTTAGAAATAAAGAGTAGAAGAATTGGTGGAAGCAACTATTCTGTACCAATGGAAGTTAGAGAAGATAGAGCTAACGCTTTAACATTAAGATGGTTAATTCAATATGCCAAAAACAGAAATGGAAAAGGTATGGCAGAAAACTTAGCTGCTGAAATCATCGATGCATCTAATGGTGTAGGTGGAGCAGTTAAAAAACGTGAAGATACTCATAAGATGGCAGAGGCTAACAAAGCTTATGCTCACTATAGATGGTAAGAAGGGAGAACACTTATGGCACGTGATGTATCATTAGAAAAAACACGTAATTTAGGTATTATGGCTCACATTGATGCTGGTAAAACAACAACAACTGAGCGTATCCTATTTTTAGGTGGTAACATCCATAAAATCGGTGAAACTCATGATGGAGCTTCACAAATGGACTGGATGGAACAAGAGAAAGAAAGAGGTATAACAATTACAAGTGCTGCAACAACAGTTCACTGGAATGGTTATAGATTCAATATTATCGATACTCCTGGTCACGTAGACTTCACAATTGAAGTTGCTCGTAGTTTAAGAGTACTTGATGGTGCTGTAGCATTAATCGATGCTCAAGCAGGAGTTGAAACTCAAACTGAACAAGTTTGGAAACAAGCAAATGATTATATGGTTCCAAGAATGATTTGTGCAAACAAAATGGAAAAAATGGGAGCTGATTTCGAATATTCTATAGGTTCAATCCATAATAGACTTGCAGAAAACGCTTATCCTATTGTTTATCCAATCGGTTGTGAAGATCATTTTACAGGATATATTGATTTAGTTACTATGAAAGCTTACAACTATGCTGGAAACGCTGCTCAAGAAGTTTCTGAAATAGAAATGCCAGCAGATATGGTTTCTAAAGCTGAAGAATATAGAGGTAAATTAATAGAAGCTGTTGCTGATTTCTCTGATGAATTAATGGAACAATATTTAGAAGGAAATGAAATTAGTGTAGATTTATTAAAATCAACAATAAGAAAAGCTACTTTAGCTGTTAAATTCTTCCCAGTATTATGTGCTGATGCCTTAGGAAACAAAGGTACTCGTGCATTAATGGATGCTGTAGTTGATTACTTACCATCTCCACTAGACATTGAAGCTGTTAAAGGTGTAGATGCTAATGAAAAAGAAGTAGAAAGAAAAGCTAGTGATAGTGAACCTTTCAGTGCATTAGCATTCAAAGTTATGAACGATCCGTTCGTTGGAAACTTAACATTCTTCCGTGTATATTCTGGAGTATTAAAATCAGGAAGCTATGTATTAAATGCTACAACAGGTCAAAAAGAAAGAATCGGACGTATTCTTCAAATGCATGCTAACCAAAGAAAAGAAATTTCTGAAGTATATGCAGGTGAAATCGCTGCAGCAGTAGGATTAAAAGACACTACTACTGGAGACACATTATGTGATGAAAAACACCCAGTTATTTTAGAAAAAATGGTATTCCCAGAACCTGTTATTGAACTTGCTATTGAACCAAAATCAAAAGCAGATCAAGAAAAAATGGGACTTGCATTACAAAAACTTGCAAAAGAAGACCCTTCATTTAGAGCAAAAACTGATCATGAAACAGGTCAAACTATCATTGCTGGTATGGGTGAGTTACACTTAGACGTACTTGTAGATAGAATGAAAAGAGAATTTAGTGTTGAAGCTAATGTTGGTAAACCACAAGTTGCTTATAGAGAAACATTAAAAACTACTGCTGAATGTGAAGGTAAATATATTAAACAAAGTGGTGGTCGTGGACAATACGGACACGTTTGGGTTAAATTCGAACCTAATAAAGATGCAGGATATGAATTTGTTGATGAAGTTGTTGGTGGAGTTGTTCCAAGAGAATATATTCCAGTTGTAGACAAAGGACTTCAAGAAGCATTAGCAGGTGGAGTACTTGCTGGATATCCAATGATCGACGTTAAGTGTACATTATTTGATGGTTCATACCATGATGTAGACTCTAACGAAATGGCTTTCAAAATTGCTGCATCAATGGCACTTAAGGAAGCTAAAAATAAATGTAATCCATGTATTTTAGAACCTATCATGAGTGTAGAAGTTAGAGTTCCAGAAGAATTCATGGGTACAGTTATGGGAGACTTAACAAGTAGAAGAGGTAGACCTCTAGGAAATGAATCTATGGGTAAAGATTTATCAATTAAGGCTATGGTACCTCTATCAGAAATGTTTGGTTACATGACAGTTCTTAGAAGTAATACTCAAGGACGTGGAACATATCAAATGATTTTTGATCACTATGAAGAAGTTCCAAAAAATATAGCTGAGACTATAATTAAGAAAAACGGAGTACAAAATTAGTACTTCCGTTTACCAAAAATGGTTAATTAATACTTGAAAATAATTTAAGTATTAGATAAAATATATATGTAATGAAAAAGGAGGAAATTTAAAATGGCAAAACAAAAATTTGACCGTTCTAAAGAGCACGTTAATATTGGTACTATCGGACACGTTGACCATGGTAAAACAACATTAACTGCTGCTATTACAAAACAATTCGGTGAATTTATGGCATATGATATGATCGATAAAGCACCAGAAGAAAGAGAAAGAGGTATTACAATTAATACTGCTCACGTTGAGTATTCAACTGACAAACGTCACTATGCTCACGTTGACTGTCCAGGACACGCTGACTATGTTAAAAATATGATTACTGGTGCTGCTCAAATGGACGGAGCTATCTTAGTTGTTTCAGCTACAGATGGACCAATGCCTCAAACAAGAGAGCACATCTTATTATCACGTCAAGTTGGAGTACCAAAAATGTGTGTATTCATCAATAAATGTGATATGGTTGATGATTCTGAACTTTTAGATTTAGTAGAAATGGAAGTTAGAGAATTATTAAGTGAATACGGATTTGACGGAGACAATACTCCAGTTATTCGTGGTTCTGCATTAAAAGCACTTGAAGGAGATGCAAATTGGGAACAACCAATTAGAGATCTTATGGCTGCTGTTGATGAATGGATTGAATCTCCAGTAAGAGATACTGACAAACCATTCTTAATGAGCATCGAAGATGTATTTACTATCACAGGACGTGGAACTGTTGTTACAGGACGTGTTGAAAGAGGTAGATTAAATCTTAATGACGAAGTTGAAATCGTTGGAATTAGAGATACAAGAAAAACAGTAGTTACTGGTATCGAAATGTTCAGAAAATCTTTAGATTATGCTGAAGCTGGAGATAATGCTGGTGTATTACTTCGTGGTATCAATAGAGAAGATGTTGAAAGAGGACAAATTATCTGTAAACCAGGAAGCGTTACTCCACATAAGAAATTCAAAGCTAGCGTTTATGTATTATCTAAAGAAGAAGGTGGACGTCATACTCCATTCTTTAGTAACTATAGACCTCAATTCTATTTCAGAACAACTGATGTTACTGGTGTAATTCAATTACCAGAAGGTGTTGAAATGGTTATGCCTGGTGACAATGTTGATATGACTGTTGAGTTAATCACTCCAATCGCTATCGAAAACGGAACTAACTTCTCAATCCGTGAAGGTGGAAGAACAGTTGGTGCTGGTGTAGTTTCTGAAATTATTGAATAATAATTACTAAGATTACATAATAAAATAAAAACTTTGGGATAATCCAAAGTTTTTTATTTGTTTAATTTTGATTATAAATTACTAAATAATGTTGACTTCTTGTACAAGAAACGTAATATAAATACCTCTCATCAAAAGTATATTTATTATTTTTATCTGTGTATACAATACTCGCATCGAACTCAAGACCCTTAGACATATAAGATGGAATAACAACAAGTTTTCTATTAAAGTTATTTGAACCATTTGATATAAGAACTAAATCTTTAAAAGATGATTTTAACATTTTATAAATAGAATTTGCTTCAGTATCAGTTTTAGTAATAATTGCAATACTTTTACATTTTCTTTGAAGAGTTTTAATATCATAAATCATCTGATCTTTGATATTATCTTTATTTCTAAATATAACAGGTATTTTAGTATCTCGTCTTATCGCAGAAACTAAATTTAAACCAAGTATTTTATTAGTGTGTTCGATAATCTCAGGACTAGAACGATATGTTTTATTAAGCTCTAAATAATTTGAAGAATCAAATATATCACTTAAATCATTTAAAGATTTATATTGATAATATGGATTAATTGTTTGATTAATATCACCTAATATAGTAAACTTACTTTTTTTAAGAATCTTTTTTAATAAGATATATTGAAGTTTATTATAATCTTGAGCTTCATCAATAATAGTTTGCTCAATTTGATAATCATTTCCTAAAAACATAAGAAGACTTTTCATATATACAAATAAACAAGCATCTTCAAATGAAATAGTTTTACTATCGAGTTTATCAATGTAATTATCAGGTATATTCTTTTTATATACAAATTTAAATTCAAGACTTGTATAAAACTTTTTATAAATTTCTTTCATATCAAGTGAAATATTTATTTTTTCTTTTAACCATTTTTGAATTTGTTTAGTTTTTGTTTTATTACCATTAAAATTTTGCTCAGATAATTTTTCTGCAATCTCTTGTATTCTTTCAAATAGGGGAATGCTAACATATCTTTCATTTAAATAATAATTAAGTTTTTCTTTTGTTATAAACAAATCTCGATTTAATATATCATCAGTAAATTTTGCGTTTTTAGTATAATTTTTTATGTATAAATCAATAACATTAATTATTTCATCAGATTGTTTAAATTTAATTAAATCAGGAAGTACTTCTTCATATTTGTAATATCTCTCAATGAATGAAGTAAATGTTTCAATATGTCTATATTCAGTAATATATGTTTCCAAGAAATCAGAAAAAGTTGTTTCTTTTGTATTTTCTTCACCAAGTTCAGGAAGTACATTTGAAATATATTCAGAAAATACTTGGTTTGGTGCGAATATTAAAACTTTATCGCTTGTTAAATTTTTGATTTTATAAAGTAAAAAAGCTATTCTATGAAGAGCGACGCTTGTTTTACCAGAACCAGCAATTCCTTGAACAATTAAATTTTTATCCTTAACATTTCGAATAATAGCATTTTGTTCTTGTTGAATAGTGTTAACTATATTTTTCATATAATCATTATTTTTTTGTGATAAGACCTCTTGAAGTAAATCATCTTGAACATTAAGTTTTGAATCAAAAACTCTAATTATTTTAGAATCTTCAATAGTAAATTGTCTCTTATTTTCTAAATAACCCTTTATTTTTCCACCAGGTGCTTCATATTCACAATCACCATTTTCATAGTCGTAAAATATACTAGCAATTGGACTTCTCCAGTCATAAATAACATTTTTATTATCACGTGTTAAATATGTTAGACCAATATAAATAGTAGGGTCAATATTTTCATTATTTCGAAAAACAATTTTAGCAAAATATGGACTATTTTGAATTTTATAAAGTTTCTTATAATATTTTGCTTTCATTTCTAAGTTATCAATTTCTTGAGCATTGTTAGAAACAATACTTTTCATTTCTGTAGGATCAAGTTCACTTCTTGTATCCCAAATGTACTTTTTAAATTCAAGTTGTTTTTCTTCGTTGTCATATAAATCTTGTGCAAGATTACTAATTGTCTCCCTTAAAAGTTGTGTAGTTTCATCTAGATGTTTTTTCTCTTTTGAAAATTCTTCTTCACTTAAATTCATTATTCCTCCTATAAATTAAGTGTATCTTTAAAAACTAACGTATGAAAAAAATGTTATCAAAATAAAAATATATTGTCAAGAATATTTATTTACTTTACATATTTATGATATAATTTTAATAAGAAAGAAGGTAATTATGAAAAGAATAATAAGTAATTTAGTTGTCGCGATAATAGCTTTTATAATTTACTATTTTACTTTGCCAGCATTTAATTTACAAAGTATGGGATTTTATAGTTATTTATTTATTGTAGTAACTATGTTTTCACTTGTAAATTTGAGTATAGGTGAAATAGATAAAATAAAATTTAGTAAAAGAATAAAAGTTAGTATCGGAACAAAGCAAAAAAATAAGTCATTAGGAGGATATCTATATATAGGATTTGTTTGCTGTTTTGCATTAATATTTATAGTGAATTTTATATATTCACCAGTATTTATGAGTAGCAAATACGCAAGTAGAATTAAGATTAATGAAGAAACTAGTTTTGAAGAAGATATAAAAGAAATAAACTTTAATAGTTTACCATTACTTGATAAAGATTCATCATCAAAATTAGGAGATAGAGTAATGGGACAAATGAGTGAACTTGTAAGTCAATTTGAAGTATCTTCTCTTTATACTCAAATTAATTTTAATAATGATATTATTAGAGTAACACCACTTGAATATGCAAGTGAAATTAAATGGTTCACAAATAGAAAAAAAGGAGTTTCTGGATACATTACAGTTAACAGTACAACAGGAAAATCAAATTTAACAAAATTGGAAAAAGGTATGAAATATATGCCAAGCGCGTTATTCAATGAAGATTTATATAGAAAATTAAGATTTTCTTACCCAACAAAAGTATTTGCAGAAGAATCATTTGAAATAGACAACGAAGGAAATCCATATTGGATAGTACCAACAATCGAATATACTGCAGTTGGATTACTTCCAGATATTGAAGGAGTTGTAATATTAGATCCAATAACTGGAGATAGCAATTATTATGACTCAAAAAATATACCATCATGGGTAGACCAAGTATATGACCCATATTTAATTATTGAACAATACGATGATTATGGAATGTATAAAAATGGATTTATTAATTCTATTTTTGGTCAAAAAGGAGTAGTACAAACTACAGATGGATATAACTACATGATTCAAGATGATGATGTGTTTTTATATACAGGTGTAACATCAATAAATAGCGACGAATCAAATATTGGATTTATTATTACTAATTTAAGAACTAAAGAAACTAAGTATTATGATGTACCAGGTGCAGAAGAATATTCAGCAATGGAAAGTGCAAAAGGACAAGTTCAACAAATGAATTACACATCTACTTTCCCATTACTAGTTAATTTAAATAATAGACCAACATATTTAATAAGTTTAAAAGATAACGCAGGTCTTGTAAAAATGTATGCATTTGTAGATGTTGAAGATTATCAAAAAGTTGTAGTAACTGATTCGTCTTTAGGAATAGAGGAAGCAGCAAGAAGTTATCTTGCAAATGTAGACTTAAAATCTAATGGAAAAGAAATTGAAAAGAAAATAATAATTTCAAGTATAACAAATGCAAGTATAGATGGTAATACATACTACTATATTACAGACAAAGATAATCAAAAATACAAAGTTTCAATTAAGACAAGTGATACTTTACCATTTGTAAAAGTAAATGATGAAATAACTATAGTATATATTGCAGAAAAAGAAATAATAGATATAGTTAGTCTTAAATAAATTTGAAGAAAGTAATAAGTCTTAAAATTATATAGATTAATTTTGTAGAAAATAAGGGAAAAAACTTGATTTTTTCTCTTTTTTATTATATTATTAATAGGAAGTTTATTCTTGGTTTATTGGTTCCTCGCCGATTTACTCAGAATTAACGGTTTAATAGAAAAAGGAGGATATAAAAATGGCTTTAACAAAAGAAAGAAAAAATGCTATTGTTGAAGAGTTTGCAAGAACAAAAGGTGACACTGGAAGTGTTGAAGTTCAAGTTGCTCTTTTAACAGAAAGAATTAACATTTTAACTGAACATATGAAAGAACATAGTCATGATTATCATACAAATCGTGGTCTTCTACAATTAGTTGGTAAAAGAAAATCTCTTTTAGAATACTTAAAAAACGAAGATGTTCAAAGATATCGTGATTTAATCAAAAAATTAAATTTAAGAAAATAGGCACTTGTTTTAAGTGTCTTTTGCTTTAGAGAGGAGTGAATTTATGAAAAGAGTATTTGAATACGATTTTCAAGGTAGGAAATTGGTAATCGAGCATGGTGAACTTGCTAAACAAGCTGGAGGGGCTGTTTTAGTAAGATATGATGATACAGTAATACTATCAACAGCTTGTATGAGTAATAATGTATCAACTGCAGACTTTTTCCCACTAACTATTTTATATCAAGAGAAATTATATTCTGTTGGTAAAATTCCGGGGGGATTTATTAAAAGAGAGGGACGTCCTACAGACGCAGCAACATTAACTGCAAGAGTTATTGATAGACCAATCAGACCAATGTTTGATGAAAACTTCAGAAATGAAGTACAAGTAGTAAATACTGTATTAAGTGTTGATCCTGATAAAACTCCAGAAATGACTGCTTTATTCGGAACATCATTAAGTTTAGGAGTTTCTGCAATTCCATTCGAAGGACCAGTTGCTGGTGTAATTGTTGGTAAAATTGATGGAGAATTAAAAATTAACCCAACATGCGAAGAAATGGATAGAAGTACAATTAACTTAACTGTAGCTGGAACTAAAGATGCTATTAATATGGTTGAAAGTGGTTCTAAACAAGTAAGTGAAGAAGAAATGCTAGAAGCCTTAATGTTTGGACATGAAGCAGTAAAAGAATTATGTGCTATTCAAGAAGACATTATTGGTGAAATAGGACTTGAAAAGATTGAAGTAGTACTAGCAAATATTCCAGAAGAATTAAGAGAAGAAGTAAACAATGATATCAAAGAAGATATGGTTGCTGCTATTCAAATTAAAGACAAATTAGAAAAATATGCTAGAATTGATGAAGTAAAAGAAGAAGCATTAGAAAAATATGCTCTTCGTCATGAAGGTGAAGAAGATTTAGAACAAAATCTTAAATATGTTAAAAAAGTAGCTGATGAAATTGAAGGAAATGAAGTTAGAAGATTAATAACTAATGAACATATTAGACCGGATGGTAGAGATATGGATGAAATTCGTGAATTATCAGCAGATGTAGATATACTTCCAAGAACACATGGTAGTGCATTATTTACAAGAGGTCAAACTCAAGCATTAGCAATCACAACATTAGGTGCACAAAATGAAGAACAAATCTTAGATGGATTAGGATTAGAAGAATCTAAAAAATTCATATTCCACTATAACTTCCCAGCATTTAGCGTAGGTGAAACAGGAAGATATGGTAGCCCAGGAAGAAGAGAAATAGGACATGGAGCACTTGCAGAAAGAGCATTACTACAAGTTATGCCATCTCAAAAAAAATTCCCATATACTGTAAGAGTTGTTTCAGAAGTACTTGAAAGTAATGGTTCATCAAGCCAAGCAAGTATATGTGCAGGATGTATGGCACTAATGGCAGCAGGTGTACCAATTGAAGCACCAGTTGCAGGAATAGCAATGGGACTTATAACTGAAAATGGAACTTGCGATGGTAAATATACTATTTTAACAGATATCCAAGGATTAGAAGATCATATGGGTGATATGGACTTCAAAGTTGCAGGTACAAGAAAAGGTATCACAGCACTACAAATGGATATCAAAATCAAAGGTGTTACTCGTGAAGTATTAAAAGAAGCTTTAGATAAAGCACATAAAGCAAGAATGAAAATTCTTGATACTATGGAAAATACAATACCAGAAGTAAGACATGAATTAAGCGAATATGCTCCAAAAATCAGAACAATGAAAATTGCTGTTGACAAGATTAAGGATGTTATCGGTAAAGGTGGAGATATGATAACTAAAATTATTCTTGAATCAAGTAATGTTACAAGTGTAAGTGCAAAAGATGCAGTTAAAATTGACATTGATGATGATGGAAATGTAATTTGTTATCATATGAATGCTGATGTTCTTGATAAAGCAATCAGTATGATTGAAAATATAGTAAAAGAACCAGTAATCGGAGAAGTATATACTGTTAAAGTAGTAAAAATCGAAGATTTCGGTGCATTCGTAGAATTATGGCCAGGATGTGAAGGGTTAGTACATGTTTCACAACTTGATCATAAGAGAGTAAATCATCCAAAAGACATGTTAAGTGTTGGAGATGAAATAGTTGTAAAAGCAACAGGATACGATAGAAAAAATAAATTAAATCTATCAAGAAAAGAACTTTTACCAAAACCTGAAAAGAAAGAAGTAAAAGAAGAAGCAAAAGAAGAAGTTAAAAAAGAAGAAACTACTGAAGTAGTTGAGTAAAAAGAACATTGTCTTTGACAATGTCTTTTTTTTATCATATAATATTCATCACATTGGAGGGGTAAATATGTATGAATATTATGAAAAACTAAAAACCTATGCACTATATATTTTTGTATTATATAAAAAACTAGCAAGACTAGAATATGAATATAAAGAAAATACAAAAGAATATGAGGATACAATAAAATTAATAAATAAATTAAAGAAAAAAGAAGAGTCTTTATATGAGGAGTTAAAACAAAAAAACAATAGCAAATTAATATTATCGTTAAGTGTAATTGCATCAAAGGATTTATTAGGAGAAAAATTTGATATAAAAACAAAAAGTATATTTGATACAGCATATTTATTTTCAGGTAAATTAAAAGATACAGATGTTATTCCTATGAGAATATCATATAAACTAATAGATATTTTTAGACATCAGTATATAAAGGATCCGGCAACATTTAATATATATGACACATATGCTCCAATGAGAGATAAACAGTTTTTAGATGTATTAACAGAACAAATACAAGACGAAGAATACAAAGCATATAGAAAGATGTTGATTAATGCAAAATATGATTATGCTTATGTTAATTCAAAAAATGTAGAAGAACTAAAAGACTATGACAAAGAATTAGAAGAAAATGAATATATTGATTTAATAGCAACATTAGGAACAATTGTAGAATATAAAGATAAATTTAAAAAATTAAGTATGAAAACAATAATGAGCCCAAATAATCAAAGAAGACTTATATTAGATATTAATTACATCAGAGCAAATGCACTAAGTGTACCTGAAATTCAATTACGATCATTTAAAGAAATGATAAAGCATGAAGAAGAATTAACAGAAGGAATGAAATTCTTTTTAAGCATACTCGATTTGGCTATAAATGATAAAGAAAATTATGATGAAAATGATTATCCATATGAAAGAAAATTTTAAATAAAAAAGTAATATACTTTTTTATTTTTTATTGTACTTTTATTTTAAAAATGATAAAATAACTTTATAAGATAAGGAGAATAGGTATGAAGAAAAAAATATTAGTGTCAATTTGTACATTATTTGCAGTGTGTACAATGTTTGTTGGAATGAATAAAGTTAATGCAACAATCCCAGCAAAAGCACCACAAACAACACCAGATGAAAATAGTATATTATATGCCGTATTAGATGAAGAATTTAATTTTGGAGAACATATTGATTTTAGCGGTGTAAAAGCAAAATCTGATATGAGAAAAATTATTTTAACAACATCACCAGGAACACAAGCTGACCCATTATCAAATGAAGATGCATGGTTCACAGTATATTGCTTAGATGGAAGTTTAAAATTCCCACAATATAGTATTGTAAATGGAACAATTCCTACAATTAGTTCAAATCGTGCAATTCAAGCAATATTAATGATGTCATTATTTAATAATGAAAAATTATACGATGTATTATCAACTGCAAAAAAAGATGGTTATATTTTTGAACCAACAATCGTATATGAAACAGATGGAAAAACAGATGATGAATTACTAGCAGACTTTAATGCTGGAAATCAAATAACAGTAAATGTAAGATCGATTACTTATACAGCAGAAGGAAAGGACCCAATTGTAATTAACGCTTCAAGTTTTCCAGATAATGCAGGTTCTGAAACATATTCAGTAACAGTTAAAAAAGATGATGTATTATTTGACAAGTATACTGCAAAGAAAATGAGTGGGGAAGACTATGGTCATGCATTATGGATTTTAGAACATAGTTATCCAACATTTGGATTAAAAGAATCATTAGAAATGGCTGGAGCAGACTATGCTGAAACAATTGCAGAATTAACTTTGTTAGTAAACCCAAGCATTGGTAAAACAAAAAATGAAATAAAAGAACAATTTAATTCATTAACTACATGTAATGCTGCAGATGTAGCCTCAAAGTTCTCAATTACAGAAGCAGAAGCAACATCAGCATTTTGTGAACAAAAAACAAAAGAAATGATTGAAACAAGTAAATTAGATGATTACGTATATTCAACAGTTCAATATGCTGTATGGCGTGCAAATGGTGGAGTAGCAACTGGTGGAGATAAAATTGGAGATAAATTAAATGGTAGTGTTCAATTAGATATTTTATATCAATACTTAATAAAAAATAGACCAGAATATAAAAATTATTTAAATTTTAAATTTGATAATTCATTAAAGCTAAATAGACCAACAAAAGAAATTTATAAAGAAACAGATACTCATTATATTTATGGACCATTTACAGTTGGTTACAATATGATTTCAATTAAAGAAGTAACAGTATCAATTGAAGGTGCTAACGATGGAGTATCATTAGTAGATGAAGCAGGAAATTCAATAACAAGTATTAAACCTGAACAAAAATTCTTTGTTAAAGCTGAAAAAGCTAAAAAGATTACAAATTTAAAAATCAATGTTAAAGCAGAAGATGCATTAACTTTTGTAAATGAAGATGACAGAGGTAGAATATATTATTCATATTATCCAATGTCTCAAAACGTAGTTTCAGGTGGTATCTATGCTACTATCGATAAAGAAATGTCATTAGATTTAGTATTTAATCCAAAAACAGGTGACAGCAATGTTGCTGTAGTATTTGTAATAGGATTGATTGCATTCTCAATTGGATTTGTAGCAATTATAATGAAAAAAGAAACAATTGAATTAAGCTAAATACCATAAAAAATATATAAAAACAATTTATATATTTTTTATTTGACACAAATTTTACAAAAATATTTAAAAATCACATTTACAAAACATACTAAATATAGTATCATTATGGTAGGGAGTGAAACTTAGTGGTAAAAAGTGGGGTGATTATAAATTATGTTAATGGGTGAATTTCATCATAATATTGATGATAAAGGCAGATTAATTATTCCATCAAAATTCAGAAGTGAATTAGGAGAAAGATTTATAATTACAAAAGGCTTAGACAAATGTTTATTCGTTTATTCTATGAATGAATGGAATAAAATAATTGAAAAACTAAGCAATTTACAATTTACCAAAAAAAATGTAAGAGCATTCGAAAGAGCTTTTATAGGTGGCGCTTCCACAATTGAATTCGATAGACAAGGTCGAATTAATATTACCTCACCGTTAGTTCATTACGCCAATATATCAAAAGAATGTGTTATAATTGGCGTAAATGAACGACTAGAAATATGGTCGAAAGAAGAATTTGAAAAATATATGAAGGAAAATGAGGAATCTTTAGAAGAAATAACTGAGGATTTGTTTGATGGTGTATATGAAACATATTAGTGTATTATTAGAAGAGGTAATAGAAAATTTAAATATTAAGGAAGATGGAAAGTACGTCGATGGGACTGTAGGTTATGCAGGACATAGTAGCGAGGTACTAAAAAGATTAAGTGAAAAGGGGTTTCTTTTCGCCTTTGATCAAGATGATGATGCAATCGCTTTTTCAAATGAAAAACTATCTAAAATAGGAAATAACTTTACTATCTTTAGAAGTAATTTTAAAAATATGAATAAATTTATAAATGAAAAAGTAGATGGAATCATGTTTGACTTAGGAGTATCAAGTCCACAATTAGATGAAGATGAAAGAGGATTTAGTTTTCATAAAGATGCACGACTTGATATGAGAATGGATAGAACTCAAGAACTAGATGCATATAAAGTAGTTAACGAATATAGTTATGATAAATTGGTATCAATATTCTTTAAATATGGTGAGGAAAAACATGCAAGAAGTATAGCAAAAGCAATAGTAAATAAAAGACCAATTGAAACTACTTTAGAACTTGCAGAAATAATAAAAAATAGTGTGCCAATAAGTTATAGAAATAAATCGCATCCAGCAAGAAAAGTATTTCAAGCAATTAGAATTGAAGTAAATCATGAACTTGATATACTTGAAAACGCATTAAGAGATGCATTTGAATTGTTAAATGTAGGAGGAAGATTATCAGTAATAAGTTTTCACTCACTAGAAGATAAAATTGTATCGAAAGTATTTAAAGACTTATGTAGCGATGATGAAAGTGCAAGAAAACTGCCTATTACTCCAGAACATTTAAAAGCAAGGGCTAAAAAAATCATAAAAATAACTCCAAGTGAAAAAGAACTTGATGACAATAATAGAAGTAGAAGTTCAAAACTTAGAGTTATAGAAAGGGTTAGATGAAAAAGAAAAAGTATCTAAAAATTAGAGGAGAAAACACAATGATTACTATTATAGTTGTATCTATAATAGGTGTTTTGCTTACGAATTTTATAGGACAAGCAATGATACAATCATCTAATTCAGAACTTCAAAGATTAAAAACGAAAATTGAAGCACAAGAGGAATTGAATGCTGGAATACAAATGAAAATTAATGAATTAGCTTCTTTAGATAACGCATTAGAAGTTGCTAATAAGTTAGGTTTGGAGTATAATAATAGTAATATTAGAGTAATCGAAACTGAAGAATAAGGAGAACATATGAAAAAGATAAAAACAATTAGAATAAATACTATGTTTATTTTATCAGTTGTTTTTATTTTTTTATGCATAATTTTCAAATTAGTTTGGGTTGGAACAGGAAACATTGAAGTTAACGGAAGGGCACTTAGTGCTTTTGCAAATGACAGAGATACAGTAAAAAGAGTAACAACAGCACCAAGAGGGACAATTTATTCAGGTAATGATGAAATACTTGCAAAAAATGTAAATAGCTACACAGTTATTGCTATACTAAGTGAATCAAGAACAAAAGATCCAGAAAATCCATACCATGTAGTAGATAAAGAATTAACTGCAGAAAAATTAAGTCCTTTAATTAATATGACAAAAGAAAGAATTTTGTCTCTTTTAAATACAAAAATAAAAGATTGCGATTCAAATGGTAATAATTGTGAATTAATAACACCATATCAAGTAGAATTAGGACCAGGAGGAAGGGGAATATCTGAATTAACAAAAGATCAAATTGATACGCTTGACTTACCTGGAATAGAATTTGTAGGAAGCACAAAAAGATATTATCCTAATGGAAACTTTTTATCATATACACTTGGTTACGCAAAAAGTAATGATGATGGTGACTACATAGGTGAAATGGGAGTAGAATTATTTTATAATGAAGAACTAACAGGTAAAAATGGTTATATTGAATTCCAAGCAGATACTCAAGGATATCAAATAACAAGTGTACCAAATGTAGAACAAAAAGCTACACCAGGAAACGATATATATTTAACAATTGATACAAATATTCAAATGTTTGCAGAACAAGCAATGAATAAACTGGAAGAGCATGAATTAGAATGGGCAACTATTTCAGTAATGAATGCAAAAACAGGAGAAATACTAGGTGTAGCATCAAGTCCAAGTTTTGATAATAATACTCTTGAAATAACTTCGTATTATGACCCATTTGTATCAAATACATATGAACCAGGTTCAACAATGAAAATATTTAGTTTTATGGCAGCAATGGATAACGGCGCATATGATGGAAATGCAAAATATAAAAGCGGAAGATTAAAAGTAGATGATGCAACAATTAAAGATCACAATGGTGTTGGATGGGGAGAAATTACTTATGATCAAGGATTTCATGGTTCATCTAATGTAGCTGCAAGTCTTCTAGCATTAAATATAGGAAGAGCAAAATTGACAGATTACTATACAGCTCTTGGATTTGGTAAACCAACGGGTATATCATTACCAGAAGAAAGTAAAGGAACTATAAAATTTAGATATAATACAGAAATCGTATCAGCGTCATACGGTCAGGGTATAACTGTAACAGCTGTGCAAATGTTACAAGCCTTAAGTGTACTTGGAAACAATGGAGTAATGATTAAACCATATATAGTTTCAAAAGTGGTAGACTCATCAACTGGAGAAGTACTTGTTGAAAACAAAAGAGAAGAAGTTGCAAAAATTTCAAGTCCAGAAACAGTAGAAAAAATGATTGATTTAATGAGAGGTGTTGTTGATGGAAGAAGCTCAATGTCAACAGGAAAAGGATACTATATTGAAGGCTATGATCTAGTCGGAAAAACAGGAACAGCTGAAATTGCAAGTGGAGGTTCATACTTAAAAGGAGAATATATTAGAAGCTTTGCAGGACTTTTCCCAGGAGAGGACCCAGAAATAGTAGTTTATGCAGCAGCAAGTAAATTAGATAGTTCAAGTGCATTAAAAACATCAATAAAATCATTAGTAAAAGATGTTGGAACTTACTTAAATATATATGGTGATGTTAAAGAAACAGATGAAGAATCATTCAAAATAGATTCATATATAAATAAAAATACAAAAGACATTACTGAATTATTAAGTAAAAAAACAATGACTCCAATTGTAATAGGAGAAGGAGAAAAAGTAATAAATCAATATCCTCAAAAAAATACAACACTTAATTTAAAAAATAAGGTATTTATACTAACTAATTCTGCAAATTATAAAATGGTTGATATAACAGGTTGGTCAAGAAATGAAGTATCAACGTATGCAAAATTACTTGGTCTAGATGTATCATTCGAAGGATATGGATATGTAAAAGAATTCAATATACAAAAAGATACAATTATAGATAAAAACGTAAAATTAGAAGTTAAACTAGAAACAAAATTTAATGAAACAAAAGATGAAGAAATAAATGATGAAAAAAAAGAATAAAATCTTCAAAAAATCACATATTTGAGTTATAATAGATATGGTGATAATATGAAAAATATAAAAATTAAAAAAATAATCTTTGTTTTATTATTTTTTGTTTTTTGTTTGGACATAAATGCAACAAGCACATTATCAAATGCCATACAAATAGCAACAGAAGAATATTTAAGCGGACAAGATTATATATCGACATATTCAAAATATATTCAAGTACCAAATTCAAATAAATTTTATTTAGATACATATAACGATACAACAATAGGAATAAACACAACAGTATTAAATAATAAGCTAGGTGGATTATTAAGTAAAAGAGAATTTGATATAACAAAAAAAGGAAAATCAAATAGATATTCATATTTATTTGAAGCAGATCCATTTTGGACATATACAAAAGGCGAAGGAAATAAAATATATATAGTAAACGGCGAAGATAAGTATATAAATCATGGAGAAAAATCAGGAACAAAAGTAACAGAATATTTAAAAACAGGAGTTGAAGTAGTAGGAAGCGGTTCATATACAGACCCATGGATTTTTATACCACAATACAAAGTAAGATTAGTGTCAAATGATGAAGATAAAGGTGTAATAGTAACACCAGAAGGGGAAAATAAAGAAATAGAATTTGTAACATCAAGAGAAAGCACAAGAGATATAGAAATACAAGCAAAAGCAGATTATCAATATTTAGGAAATACATGTGGAGTAATAGTAAATGATTTTGATATAAGAAAAGACCCAACAAAAAATATAATAAAAGTACAAGGAGTATCGAGAGATATAGAATGTACAATAAACTTTGGAGAAAAACCAATAAGAGTAGAAATAGAACATACAGGAGTAACAACAAAAACAATACCAGAGACATTGTATGTAATAAAGACAAAAGATTGGTATGCAGATGAATTTGGAAATGACAGTATAAGTAAAGTAAAAACAGCAACAAAAGAAGGATATAAAATTAAAGGATATTACACAAGTCCAAATACATTAACAGAATATAATCAAAATTGTACAAATGGAACAGAAATAATTGATGCAAATGGAACATTAAAAACACCATATAAATTAGATGAAACGTTATTTAATAGCATGAAACTACATCCATGCTTTAGACCAATAAGGTACACAGTTAAGTTTAATTGTGGAGAGGGAGCAACAGGAACAATAACAGATGCAACACATACATATGCAAATGATAATAATAAACTACCAAGTAGTGGATGTACAAAAACAGGGTATACATTTAAAGGATGGACAGGAAGCGATGGAACAAACTACAATGCAGGACAAGTAGTAACACTAAGTTCAGTAGAGGATTCGGTAGTAACATTAACTGCAAGATATGAAAAAAATCAATATCAAATAACATATAGTTTGGGAACAGGAGGAAATCCAGGAACAAAAGCACCAACATCAGCAAGATATGATACACCATTTCAAATAAGTTATGCAAAAAAAGCAGGAAATAGTTTTGAAGGATGGACATTCAGTAAAACAGGCGGAAAATATGGAACAAGCGCAACAAGTTTACCAAACTCAATTTCATCAACAACAACAGCATATAAAGCAGAATGGTTTGATAATTTAGTGCCAAGTGGATCAGTTACACTAACAGCAACATGGAAATTATGTCCAGCCGGAAAATATAATAGTGGTTCTTCATCATCATGTACAGCATGTGCCGCAGGATACATAAGTGCACAAGGAGCATCAAGTTGTACAATATGTCAATCAGGAACATATAGTAATTCAGAAAAAACAGCATGTACAAAGTGTGCTGCAGGAACATATAATCCAGATACAGGAGCATCTTCTTCAGCAGCATGTAAAAAATGCGCAGCCGGACAATATAGTGCAGCCGGTTCTAGTACATGTAGTACATGTGCAGCTGGACAATATAGTGCAGCCGGTGCAAGTTCATGTACATCATGCCCAGCCGGGACATATAGTGCAGCCGGAGCAAACTCATGTACAAAATGCCCAGCCGGATATTATTGTCCAGGAGGAACAGACAAAATAATATGTCCAGCAGGTCAATATAGTGGTGAGGGAGCAAGTTCATGTACGAAGTGTGCAACTGGAAAATATAATACTGGAACAGGAAACACAACATGTAAAAATTGTTCAGCCGGAACATATAACACAGGAACAGGAAATACAACATGTACAAACTGCGCAGCCGGAACGTATAGTTCATCAGGAGCAAGTTCATGTACAGCATGCGCAGCTGGAACATACAATACAGGAACCGGAAATGCAACATGTACAAAATGCCCAGCCGGAAAATATAATACTGGAACAGGAAATACAACATGTACAAATTGTCCAGCCGGAAAATATAACACAACAGAAGGAAGTACAACATGTACAAATTGTCCAGCCGGAAAATATAATACTGGAACTGGAAACACAACATGTACAAATTGTCCAGCCGGAAAATATAATACTGGAACTGGAAACACAACATGTACAAATTGTCCAGCCGGAAAATATAATACATCTACAGGAAACACAACATGTACAGCATGTCCTGCAGGACAATATGCATCAGGAACAAAAAATACAGGATGTTCAGTATGTCCAGCCGGAACATATAGTGCAGCCGGAGCCGCGACATGTACAGCATGTGCAGCCGGAACGTATAGTTCAAGTACCGGAAGTACATCATGTGCAAACTGTCAAGCTGGAACATATAGCACAGGAACAGGAAATACATCTTGTACAGCATGCGCAACATGTTATACAAATACAGCTGGTTCATCAACTTGTCCATCAAAAGTAACATACACAGTTACATTTAATGCAAACGGAGGAACAGGTGGACCAACAACACAAACAAAAACATGTGGACAAACATTAACTTTAACAACATCAAAACCAACAAGAAGCGGATATACATTCCTAGGATGGAATACAAACAGTGGCGGAACGGGAACAACTTACGCTTCAGGAGGAAGCTACACAGGAAATGCTGGAATCACATTATATGCACAATGGAAACAATCATGCGTATTACCAATATTTACATATACTGGTTCATATCAACTTGTAAAAGATGATGACACAGTAATCGCATCTGGAACAAATACAAAAGTTTCAATTCCATCTAGTTATTCAGACTATACAGGAAACTGGAAAATAAGATTTTTAACAGATGGTACATTAACTTTCCACGAATTAAGAGGAGCAGCAAACGGAATTGACGTATTCTTAGTAGGTGGTGGAGGAAATGGTGGAAGTACTTACTCTAGCCAAGCCGGTCGTAATGGATATGCAGCCGGAGGTGGTGGAGGCGGCGGTGGATACCGTACAACTAAAAAAGGAGTTAGTGTATCAGCAACATCATATTCAATCGATGTAGGAGCAGCAAGAGCTAAATCAACAGCGTTTGGTCAAACAGCAAATCCTGGAAATGATGGTTCAGGAGGATATGCTAATTTAGCAAGTTGCGAAGGTGGACCATCAGGTGGTACTGGTGGAGCATCTGGAGGAGCAGGAATTGTTAACTTATGTGCACCATCAAATAGACACGGTTCTGCTGGAGGAAAAGAATTCGGAGAATCACAATATTCAAAATACTATGGCGGCGGCGGAGGCGGCGGTCATGGACACAATGGAGAAGTTTCATACTCAAGTGGAAACAAAGGTGCAGGCGTTGGTACACCAGGAAATGGTGGAACTGGTGGCGGTGGAACAGGAAACAACCAATATAGAGGTGCAAATACACACAACGGAGCAGCTAATACTGGCGGCGGCGGAGGCGGAGCAAGTTTTGTCTTCGATAAATATGACGCAGGAAATGGTTGTTGGTCAAGTAACGGATGTTTCAACGTATCAAGAACAACACAATATCCAGCCGGAACCGGTGGAACAGGAATTGTTATAATTCGTAATAAACGTTAAAATATAGAGGTTAGCACGTCTAACCTCTACAACATAAAATGGAGAAAATATGAAAAAAGATGAAAAAAATACAAAATTAATAATAATTATTGCAAGTACTGTTGTAGTAATTACTATAGTAGCAATTGTAATATTTGTAATAATATCAGGCAAAAAGAAAACTGAACACATTATAACTAGTTTAGGAATAGATGATTATTTCAAACATGTTCTTACAAATGATTATGAAAAAAATGTTAATTTATTAGATATAAATAACGAAGATGATATTAAAATGTATTATTTTTACAATAAAAATACAGAAATCTTCAAAATTGATTTTCAAGATCCAACATTTGAAGGAAATTTATTTTTAACATATGCTAAATATGATGACTATTTTGATTATCATAAGAAAGTTTTTGGTACTGAATCAAAACATAAAATGAGTCTATATGATATCGATATTCCTAGTTTAACATCTATTGGAAAAGATTTATATACTCCAGAAAATACAGTGCCTATTCAATGTCAATATGCAGAAAATACAAAGAATTGTTACATGAAATTAACAAAAGATACTGGTATTACTGGAAATGTAACAATAAGTGAACTTGATCGAAAAGATAATGTAATTACAGGTAAAGCATCATTTAATTCAAAAAGTGAATATTTTGAATTTACTTATGAAGAAAAAGATGATAACTACATTATTAAATCATTAAAAGTAGTAGACAAGATTGAATAAAAATAGAAAATCTCATAAAGAGATTTTTTATTATTTGACTATATATTTTATTTCTTGTATAATTAATTTGAATTAAGGAGGAATTATGTTAGCTGATATATTACACGTAGTGTTTGGATTAATTATAGGATTAATTGCGGGATTTTTAATTGCTAAAAAAGTATTCCAAAAACAAATTAAAGAAAATCCACCAATTAATGAAGAAATGATAAAAACATTAATGAGAGGAATGGGAAGAAACCCAAGTCAAAAACAAGTTAATCAATTAATGAAACAAATGCAAAAATATCAATAGAAATATTGATATTTTTTAAGGAGTGAATATGAAATATTTTATAAAACATTTAAATGTAGTAAATAGACATAGATTTGAAGTATTTAAACTATGTTGTAAATGCGGCTTTCCATTAAGAGGATTATTACACGATTTAAGTAAATATTCATATACTGAATTTTCTGAATCAATAAAATATATAAAAAAATCTAATGGTAAAAAAAGTCCACTTGCAGTATGTAGAGAAGAGAATGGATATTCAAAAGCATGGCTTCATCATTTTGGAAGAAATAAGCATCATTATGAATATTGGTATGATCCATGTGCTAAAATAAAATCACCAATAATACCATTTGAATATATGGTAGAAATGATATGTGACAGAATAGCTGCATCTAAAACATATAATAAAAAATCATATAATAATTCTATGCCATATGATTATTTATCATGTGATAAGTCTCTTTTCTTACTAAATGAGCATTTAAAGGCATTTTTAGAAGATGTATTTTACCAATTAAAGGAAGATGGGGAAAAAGTATTAAATAAGAAAAAACTCCTAAAATTATATTTAAAACACACAAAAAATGAATCTAGTTATTAGATTCATTTTTAAATGTTAATTTATAAATAACACCATTTGTATCAGCAAAATAATAACCACCTATATAATATTTTATATTATCATGAGTACTAATTATTTTATCTTTATTATAAATCTTAAGTTCATTTTTATCGTTAATTGTAAATCTATATCCATTATCTAAATAATCATGTAAAGCTCTAAGTTCACTTAAAGCACTTCTATCATCAATATCAAAGTAATAATATTCTTTGATATTCTCATCAGTACCATTAATATTATAAGCATTAAGAACTAATTTATAAACGTTTTTAGAATAATATTTAACTAAAGTAGGGTAAATATTAAATTTAGTATAATCCACATCAGTTTTAACACTATTTTCATAATAAATATCATAATTTTTATCATAAATTGTTATAGAAACATTTTCTTTTTTACGAGAAGTAATATATGTATAATTTTTACTTATATTATAATAATCTTCATAATCTTCATAATCACTAATAGAAATATTATTTAGTATTCCATAAATAACTTTTTTAATTTTGTTATCATTAATTACATAAGTAACTTCACTCGGAGTATATAAATTAATATGAATATTATTATTAAACATATATGAATTTATTTTATAATCACTTACATTAATATCATAATTAAGAATAACTTTATTATCTTGAATAATACCAAGTTTTTTATCTTTAACAACAATTAAATATTTATCACAAATCTGAGTAAAATCAAATTCATATTCAAACATAATATTATCGTCTTTATCAACTATACCATATTTACCATTTTTAACTATATAATAATCATTATATTTTTTAATATCATCATATTCATTTAATAGAACTTTATTATTATAATCTATAAGACTATATTTATTATCATTATTTACTATAAAATAATTTCCATCTATAACAATATTATCATATAACATTTCAATAATAATATTTCCATTATAATCAATAATTCCGTATTTTTCTCCATCACTTACTTTTAAATATTTTTTACTAATAATTTTATAATCTTTTGTATCACTATCATATTCATATATTTCATCAATATATTTAATATTAGAATCAAGCGTAACAATCTCATCATTATTTAAATTCAATATAGAAAACTCATCATCATTTACTAAAATTAAATATTCATAATTGTTATTATCAAAAGTAACTTCTATAATATTGTCATACTCATCTGAAATAGTTTTATTACTGTTATTTATAAAATACATTTTATTTGTATTTTCATTATAATATATTGAATAATTACTTTTAATAGATAAATTATGTATCTCTTCATATGTAAGTTTATCATTCTCATAAGTTAAATAGTATTCTTTATTACTATTATTTATAATAAATTTATTATTTTTAACTTGTATAGGACTATCAAATTCGACATATTTATTTAAAGTAGTAGAAGTGTAGATTTCTTTTATTTCAGGAATAACTTGCTTATTATATTCACTTATATAAATATTCTTCTTTTTAATTATAAATACAAATAAAGCAAGACACAACAATACAAATATTGTAAAAGCAAGACAAAATTTAAAAATAATTTCTTTATCAAATTCACTTTTCCTAATCATATACTTTTCTCCTTATTATATAAATATTATATCACATAACATTTAATCTTTTAAAAAAAATTAATATATTATATAATTATTAAAGGGAGAAAAATAAATATGAATAAGAAATTTCAAGAATATTTAAGTTATTTATCACCAGAATTTATATATATTCCATTTGATAAAACTGAACTATTGAAGATTAAAACAAGTAAACTTGTTCTTAATAATACATTCTTAGGTACCATGGAAGATGGTAAAAATATATTTAGTCCAGTAAGTGGTAAAATAATTGGTATAAAAGAAATGATTTTTGCAAATAAAAAATCTAATTGTTTAGTAATAGAAAATGATTTTATAGATAAAAGAGAAAAATTAAATCCATCAAGAAGTATATCTAAAGTTAAAAAAAGTGAATTAAAAGATTCACTTGATAAATATGGTTTAAATAAAAAAATCAATAGTAAAACAACTCTTGTAGTAAGTTCATTATATAATAAAAACAAGGATTTAAAAGATGTTGTTATAAATTATGAGTCATATGAAAAAATACTTGAAACAATAGATGAATTTATGGATATCTTTAATATGAAATCATGCTATATATGTATAAATAAAAACGATTTAGTGTCAATAAATGCATATAAAAAATATATAAATGCGTTTTTAAATATATGTATAGTTAATGATACAAAAAAATTAAAAAATGAAAATTGTGTATTTTACGGAGTAGAAGAAATACTTGCTATACATAAAGCAGTACATCAAGACTATGTGTACGATAATACTATAATAACTATATTTGATGGAAAAGAAAGTACAGTTGTAAAAGTAAAATTATTTACATCACTTCATGAACTTTTAAAAATATTAAAAGTTGCTACAAAAGGAAAAAAAGTATATGTAAATGACATACCTGTTGATGACACTAAAAACTTCGTAATAGATTCTACAATAAGAAGTGTAGTAGTAAAGGAAAACTAATATGATATATTTCTTTTTAGGTAACGAAATAAATATTGTAAAAGAAAAGATAAATAATACAATCAATGAACTAGATATTCCAAATGTTATAAAGTATGATTTTACTGAAACAAGTATTAATGAAATAATTGAAGAAGTGAACTATGTTGATTTATTTGGAGAAAGAAAACTAATAATTGTATCAGATTTTTCATTTAAAAAATTAAAAGAAAAAGAAGAAAATATTTTAAAAGATTATATAAATCATCAAAATGATAACGTTATTATTTTTAGATGTATAGATGATACACTAGATGAAAGAAAAGCATTGATTAAATTAATAAAAGAAAAATGTGAACTAATAAAATGTGAAAAACTAGATTATAAAACATTAAGTGAATATGTAACAAATATGTTTAAAGAAGAAAAAATTCAAATAACATTTAATCAAGTTAAAAAGATACTAGATTATTGTGAATATAATACCGATATAACAATTAACGAAGTAAAAAAATTATTGTTATACAAAACGGGAGAAACAACAATTACTGATAAAGAAATTGATTTAGTAATAAGTAAAAACCCAGAAAAAGAATTATTTAATTTAAATGAACATATTTTAAATAGAAATATATCAGCTTGTTTAGAATCATATAGAATTCTAAGTTCAAGTAATGTAGAAGAAGTTGTAATAATAGATAGTATAGCAAAACAAATGAGAATGCTATATCAAGTGATATATTTACATTCACGAATGAGTTATGATGATATAGCTAAAGAATTAAAAGTAAAACCATTTGTTATAAAAAAACTAATTCCATATACAAAGTCATATAATGAAAAACAAATCATAGATATATTATATAAATTAAGCGAAATAGATAGTGATATAAAATTAAAAGGATATGACAAAACTAAAGTAATGGAATCATTTCTTTTAACTATATAGACAATCACTTTACATTTTTAGTTTTATTTTTGTGTTCTAAAATAGTTTATAAAGTATAATATGATTAAGGAGTGATATTATGTTAATTCTCGCAAAGAGTATATTATCAATAATGCTTGGATTTTTTATATCAGTAGTATTTGGTTATTTTATGATACCAGTATTAAAGAAAATGAAATGTAAACAAAGTATAAGTAGTTTCACTGCATTTAGACATGCAGCAAAAAATGGAACTCCAACACTTGGAGCACTAATATTTATAGTTCCAACACTATTAGCTATGTTGTTTTTGTACTTAAGAGGCAGTTTAGAAATAACGCACAGTTTATTAATAATTATTTTTGTATTTATATCTTATGCACTACTTGGATTTGTTGATGATTTTCTAAAAATAAGATTTAAAAACAATGATGGATTATCAATTACACAAAAATTGTTAGTACAAGTATTAATAGCATTAGTATTTTTCTATATATATATGCAAGGTGGAGGAGATGCAAACGTAACAATTTCATCTCTTGGTATAAATTTAGACTTAGGATGGTTGTATGGAATATTTATATTATTCCTACTTGTTGGATCAAGTAACGCAGTAAATTTAACTGATGGGCTTGATGGACTAGCAGGAGGAACAACACTTATAGCATTTCTAAGTTTTGGAATTATTACATGGGGAACAACTTGGATAGAAGGATATCAAGAAATTGCAATATTCTGTTTCATATTAGTTGGAAGTTTGTTAGGATTTTTAGTATATAATTCACACCCAGCAAAAGTATTTATGGGAGACACAGGTAGTCTTGCACTAGGTGCAACACTAGCAGCAATTGCAATTTTAACAAAACACGAGTTATCACTTGCGCTAATCGGAGGAGTATTTGTAATTGAAGCATTATCTTCAATAATCCAATTAACAGCAATCAAAAAATTCAAAAGAAAAGTTTTCCTTATGGCACCAATTCATCACCACTTTGAAAAAATGGGATTTGAAGAAACTGATATAGTAAAAGGATTTTATATATTAGGTATGCTATTTGGAATGATTGCAATATATTATGGAGTATGGATGTAAAAAAGAACTTTAAGTTCTTTTTTTTATTTTTTATGATATAATACAACCCAATAGGAGGGGTAACGATGGAATTTGATGATATAGACTTATCACAATATAAATTATTTTATTTAGTATGTCAAAATGGAAGCTTTTCAAAGACTGCAAATTTACTCGGACAAACACAACCAAGTGTAAGTTATGGAATAAAAAAATTAGAAGAAACACTAGGAGTAAAACTATTTGAAAGAGGAAGTGTACTAACACTTACTCCAGAAGCAGAAGCACTTCTTCCATACATTGAAGAATCAATGAGTACAATAAAAAATGGAGTAAGTAAAGTAAATGATATTGTAAATTTAAAAAAAGGAATAATATCTGTTGGAGTACCATCTCACATAGGTGTTATTTTGATGATTGATATAATAAAAAAATTTAATAAAAAATATCCAAATATTAAAATAAGAGTAACATGTAAACCAACAAAAGAATTATTTAGATTGCTAAAATTAAATGAAGTAGATGTAGTAATAGATTGCTCTCCATTAGAAGAAAAAATAAATGACTTAGAAATAGTTAAAATCTCAACAGAAAAATGTTATTTAGCATGCAATAAACATAGAAGTGAATTATTAAACAAAAAAATAGATTTAAACACAGTTTGTAATTATCCACTAATAGTACCAGCAAGAACATCAAGCAGCACAAAAAGTTTGAGAAAAGTATTCGAAGATAAAGGAATAACATTTGATCCATCATTTGAAATATATACAAGTGAAATGATAGCTCAAATGGTGGAAGATGATTTAGGAATAGGCTTTCTATTTGAAAAAACAATAAATAGATATCCAAATATAGAAAAAATAGATATAGAAGAAAAACTACCTAATTACGATATATTTATGATATACAAAGACTATTTACTACCTATAACAGTTCATACTTTTATAGAATTTATTAAAGAAGTTAGTAAAACTAATAAAAAAACAAACATATAAAAAAAATTTATGAGAGTTATAAAAAGTATATAATTGATTTATGAGAAGTCATATTATATACTTTTTTTGAGGTGAGAAAATGAAAAAATATAATGTAGGTTGGGGACTTACAAATTTATGCAATATGAACTGCAAATTTTGTTATAGTAAAGAAACAAGAAATAAAACAAAAGATGCTACTATTGATGAATGGATTAAATTTATTGACCAAAACCATGAGTATATTGATTCCATAAATTACGGTACAGGAGAAAATGCTATAAGTGATGATTTTTTTAAATTTATATCATATGTAAGAAGAAAATATCCAAATATAACACAATCATTAACATCAAATGGATATATTTACGAAAGAGTAAGCAAAAATGAAGAATTATATAAAATATACAAAGAATGTATTGATGAAATTGATGTATCATTAGATTTTCCTATAAAAGAGAATCATAATTATTTCAGAGGACAAAATAAAGCATATGATTGGGCAATTAATACATTGGATATGCTTAATAAAGATAATAAAAAATCTACTATTGTATTTGTAGGATTTGATGAAACATTAACTAAAGAAAACATAGATGGATTATTTGAAATAGCAAAAAAATATAATGCTCTTTTAAGACTAAATATTTATAGACCAGTAAGTGAAAGTGAAGAAATTAATAAAAAATTTATGTTAAGTTACAACGTGTTAATAAATGCACTTGAATACATTAATGAAAAATATCAAATAGTATCACTTAATGATATATTATTTGGAAATATATATACAAAAGAAGCAAATATAATAGAAAATACAGGAATAGATAGTATAAGAATATTACCAGATGGAAGTATATGTCCATCAACATATTTAATAACAGAAGAATATAGAACAGACTACAATATAAGACAAGATAACATATTATCAAAAATAAAGTTTAATGATTTTATAGATGCACCTATACCAAAAAAATGTGAAAATTGTAAAATTAAAAACAAATGTAAAGGTGGAGTATTCGATAGAAGAATACTTTGGAATAAAACATTAAATGAAAGAGATCCATATTGTCCATTTGAGAATAATGATAATATTGAAAAAGAAAAATTTAATATTGTAAAAAAAGAAAGAATATCAGTTCATGATGGATATTTACCAACAATGTTTTTCAAAAACAAGGAGGAATAATGAAAGAAGAATTTAAACCTGAAGTTGCCATTATATTAAGAAGCGACGAAACAATAAAAAAGTTTAAATTAAAAAGAATAACAATAAATACATCATTTGGCCCGGTACATAGATGTTATATAGGACACATTTATAAAGTACCAGTATTAGTAATATACGGAAGATTTAATGGAGAAAAAGTACCATCTAATTATATAAATTTTGAACAAACTATAGAAGCAGTAAAAAATTCAGGAGCAAAAAAATTAATCGGAACTTTTGTGGTCGGTGGAATAAATCCATCTATGCCACAAGGCAGTGTATATGTTCTTGGAGACATGGTTGGTATGGGAAATTATAGAATAAATTGGAATCAAAATAAACCATTCCATAACGCAGAAATGTATGAACCATTTTGTTCAGAACTAACAAATCAATTATGTTTAGCAAGTAGAAAAATGCCATTCCCAGTAAAGGAAAAAGCAATTTATGTTTCATTTAACGGATATCCAAGAATTGAAACAAAAGCAGAATTAGATTTTTATAATAAACAAGGATGGGATATAGTCGGACAAACATGTGATCCAGAAGCAACATTTGCAAGGTTGAACCAATTATGTTATGCAGGAGTTGCTGTACAAATAGATGATCCAACAGGAAGAGCAGGATACATTGATAGTTTAAAAGAAAAACAAGAAAAAGAAGCTTATGTAGAATCAATTAAATCATGTAGAGAAAGAACAACTAAGATAGTATTACAATTTTTAAAAGATTATAAAAATTATGAATGTGATGTATGTTGCAAAATGTCTAGAAAAAACAATAACTTTAGAGAATTTCCAGATGAATTTTATGAATGAGGGGGAAAAAATGAAAATATTTTTTGCAATACCATATTCACAATTATGTGATGAAAAATACGAAGTGAAAAAAGAATATAGAGATTTTTTAGAAAAATTAACTAGTAAAACAAAACAAATGGGATGTGACTATTTCTTAGCTCATGAAAGAGAAAAATGGGGAAAACAATATAATTCAGCAGAAGAAAGTACAGTTATAGATTTTGAAACAATAAAAAAATCAGATATGCTTTGTGTAATACCAGGAGTACCAAATTCAGGAGGAGTACATGTAGAAATGGGTTGGGCTTCAGCAAATAAAGTAAAAATGAGAATATTCTTAAAAGAAAATTACCCATATTCACCAATGGTCACAGGAATACACGAATTAACTGATACAAAATACTATTATTATAAAGAAGATTTTAGTGAAGAATTATTAAATATGATGATAGAAAGTATAAAAGAAGAAATGGAGAAATAACATGTATAAATTAGTTTTAAATATCCATAATTATTCAAAAATAAATATTTATACAGATAACTTCGAAATAGCAAATGAATTTATAAAAAATAAATATAAAATAATGAAAACAATTCCCATTACAGATATAAAACTAATAGAAAATGAATATAATCCAAATGAAAAAAATTCAATGTATATAATTACAAATCAAATAAATGATATAAATTATGATATAAAAAATAATTTAATGATTGTTAACGTAAATAATACAAAAATAAGAATACTAGATTTTATTTATATGATACTTGAAATGTTTGTAAATGATTTATCAAATATAAATAAATATCTAATTCATAGTTCGTGTTTAAAATATGATAATGATAAATCAATACTTTTAGTAGGAGATGCAAATAGTGGCAAAAGTACACTTGCATATAATTTAATGTCAAAATATAACATGCAACTAATATCAAATGATCACACATTAATAGGATTAGATAATGAAAGATTAACTTCGTTTACAGGTACAAAACCATTAGAATTAAGATATGGAGTTATCAAAAGATATTTTCCAGAATTTAAAGAATTAATATCTGGTTGTAAAGAAGAAGAATTATGGAAAAAGAAAATAATAGTAAATGACCATGTAGATGAAAGTAAAATATCTACAAGTGATATAACTTGGATAAGTGATATTTATCAAATGGATTTATGCGAAAACGCATCAAGCTTTATAAAAACAAAAGACTATATAGATCAAAGACTGTTTTTATATGAACACTTATCAAAACAATTAAAAGGAGCATATAATTTAATAACAGGATACGACTATCCAATGCCATCTGTTGAAACATATGAAAAAATGAAAGAATTAAATTCACAAATAATAGAATACTTAAAAGAAACTAATGTTCATATGTGCAAAGGTTCAATAGATGATATTTCAGAATCGATGGTGAGAAAACTTGAAAGAAAAAAATAAAATTATACTAACCACACTAAGTCCTAAAACACATAGAACATCAGAAGAAAACTTAGGAATAGAATATTTAAAATCGTCTCTAGTACAAAAAGGATATGAAGTAGAAATAATAGACGCATGGTTAAATGAACTAGAAGTAGAAGAAGTATATGAAAGTATAATAAAACAAAAAGATGAATTATTATTTGTAGGAATATCTTCATATATGTCAAATACTAAACCAACTATTGAATTAATAGAAAAATTAAAAGAATACGATAGTAACATAAAAATTGTATGTGGTGGCTTTGGTCCAACATTTTACCCACATGAATACCTACTATCTAAATGTGATTACATTATAAGAGGAGAAGGAGAAGAAGCAATTTGTGAATTAGCTGATTCAATTTCAAAAAATGAAGAACCAACAAATATAAAAAATGTAGGTTATAAAATATCTAATAAAATAATATTAAATGATATAAGAACATTAAAAAGCAATTTAGATGAATTACCATTTCCAAGTAGAGATACAATAAATGTAGTTCTTGAAAAGAAATCATCTGTTAACATGGTTACTGCAAGAGGATGTTCAGGAAATTGTGAATTTTGTTCAGTAATATCATTTTTTAGATTATCAAATGGAAAAGTATGGAGAACAAGAAGTATAAAAAATATAGTAGATGAAATTGAAATGCTATATAAAAAAGGAGTTACACATATAAAAGTAGTAGACGATTCATTTGTTGATGGAATAAGAGATGAAAAATGGTGCAAAGATTTCGCAGATGAAATAGAAAAAAGAAATATAAAAGTAAAACTAAGAGGTCAAATAAGAGCAGATAAAGTAACAGATTCAATACTTAGAGACTTAAAAAGAGCAGGATTCTTTTCATTTGCATGTGGTATCGAAAACGGAAGCCAAACTGCTCTTACTAGAATGAACAAAAAAGCAACATTAGAAGATAACAAAAGAACACTAGAATTATTTAAAAAACATGGATATATTGTACAAATGGGATTTATATTATTTGATGCATATACAACTTTTGATGAATTAGTTGAAAACTATGAGTTTATGAAAGAATATAATTTTACAGTTACAAAAGGGATATTCTCAGAAATGTACTCAGCAGAAGGAACAAAACTAAATGAAAAGTTAAAGGAAAATAATAATCTAGAAGAAAGTGATTTTAAATCAAATAATAATAAATATGTTATACAAGATCCTATTGTAAGAAAAATATATCAAGCATTAAAACTATGGCACAAAAGTCATAGTGAAATATATGACATGACAATAGATCCGCTTACAGCACCAAAATCAATAACAGAAGAAGAAATGAATGAATTCTACGAATATGTGATGTTATTAAAACAAAAAGATTTAGAAATTTTTAATAATATAATAAACATGTTAAAAGAAAATAAAGATGCAAACATATATGAATATGTAAAGCAATGTATAATAGATTTTCATTGCGAATATAAGAATATTGATAAAAAAGTAAAAGTTTTATATAAAAAAACAGGATTAAATTATAATGCAAATAAAAATCCTTTTATCTAATTAAATAAACAAATTATGATATAATAAAATAAATATAATATGGAGGTAAAAATGGAAAAAGTAGACGCAAAAGATTATTTAAAAAAGGAAGTAGTTGTAAAAACAGACAGACAACTAGGTACAAAACATCCAAAACATGGATTTATGTACATGCTAAATTATGGATATATTCCAAATACAATTAGTGGAGACGGAGAAGAATTAGATGCTTATTTAGTAGGTGTATTTGAACCAGTAGAAGAATTTAAAGGAGAAGTAATCGCAATTATTCATAGAACAAACGATGATGATGATAAACTTGTTGTAGCCCCAAAAGGAGTAGATTATTCTGATGATGCAATTAGAGCATTAACAGAATTCCAAGAAAAATACTTTGAATCAATAATAATAAGATAATTTATTACTATGGGGGTCTAAATATGAAAGATATGAAAAAAGAACAAGAAAAATTAGAAGAAACTATAAAAGTAATAAGTGAAGTACTACAAATAGAAAAAATAGATTTAGAAAAACTATATAAAGATTTTGTAGGTAATATAGATGAATTATGGAGTATAGCAGATAGAAAAAAAATACATATTTCAAATTTAGAAACTTCCATGCAACATCCATATTTTGCAAGAATAGATTTCACATCAGACGATGACGGTAAAACAAGTACAATATATATAGGAAAAAATGGAATAATGAGGGACGCAAATATAATTGTAACAGATTGGAGAGCACCAATTAGTTCATTATATTATGACTCAGAAATCGGAAAATGTAGTTATACTTCTCCAGGAGGAGTAGTATCCGGAGACATGTCACTTAAAAGACAATATGAAATAGAAAAAGGAAAACTTATTTCATATCATGATGTTGACCTTGTATCAAATGACAGTTTACTTCAAAAATATTTAAATACAAATAATGATGCAAGATTAAAAAGTATAGTTTCAACAATCCAAAAAGAACAAAATGATGTTATAAGAAAAAAGATAACAGATAATTTGATTATTCAAGGAGTAGCAGGTTCTGGTAAAACAACAGTTGCATTACACAGAATCGCATATTTAGTTTATAATTATTTAAATTCTATAAAACAAAGTCAATATTTAGTAATAGGACCAAACCCTGTATTTTTAAAATACATCAGATCAGTATTACCAGAACTAGATGTATCAGGTGTTAAACAATGTACATATGAAGAATTTGCAAAAGAGTATATAGATGAAGAGATTGAAATAATTCCATCTAACAATAAAGTAAATGATAGAATTAATGGAAAACAAAAAAATAATAACGATAAATTTAAATGTTCTATGTATTATAAAAATATGATAGATAAATTTTTAGAGGTATTCTTTGAAAGTTTAACAGTAAACGATTTAAAAATAGGAGACTTTGTAGTATTAGAAAGCAAATATATAAAACAAATATTTGATGAAGTTTCAAAAGGTTATAATCAAAGTTTAAACGGAAAAATAGAAATGACAATTAATAGATTGTGTACGTTAATTGAAGCTAATTATGATAAAATCTTATCAAGATATAGTGACTATTCACACAAACTATTTAAAGAAGCTTCACCAAGTGAAAAAGAAAAACTAAGAACTAAATTTGCAAAAGAAAGAGAAGAAATAAATAAATGTTGTAAATCAACATTAAGAAAATATTTTTCAAAATCAAAAGTAACACCAACAAAATTATATAAATTATTTATAGCTTCAATAAACGATTATAATATGTATAAATATGATGAAATAAATAGTCTAAAAAAAGAAACTTTATCTAATATAAAATCAAAAAAATACGATTTTGAAGATTTAGCAGCATTAATTTATATAAAAAAATGTATTTCACCAAATAGAGAATATGATAAATTTAGACATGTTGTAGTAGATGAGGCACAAGATTTAGGAGAATTTAATTTTTATTCTTTAAAACAAACATTGCCATCATCAACATTTAGTATATTTGGAGATATAGCTCAATCAATTTATGACTATAGAGGTATAGAGAATTGGTCAAAAGTAAATGATGTTATGTTTGAAAATGACGGAGAAATTGTTAATTTTAATAAAAGCTATAGAACTACTTCTGAAATAATGAATATGGCAGATAATGTGTCAAATAGTATAGGTCTTGGAAAATCAGATTTAGTAGTAAGACATGGTAATCCAGTAACACTAACAGAATCAAAAGAAGAAGATAATATTCCAGATCTAATAATAAAAAAATTAGAAGAATATACGAAAAAAGGTTATAAAAGTATTGCAATTATTAGTAAAACAAATATCCTGTCACAAGAGTTAAATGATAAACTAAAACAAAAAGGAGTTATAATACCGGATGTATCGATAAATGATGATTTAACAGATGATAAATTTAAAATATGTACAATATCAAATCAATTAGCAAAAGGACTAGAATTTGATGCTGTAATTATTAATAATGCAAATGAAGAAATATATTCTTCACAAAGTTCATTAGATATGAAACTATTATATGTAGCAATAACAAGAGCACTACATGAACTTGATATAATATATGTTGGAGAATTGACAAAACCACTTCAAAATAATCAAGAAATAACAAAAAAACTAAAATAAAATAAGAACTTTTTAAAGTCCTTATTTTTTTATTTGTTTCTTAACTAAAATCCAATCATGATTGTTATTAGATATAATAGTTTTACAGTATTCACATTTTGTAACATCTTCTTTTTTAAGCGTAGCCCCACAATTAGGACATGTATTTGAATGTCTCTCATCTTTACTATATGTTAGTAAATATTTATTTTCAACTAATGTTTTCTTTTTGC
The DNA here is from genome assembly GCA_017473105.1 of Bacilli bacterium. The sequence continues at coordinate 56,746 of JAFUNE010000002.1, read as the reverse complement.
CACGAACAACTTTGCCATCTTTATTAACTACGTAATCATAAAATGAAACAGTCATTATTACATCAATAGAGTAATATTTGCCATCCTTTTCAAAATTTGAAATGTAAGCATCTATAAGTTCAAAATCATGCATAATATTTTTTTGCTTTTTAGCAGATAATACTTTTAATTGAGATTTATAATTTTTAAAAAGCTCATCACTGATTAAAGTTTTCATAGTTTCATAATCAAAATCAGACCATGCATTTTGTAATTTAATAAAGTTATCATAACAATCAACTAAGAATGCATCCTTATTAAAGTCAGGTAAATCAACCACGACGTCTTCATAATCTTCAATATCATCAACTTTATCTTTTTCATTAGAAGAACTAGAATTGGACTTTATCATAATAAATATAATAGTGATAAAAACTATTGCAAAAATTAAAAATGCAACACCACCTTCGCCATCACCATAATCTGAATCCCAATCACTGCTCCAATCGCTATCCCAGCCACTATCCCAGCCACCACCTGAATCATAATCTGTATCCCAACCACTATCAGCTTTTACAAATAAAAAACCAGCAAAGAAAATAAGAATTAAAAATACTCCTAATAATTTTTTCTTTTTCATATAACTAACTCCTATTATAGTATATCACACAACTAAATATATTTTGGTTATAAAAAAATACAAAAAAAATAAAATATATTATGAAGAAAAAAATATTTATATATACAATACTACTTTCATTAATTGGGCTTATTATGATTTATTCAAGTAGTTCAATTGTTTCATCATATAAATATAATAATTCATTTAGATATGTACTACTACAATCTTCTTTTTTTATAGTTGGATTAATTTTTATGATTATTTTTTCAAAAATAGATTATAAAATATACAAAAAATATTCAAATCAATTACTTTTATTAAGTATGATTCTTCTAATACTAGTACTAATACCAGGAATAGGGAAAGTCAGAAACGGAAGTAGAAGTTGGTTTGGATTATTTGGTTTAGGTTTTCAACCAAGCGAAGTATCAAAATTATCGCTTATTATTTTCGTATCAAAATACTTATCAAATAATGACAAATTAAAAAGAGAAACTTATAAATTTATATTACCAATATTTTTAGTAATAGTTTTTTTCTTTTTTTTAATATTATTAGAACCAGACTTTGGAACAGGAATGGTTATTGTAATGTCTCTTATTGGAATTATATTTGTAAGTGGTGTAGATGTATCGATATTCTATAAAGTAGGATTTCTTGGAATAATAGGAATTGTAATATTAGTATTAATAGCACCATATCGTTTAGCAAGAATAGTATCCTTTTTAAATCCATGGAGTGATCCATTAGGAAGTGGTTTTCAAATGATTCAAAGTTTATATGCAATAGGACCAGGAGGACTATTAGGATTTGGGTTTTTAAATTCAAGACAAAAACATTTTTATTTACCAGAACCACAAACAGATTTTATATTCTCAATTATATGTGAAGAATTTGGTTTTGTAGGAGCATTATTACTAATACTATTATTTATTGCACTATACTCAAATTTAATAAAGTCAGCAATAAAACAAACAGATTTATTTGCTAAATACTTAATATTTGGTTTATCATTTTTACTAATATTTCAAACACTTTTAAACTTAAGTGTAGTAGTTGGCCTTGTACCAATAACAGGGGTAATATTTTTGTTGAACTTTTTACAACATATAAAAAAGTCCCTTATAAACAGGGGATTTGTAGCACTTTAAACAGGGTGGTTTTAAATATAAAATTAAAATATTAAAAAAATATTAAAAGGTCAAAGAAAATACATCGAATTTTTGAGGGGTAATTTTCATGTTACAACATTCAAAATTTAGCAGCTCAAGTATGAATTTTGGAGGTTATAATGGGAAAGAAAAATTATGGAAGTGTATATGGTCAGCCATATCAAAGATTTAGATATTTGTTAAAATATATTGAAAATTATTATGGTAAAAAAGTTAGAATACTAATTCTTAATGATAGAGATGGTTTACATGCATTGCCAGCCATTAGAAAAGGTTATGAAATTGATTGTTATGAATCAAATACTTTATTTCTTAATGGTGGTCAAATCGATGGTTATAAAGTAATAGGATTAAAAGAAAAAATAAAATATTTTAATATGAATGATAATATAAATATATTTAATAATAATTTTTATGAGAATATAATAGATAAACATTATGATTTGATTTATTGTTATAAATCATTGCATTTAAAAGAGAATTCTCATATAGATTTAAAGAAAAAAGTAAAAAAAATATTAACTACAACAAAAAAAGGAGGATTTGTATATATTTTTTATCATTTAGCAAAAGAGCCTTTTGATTATCATAATTACCCCAAAAATGAGTATTTTAGAAAAGGTGAAATGATCGGTTTATTTGATTCATCATGGGAAATCATTTTTATTAAAGAAAATAACATTGAAACATGTGATTTTCCTCATCCATATAACAATAGCATACATTCACATTTAATAGGACATGTGTTTGCTAGGAAGATTAATAATAAAGACTATGCTATGTTTTATAATATAAGTACTATAAATAATCAAGAATATTTAAAATGGCAGTTAAATAAATAATTACCATTTCTTATATTTTTTTAATCAGTATTTTTTAATATTATCACAATTAACACTATTTCTAAAACGAAACATTTAAATATTTCAATAGCAATATTTATTCTTCTTTTAATATTATCGCCATATATAGTATTATATTTTGAAACTTTCATCACATATTCGAATCATATTTGGAATATCATATAAAAAGTAAAAGCCCTTAAAGTGGAGGCGTTAATTAAATTAAAAACCTTTAATATGATAGAATTATTACTATTTATTATTATTTGATGCACTTTTTAAGACATTTAATGACAAAGTAGAACATTTTTTTGACATTTTATTGTATATATAATTATATAGTTTCTTAGGACTTTTACATATATTGTAAAATTATTATTTTATATTTAAATATAGCATTTAATATTATATTTGAAGAACATTTTTTTTTATATTATAATATATTTAAGGAAAGAAAGTGTGGTGAAATCTATGGATTCTGAAAAGGTAGGAAAGTATATTTCTAAATTAAGAAAAAATGAAGGATTAACTCAAGAAGAGTTAGCAGAAAAGATTGGAGTAAATAGTAAAACAATTTCTAAATGGGAAACTGGTATTAATGTTCCTGATACTGTTTTGTTATTTGAATTAAGTAAAGCCTTCAAAGTTAGTGTTCAAGATATTTTAAATGGAGATAAAATAGAAACATTAGATAAAAATGATTCTGTAATTATTAATGGTATAACATTATATAATAAAATATTCAAAAAAAAGATTACAAAGATTTTCTCCTTTGTATTGATATTTATAATTTTTGTTTTTTCAGTTCTATATACTATAAATAATTATAATAAAAATCTTCTTTATGATATAAAAAGTGACAATGATGATTTTGCTATTAATGGTTTTTTAATCAATAATAATAATGAATCAATTTTTATTCTTAATGATATTACTTTTCAATCTTCGGTGATTTCTACGGATTTAGAACCAAAAATTAAACAATATAGTGTTGCAATTCAAAGTGGAGATGAAAGCGTTAATTATTATTCAACTGAAAATGAGTTTGAACAATTAATGAATATTTCGGATGTTGTAAATACTATAAATATTACTTTCGTTTCGAACAATGATATTATGAATAATATCCATAAAAATGATTTAGGTGATATTTACTTTGTAATATCTTATTCAAACAATAATAAACTTGAAAAGCATAAAATACAATTAATTTTTGATAAACACTATTCAAATAATAAAATTTTATATTAATTCTTATTAAAAGTGGAGGATTTCCACTTTTAATTTGTTCAATTATTTAACTTTCATAAATAAAATAATTTATGAAAGGAGGAAAAAAAATGAGAAAATTATTTATGATAATTGCTGTGTCTCTTTTCTTTTTACCGTTTTTGGTTAAAGCTGAAGAGAATGATGAACAATACTATATAACAAAGTATTATAAAACAGTTACATATAATAATTTTATAAGTACTTTTTATAATAATTCCATCACCACTGAAATAACTGAAGAAGAATATAATAATGCTGATACTTCTCAGTCAAAAAGTGCAACGGTTGAAACGACCTATAAAAAGTTAACATCAAGTATAGCAGCAAATGGAAGTAATTATCGATACAAAGCAGAGTTGATATGGAAGATAATTCCTAGTGTTCGAAGTTATGACATTATAGGAATAGGCTTCTATCAAAATGTTAAAGTGAAAAACAATAATCTATATTTTAATCAAGAGTATTGTTTAAGTAGTGGTAGTTGTTATAATAGTTCAATTAATTATCCACAAATATTTTCAAATGGTGCTGGAACATCTTTTGCACTTCCGTCAGGAAGTTTATCATCATTAAAAGAAACTTTGTATTTTGATGTAGAAAAAAACACTTCCGCTACAATTACTTCTCAATTAGCGGCTTCAGATTATTCACATGCGACTTCTACAATTAGTCTAGCAAACTCTAAAAAGTATTCAGTTAATGCAAATGGAATTTCTTTAAATGGTGTATCCTCATACTACGATAATATAAATGCAGCAAAAGCATATTGGTCTGGCAGCTGGTAAAAAAACAAATTTGCAAGAAACATCTTGTCAAATTTGTTTTTTTATATTCATATTATCAGTTCTGCCACAGATCCAATCAAGTGATATATTATATTTATATACTATTTGTATAGCAAAAGCTGTTAATAACTTTGTTTTTCCATTTTCGTTTGCACTTATGGTTGATTGCGTTGTGTTTAGGCATGCTGCTAATTCTTTTTGGGTTATTATATATTTTTTCCTTATTATTTTTATTCTTTTACCAATTATCTTTTTATTTAATAAATGAGTTCCATTTCCATTTTTGAAGTTACTTATTCCAAGCATGTAATCCATATTTGTATTAAAATAGTTACAAAACAATGATAATTTATCTAATGGTATTAATTCTGTTGCTTTTTCCCATCTAGAGTAATTCGACTGTGATGTTTTTAATATCTTTGCCATTTGATTTTGATTGTAATTATATAATTCTCTAATATTTATTAATCTTTGAAAATACATATATTTAATCCACCCATTTTAATTTTCCCATTTAAAAATAAAAAATACGTATTATATGCAAAAATACGATATTTGTGATATAATTAACTCGGTGATATTATGAAATTAAGTACATTTAAAAAAAAACTATTAAATAATAACAATCTAGATAATTTTGAAATTATTTATAGTTTGGTTTTTAAATATAACTTTACTATTTTTTTAACCAAAATAAACACTGAAAGTGAATTTGAAATTGTTTTGCATAATTTAGATGAATTTATCAATTTTTATAATACTATTTTTTCTATAGTTAATAATAAGATAAAATATTTGTATTTAATTTTGGATTATTCTTTTCCATTTTTTTTATTTAAAAAAAATAGTAATGAATTAGACTATAAAGAATTTTTTGTGTCTAATTGTTATAATAATATGACATTTATATATGATGAGTATTCAAATTTTTTTTCATCTATACATATTAAAAAGGATATTAATGTAATTGATGGTGAAGAATTAGATAAACTCTTTTCTTTTTTTGTATATATAATCTGGTCTAATTTTAACAGATATGAGTTAATCTATATTTTTTCGAATTATAAAAATGATATTAATGAATTAAAGAATTATTATTCAAAAAAAGGAATTTATTGTGATTGTAGTAATATTTACAAAAATATTTATCATAAATATTGTGATTATTGGAGTATACTATTAAATAATTATAATAAATGTAAATCATTACTAAATGTATTATTTAAGTTAAATCAATATAGAAGCTGACTAATTCCACCTAAAATTACATAAAATCAACTTAATAATTGTTAACTGTTAAAAACTATTATTGTAAATTTATATTAGTAATTGCATGTTAGCATTACAAATCTACATTTTTCTAATTTGTAGATTTAAGAATGGAGGTTGATTATTATGTAAGAAGAATAGTACTAAAAAAATATTATTGAAAGGAGATATGAATAGTATGAAAAAAGGAGTATTTTTGATTGCTTTATTTGCTATTTTATTAGCACCATGTATTGCTTTTGCTACAACCTATAATAGTTATCTTGTTCTTCCTGCTGGTAATCAAGTTAATGGGTCTACAAGAACTTATGATAATCCAAAACATAAAGTAACTATTACAGCAGATGGAGTAGAAACTACTGACGCACCATTAATTGTTATTATTACCTTAAATAAGAAAAATCTTATAGGTTCAACTCAACAAAAAAGAGTAAGTCAATCATTTACTCTTGGATCAACATTTACAACTGTTATGGGTAATTATGGTTCGGGAAAAAAATGGTATGGATTTGGATCTCATTCTAAAGCTTATTTAGGAAATGATGGAGTTGGAACATGGTATTCAGGATTATACTCTGATAGTGTTAAAATGATAAGTTATGATTAGTTTTCTAAAGGAAAGTTGAAAACTTTCCTTTAGAATAATTTGAGAGGTAAAAATGGAAATATATGTAAACAATTTAACAAAAAAATATTATAAAAATGGAAAAGAAAATGTTGTATTAGATAAAGCTAGTATTAATTTTGAGTATGGAAAATTATATATGATAATAGGAAAATCAGGAGCTGGTAAGACTTCTTTTTTAAAATGTTTATCTCTAATTACCAATGTTAATAGTGGAGATATAATCATAAATAATAAATCCATTAGTGAATTTAATGATCATGATGCTTCTAATTTTAGAAATTTAACAATTGGTTTTGTTTTTCAAAATTATAATTTACTTGATTTTTTAACGGTAGAAGAAAATATTATTTTACCAGCTTTAAAAAATAATAATAATACTAATAAAATTAAAGAAAGAGCAAAAAAATTATTGGAATATGTTAACCTAGAAGATAGAATTGATTATTATCCTAGTGAATTATCTGGAGGTGAGCAACAAAGGGTTGCAATAGCAAGAGCTTTAATAAATAATCCAAAAATAATACTTGCTGATGAGCCAACTGGTAATGTTGATAATGAAAACAAAAAACATATTCTTGAATTATTTAAAAAATTAGTTAATAGTAATAAATGTGTAATTGTAGTTACTCATGATAATGATATATTAAAATATGCAGATGAAATATATGAATTAAGTAAAGGAAAGTTGAATAAAATATGAAAGTAAAAGAAAAAATAATATATTGCATAAATTCGAGTAAGAAATACTATAAACAATTCTTAATATTTATTACATTATTATCAATTTTAATTGTTGGTGTTTTTACTTTTAAAAAAGCACTTCTTAATTATTTATATTATGGTATAATGAACAATTACAATTACAATTATGCTTTTGTAACATATTCAGTTGAAGATCGAAAAGAAGATGTAATTAATAAACTAAAAAACATAAAAAATATTAAAGAGGTTTTTAACGATTACGAAAATGAAGTAAGTGTATATATTGATAAAATAGGAAATATGGAATTTAATGGAAGTTTTTTTCTAATTGGTAAATCAACTAACGATTTAAAAAAAGTATCATCCAATTATAATAACAAAAATGATATAATATGCCCAAAATCTTTTTATCATAGTGATAATATTGAAGAAAAGAAATTTCTAAAAAGAAAAGACTTTTATAGTTTTTCAATTGGTGATACTATTGATTCTCATTATTTTAAAACTTTAGATGACGATGGAAATAGTAGTAAAGTAAAACTAAAAATGAAGGTTGTTGATATATTTGATAATAGTAAGTATACTATTGATGAAAATACTTGTTATGCATCAAGAGAATTATTATCTGAAATTTTTAATAATTCTTATCCTGAAAACTATTTTTCAAATCAAATTGATTCATTAATGATTTCAATTAATAATTCTAATAATCATGATTATGTTAAAGAAGAAGTAGAAAAATTGGGTTATGAATTTTCGGATGTTTATTTTATTGATTATTCTTTTATAAACTTCGTGAAAAAAATATCTGCAGTGTTAATGATTAGTTCAATTCTTTTTGTATTCTTATTAATTGTTAATATGAATAAGAAAAGATTCTATGATAAACTTTCAGAATTTAATATTTTAAGAACTATAGGATATTCTAAAAATGAAGTGAAATCAATTTTAATGTATGATAGTAGTATTATTTTGTTATTTAGTATTTTAGTTTCATCTTTTGTTATTGTTATACTTATATTTATAATTAAATTAATTATTTATAATTATCCTCTTATTATTAGCAAATTAGAATTATCTTTTGATTTTAAAACATTGTTCTTATTTTATTTAGTATATGCTGTATTTTTTGTAGTTAATTCTCAATTATATTACAACAAATTAATTAAAGCTCAGGACGAAGTGCTATGAAAAACAAAACAATTATTTTTTTCTTAAGAAACAAAAAAAACTTTAATATTTATATAATGATTATATTTGTTTTTTTGTTTATGTCCTTACTTAATTATGTTAATAGCTATTATGGATATAGGATAAATCCTAATAATACTTTAGAAGCAAGAATGAAAATATATACTTCTGATGATGATATAGCTTACTTAAGCAAAAAATTGAACTTTAAAAAAAACAGTTGTAATTTAATCTCCAACAACAACAACATTTGTTATATTACATATGAACGAAAAAATAGCGATGTAATAATTAGTTATTTAAATGATAATAATTATAATTATGAATTATTAGAAGAACAAATACCTATTAATAAAATAAAAATTCAAAAAATGTTGTCTTACTTTGTTATAGTTTCTAACATTATACTTGTTTATATTTATATAACAGTATTAAATATTATTAAAAACAAAAGTTATGATTATTTGAAACTTTTATACTATTTAGGTTATAGTTTAAAAGAAATAAAAAATATTAAAATAATATCAATTAATATTATATTAATTATTTCTTTAATAATTAATTTTTTAATAGTATTAGTTTTATTATTGTTTGGTCAATTTATTAGCAATATATTTTATATAATTATTCAATTTATAATTTTATCATTTATAAACATTATATGTAATATTTCTTCCAAAAATATTATGCTTAAAATTTCTAAAGATTAATAACTGCTATAATTTTGAAATAGTTAAAATAATAGTGGTTATATAAATGACTAAGGAGTGAAAAATGAATTCAAGTATAAATGATTATATTTGTTTATTACAAAAATATTCAGAAAAATATAATTTAAAAGATAAACGTAAATTGATAAATAATAAGGAATACATTAAAGAAGGATACAGCATCGGTGTTGTTTTTAATCAAGTCGCTGTTATTCACTATGAAGTTTATTGCTATGTAATAAGCCATCATGATCAAATGTTGGCTTCTTCTTTATTGATGAAAAGATTTGATAAATTAATGCAAGCATCTGAGTACTTTATTTTTTTAAATAAATATATAAGAAATCATTCCATTATTGAATTATTACAAAAATGCAAGAACAAAAGAAACTAAATAAAAAACGATTGAAAAATAGATTGATAATAGTTTTAACAACAAAAAAAATATTTAATGTTTTATAATGCTATTATGAGATAATTATTAATTACTATTTAGTAGTTGATTTTAAATCTTTATGTTGACAAATTTTAAAAAAAATGTAAAATAATTAACCAGTATGAGGGGAACCCATAGTATAGGGTTATTATTTTTTTGAAAAAACTATTGTTTTTTCGGTTTTTAAAATTATAAATGGAGAGAAGTACATTTTTAAGCTTTTCTCTTTTTTTATTATAGCGAGAGGTGAGATATATGTTTTTTGAAAAATTTGCAAATTGCGAAGAAAATATCAAAGTTTCTTTTATGGATGATTATAAAATTCTTTCGGAAGAAATAATTAAAAAATATAATACTGATTTAATTCAACAAAGATTAAATTACGAATTATTTGATATTGAAGAAAAGCAAATGAAATATGAAGAATGTGATGGTCTTGCAAATCAAAATTATAATATCTCAATAAATAAAAATTCAAGTCCCTCTATGATTGTTGAAAAAGATGGCTGTATGAGAGCAGATCTTAGTAAGGAATTGGATATTTTATATGAGAAATATAAATATGTGTATGACAATAAGTTTAGTATCATTGAAAAAAACTTATTCATGCAATTATATATTTATAAGAGAAGCGGTAATTCTATTAGGAGAATACTGCATATCGCATATCCTACTTTTCAATTAATTAATAAAAGTATAATAATAAAAATAGGTAACTATCTTGGATGGGAAGAAACGAATATATAAATAATATGGAGGTGATGAAATTGATTGATTAGTTTACAGTTGATTCGATCAATGATTTTGACTTTTTATTATTTTGTGATATATTGCTCTTGAAAAAGGGAGATGTGTTATGAAAATAATTAGAATAATAGCTACTGCATGTTTAGTATTTATAGGTTCTTTTTTACGATTTGAGAAGATAGAAGTAAATGATATAACTGAGTCAAAACAAATTAAAGTAAAAGAAGAAATCATTGAAGAAAATGTTATTATGGAAATAGTAGATGATAAAGAGAAAACTATTAGTTCTAATAATAATATTGAATCAACTAAAAAGAAAGATAATAAAACTGATAAGAATACTACAAAAATAGAATCTAAAATAAAAATTAATAATAAAAAAGAAACCAAAAATAACAGAAAAAAAGAAGAGACTAAAAAGGAAGCTCTCAAAGAAGAAAAGCCAAAGGAAAATCCTAAACCTCAATGTAGTGATTTTTATGAATCTATTACACATGGTAAAGTTGATAAGTCTTCAAGGTCAGCTTGTGTATCTTATGGTAATAAAATTCAAACAAACGAATTAAATGAAGTCCTTGATTATAATGAAGAACATGGTAATACAAAAAAGCCAAGCATTAGTTATTTTAGATGTTTTGAAGTAGTAGATAACAATTGTAATACAAAAGGATGGTATTTACATTTCTTTTGTAATTCAGGAGATTGCAATGATAGTAAACTAAAATCATTGTATGGATAGACACATAAGTGTCTTTTTTATTTGAAAGGAAAAAACATGAAAAAGATATTGTATAGTATATTGCTAATATCATCCATATTTATTTCAATCTTTGTAAATGCTGAAAAAGTATATGCTGTAAAAATAGAAGATGAGGCTTCAGGATGGTATTATGAAAGAGATAAGAAAAATGGAGGAGAAAATTATTCTGGAACTTTGAAGAATTATTCTTTAAATGGTGAAGTATCTTATTGTATTGAACCAACCGTTTCTGATAATGGAAGTGTAAGTTTGTCTGATTGGTCTCATACAGGACTATCAGATAAGATAAAAGAAAGAGTTTTATTGATAGGATATTATGGATATACATATCCGGGACATAAAACAAAAAAATATAGAGCTGCTACTCAATGTATGATATGGGAAGCAATAATGGGAGAAGGATCATGGTGCAAAATTAATACCAAACACTGGTCTGCTGGAACTAATATTGACTTATCAGTCGAAAGAAAAGAAATAAATAGATTAATTTCAGAGCATAGTAAAACAGTTAGTTTTAATGGTGAAGTACATAAAATACAAATAGGAGATACACTAGAATTAACTGACACAAATAATGTTCTGTCAAATTTTGATATTTCAGCTAGTAATGTTGAATATACTGTAACTGATAATAAATTAAGTTTAAAACCGTCTACAGATAAAGCAACAATATCATTTACAAAAAAACAAGCTTATGAAAGTAATTATAAAATATTTGTTGGTAACAAAGTTCAAAATCAATTAGTACCAGGCAATGTTGATCCCACAATAGCAGCAATTAGATTAAGTACATATTATGGTAATGTTGAATTAACTAAAGAAGATAGCGAAACAAAGACACCACAAGGAGATGCAACTTTAAAAGGTGCGGAATATGGAATATACAACAAAGAAACCGATGAACTTATTACAAAATTAACAACTGATGAAAATGGAAAATCAACTAGTGATCAAGTTTTGGAATATGGGGAGTATTATATTAAAGAGATAACTCCTAGTAAGGGTTATTTATTAGATGAAAATAAATATGAATTTGAATCTAAAGGAACTGAAACAACGAATATTAATGTTAAAGAAAATATAATAAAATCAACAATTAGTATTAATAAATATTATGTGTTTGCATTAAGCGATGAAAAACATCCAGAATCAAATGTTAATTTTGAATTATATAACAGTAGTGGTAAAAAGATAAATGAACTTGTAACAAATGAAAATGGTGTTATTTCAATAACTTTACCTTATGGAAAATATAGATTGCATCAAACAACAACAATACAAGGTTTCTACTATTCAAGTGATATTGAAATAAATGTTGAAACAACAGATTCAATTAATAAAGAAATATTGGATAAAGAAGTAACAGCTAAACTAAAAGTTATTAAGATTGATAAAGATACTAAAAAAGTTATTAAAAGATCAAATATTAAATTTAAAATATATGATGTTAATAATAAAGAATATATTTGTCAAATGCTAAATAATAATAAGGTTTGTGAATATAAAACAGATTCAAATGGAGTGATGATTACACCTCAAATATTACATAGTGGTAAATATAAACTTGTTGAAGTAGATCAAGCAATAGATGGTTATACTTGGAATAATGAATCAATAGAATTCACAATCGATGAAAAATCAAAATTAATAACTGATAATGAAGAAGGAATATTATTTGAAACTAAGTTTGAAAATAAAAGAGTTCTTGGAAATTTAGAAATTACTAAATACGGTGAAGAATTAAATTATCTTGATTTAGGTTATGAATATAATGAAATAACATTATCAGGAGTCAAAATTGGATTATATCAAAATGATAAATTAATAAAAGAATATACAACAAATGAAGAAGGAAAAATTGTAATAAAAGGTTTAGAACTTGGTAAATATGTTATTAAAGAAATAGCAACAGTAGGAAATCATGTATTAGATAATAATGAATATATTGTTGATATTAAATATAAAGATCAATATACAGAAGTTGTTAACTATAAATTAGCAATTAAAAATTATTTACCAAAAGGAACACTTGAATTTACAAAGACTAATATATCAAAATCTAAAGCACTTCCTAATACATTAATGGAAATTTATACTTTAGAAGATGATAAGTTAATATTTAGTGGCAGAACTGATGAAAATGGTCAGATAATTATAAAAGATTTACCAATTAATAAATATTATTTATTAGAAAAAGAAGCTCCTAAAGGATATGTAATTAATCCAAATAAACAAGAATTTGAAATACTTGAAAAAGGACAAATAGTTGTTAGTGAGCTGCAGGATGAAATGGAAGTTAAAGTTCCAATAACAGATAAAATAGTAATTCCAGATTATGTATATTCAATAGTATTAATTATTATAGGAACAGGGATGATAGTATATGCGAGTAAAAAGAAGAAAAAGTAATATTATCATAATAGTATTTGGTATCATTTTACTTTTAATATCTTGTGGTTATTTATTATATAAATATGTTTCTTTTAAAGAAAAAGTAACATATGAAATTGAATTAATAAATGATTATATAGAGAAAAAAGAGATTATTGAAGAACCAATAATTGAAGAGATAAAAGAAGAGAAACCAAAGAAAGAAAAACAATATAATATGATTATAGAAATACCTAAAATAAGTCTTAAAAAAGGTTTATGTAAGGTTAATGAATCTTGTAATAAAGTATCAAGAAATATTCAAGTAATAAAAGAATCAGATATGCCTGATATTAAAAATGGAAATCTGATTCTTGCTGCACATAATGGAAATAGTAGTGTTTCCTTTTTTAATACATTAAATAAATTAAAATTAAATGACACCATTTATATATATTATAAAAATGTTAAATATGAGTATAAATTAGCAAGTTCATATGAAATAAAAAAGAGTGGTAATGCTATTATTCATAGAGATGGATCTAAAACTACACTTCTTTTAATTACATGTAAGAGACACACTGATAAACAGATAGTCTATATAGCTTATTTAAATAATGCTTCAAAATATTAGATAACATTTTATTAGTTATATTTATAATTTTAGTTATTTAAAAAATAATTTATTTAATAAAAATTTATTTATTTAAAAAGTTTATTAGTATAGGAGGGACAAAATGAATCATAATATTTTTAATTCATTTTCTTTAGTAGGAAATGTAGCTAAAGTTAATGAAATTAAAGAGCAATCAAATGGAACAAAATTTAGATATTTTACTATATGTCAAAATACAAAATATAAAGATAAAAATGGAAAAACAAAAGATGAACCAAATTTCTTTGATATAAAGATTTTTGAAAAACATTTTAAAAATTTTGAAAGTAATTTAGATGTTGGTAAGTATATAAATGTTTTTGGGAAAGTAAAAGTATATAAAGATAAAAATAATAAAACAGTTATATCTTTAATTGGTAGTGATAGTAGAGCTTTATCAAATGAAAAACAAGAAGAAATATTTGATTATGATTGGTTAAATGAAAACAATAATATGGAAGTTTAATAGACTTCCTTTTTTATTGAATCAAAGGAGGTGATGAAATGCAAAGAAATATAAAAGTACTCGTAGTAGAGCCAAATAAATTACCTTATGAAAAAGTCATATCAAATAGACTTAGAGATAAGCAACAAATCGTAGATGGATATATAGAATACGTAAGATTATTAGATGATGATAGTGTTGTACTTATCTGCAATGAAGAAGGTAAAATAAATGGCTCGGAGTATAACAGAGATATTGGTTATGATATAATTGCTGGAACTTTTATAATTGCTAGAGAATGTGCAGATGATGGTGAGGATAGATCGCTTACTGATGAGCAAATTGAAAAGTATAAAGAAAGATTTAATCAAGAATCAATAGAAAAAACAAATCAAAAAATATTAAGCATAGTTATGCATAATAATGCAGTAGAAATGTAAGGAGGTTTTTTAATAATGTTAAATCAAATAGTAATAGCTGGAAGACTAGTTAGTGATCCTCAAGTAGAAGAAACTGAAGATGGAAAAAAGATTAGTACAATTACAGTAGCAGTACCTAGAAGTTATAAAAATGTTGATGGAACTTATGATACAGATTTCATCAAATGTACATTATGGAATGGAATAGCTGAATCTACAGCTGAATATTGCAAAAAAGGCGATATAGTTGGGGTTAAAGGTAGAATTCAAACAGGTAGTTATGAAACTGAAGAAGGGGATAAAAAGTATACTATGAATGTAGTTGCTGAAAAAATATCATTCTTAAGTTCTTCAAAATCTCATGATAAAGAAGAAGATAATGATATGGAAGTTTAAAAGAGGAAAGACAATCTTTCCTCTTTGTTATTGAGGTAAGATTTGTTTCTTACCTCTAAAATTTTATGGAGGTAAACATGTTAACAGAAATATTAAAAGATGATTCTTGTCAAAGACTGATAGAAGAAATTAATAAATCTGGATATACAGTTAATCAATTAGCTTCTTATTCTCATTTAGGAAAACAAGAAGTTGAAAAATTAATTAATGGAGATATCAAGGATATGGATTTTCTAATGTTAGTTAATATATGTAAAACAATGAATATTAATCCTTTTTCTTTCTTTAAAGAAGACTTAAAACTTGTTGATTTTATTAATTCTATTTATTAGGAGGTGGTTAATATGAAATTATTAAATACATTTATGTTGTTAGATATAGATCATCTTGAAGGTGGAGGATACAATATTAATTCTATTTTAAAAGCACTAAAGACTTTAACTAACTGGGCATTATCAATTGGAATAGCAGCAGCAGGTGTTTCACTTGTAATTGGATTTATCTTATATGCAGTTGTTGATGTAGATCAAAAGGGAAGAGTTAAACAAAGAATAATTCAGACATTAATAGGTATAGCAGGAATAATACTTGCAATATCACTTGTTAATTTAATTATTGATTTGTTTTAGGAGTGTTTATGTTAAATAAAGCATTAGATTTACTTAGAACTCTTGGATGGGCAATAATTAATTTTATATATTCTTTGATTGATTCTTTATTTGATATATTAAAAGAAATAAATGCTTTAGATATAGTTAATTCAATTTCAAATGAAAGTATGTTTAGAAGATTATATACTGGAATATTTGCAATATCAGTAACGGTACTAGCATTATTTTCAATTTATAATTTTATTAAAAAGATAATAGATCCGGATGAAGGTCTTTCAATGGAACAGATTATAAAAGATATTATTAAGTGTGGTTTTTTGATGATATTATCAACTTTTATATTTGTCCAAGCTTCTTATTTATCAATAAATTTAAGTGGTTATACAGCAAGTGTATTTAGTTCAAAAGATACAACACTAGCAAATAATATGTTGATTGAATATATCTCATATACAGATGCATATAAAGAATCAGATGAATTTAAAAATGATGATATAAGTAAATATATTAAAAATGATAATTTTACTAAAAGGAAAATGTATAATGATAAATTTATTACTAATTCAAGGTGGATACTACCAGATGAAGAAGAATACAAATATTCTATAAATTGGATAATGAGTATCATAGTTGGTGGATTTTTCTTATATGCATTATTCTTTAGTGGAATGATGTTAGCAAGAAGACAAATTGAGTTTTTATTCTTATTTGTTATCTCTCCAATTATATTTGCTACATCAGTAGGAGATAAATCAAGAAGAAGTGCATTATTTCAACATCTAGTATCTTTAATATTACAAGGTGCAGTAATAATGCTAATAATTGGTCTTACTGCACTTCTTATGAAGTCAGTACAAAATACAACTTTCTTTAGTAATGCACCAATTAAAGATATGGTAATTAAATCAATTCTTTATATTGGATGTGCAACATTCTTATTAACCGGCTCACAAGTAATAAATAGATTTGTAGGTGGAAATGTAGCAGTAAATTCTGGAAGAGAACAATTAATGTCAATGAGTCATTTTGGAAATGCAGTAAGAACTGGTGCAGTAGCTGGAGGACTTGCTTCAATTGGTGCTGGACTTGTTGGTGCAGGTACTCTTACATCTTGTGCTGGTAATTTAGGTGGAAATAAATTGTTTTCATCTGCAGGAAAAACAATATCAAGTTTTGGTAAAAAGATAAGTGAAAATTCAAAAGTTGGAAGTGCTAGAAGTAATTTAGGAAATGCCATATCTAAATTTGGAACTGGTATACAAAATAAAACTCCATCTTCAATTGGTAAATCACTTAGAACAAGTGGATATAGAAATGTAGGAGATGCAATTAGTACAATGGATCCTACAAAAAATATTTATAGAAGGAGATATTTAAGGAGGAAATAATGTATATAACACTTAAAAGTATTAAAAAAACACTTGGTAAATATATTGAATATACAGATTTGTATATTGCATTACCAAGTATTATTTTATTTTTAGTCTTATTTATGATAAAAGAAACAAGAATAATATCATTAGTTTTTATATCAATAATATTATTTATGCTTATTCCAATTAATCTTTCTAAAAAGAATAGAATGTATAAAATAATAATAATGTTTATATCTTATGTTTTTAGAATTAAGAGCTATGTATATAAAAGAATATGATATAATACTTAATTAAAGGGGGAGAAAATATGAAAAATAATTTACCATATATATATATAAATTTAACAAAAGATTCCAAAAAAATAATAGATGATGAGGATTATTTCGATAAATATGGAAGAGTCACTTTATCAGATATTGTTAGTAATATTCAATTAATATTTGAACATCCATATTCAAAGGAACCAACTAATAAGAGATTAAAAGAGATGCTAATAAAAATCGATGATACTGCATTAAGTAAAGTATATAGAGAAGTGTTTGAAATAGTAAAGCCAAGGTATAAAAATAAAATTTAGAATAATAACAACTATAAAAGGATGCAAGGACATCTTTTTATTTTGGAAAGGAGTTTATGAAAAATAGAAAAGATAAATTATTAAATAAAATAAAAAAAAATAATAAGAAAAAATATATTTCAAAATCTCAAATGAAAAAGAGAATAAAAAATTCTTATTATTTATCTAATGTTAAAGAAATAGACGATATAGGAACAATTTATTTAAAAAGTGGAGAAGTTGCAACACTACTAGAAATAAAAGCTATCGACTTATCTTTATCAAGTAAGCAAGAAAAGAATAATTTCTTTTATGCTTTAAAGTCACTTTATCAAATAAAAGATCTAAATTTAAAATGTTATAAGATAGATGACAAGATTAACTTAAATAATAATAAAATAAATTTAGATAAGCTAATTAATGAATATTCAAATGATGATAAAAGACGTAGATTATTAAATGAAAATAAAGAATTAATAGAACATTTAGAAAATAATAATTTTACAATATCAAGTATTTATTATTGGGTAGTTATTTCTGATTCAGTAGAAAAGTTAGATAAACAGTTATATGAAATAGCAGAAATATTAAATAACATTCAACCAAGATTACATGCAGAGGTCATTCATAATAGACTAGAAATATTTAAATTTATATCGAATCTATATTTAGAAAGTAACACATTAGATCAACTTATATGGAGTGATTTACCTGAACTTGCTTGCCCTTTAAATGTAACTGAAAGAATTAGTAGTTTAGTCTTTGATGATAAAGAATTTCAACTTGCTACTATTAAAACAATTCCACCATTTATAGATGAATTATTTTTAGAAGGAATATATAATTTACCAAATGTAAGAAGTTGTTTAACTATTAAAGATACTATTAGTCAAGAGGAATTAATTAGATGGGTTAATTCACAATATCAATTCTTACTAGCAGATAGAAATACAACTAAAAAATTAAGTGATGCAACTGAACTTGATAGGCAGGAAGAAAACTTCTTAATGTTAATGAATAATATTAAAAACGGTGATGAAAAGATAAAGGAAGTATCTCTTATATTATTAATTACTGGAAATTTAGAAGAAAGACAAGAAACATTAAGAGTATTGAAATTATTAGCTGATAATTATCATATTAAATTAGATGTGCCAAGATTAAGACAACTTGAAACATGGCAAAGTTATGATATAACAACTAAATCATTAAAAGACTATTCAATATATCTTCCATCACTAACTTTATCTGCTGGATATCCATTTACCAAAACCAATTTTAATGATTCATTAGGTTATTTATTAGGAAGTGATTTGCATACAGATTTACCTGTTTTTTTTGATAATTATTTTTTAAATAATTTAAGAACATCTCATAATATAGCTATCGTGTCATCAACTGGTGGTGGTAAATCATTTACTATGAAAAAGATGATAATAAATGAATTTGTTAAAGGAACTAAAATATTTATATTTGATGCAGAAAATGAATATGAAAAATTAGTTAAAAGAAATGGTGGAGAATATATAGACTTATATTCAAGAAAAGGTGGAATAATAAATCCACTACAAATAAGGTATATTGAAAGTGATGATGAAGAAACAAAAGAAATAGATTGTCCGTTGTCAAAACATTTAGGATTTTTAGAAGCATTTTTTAAATCTTCATTTGAAAATATAAATGAAAAAGAATTGATAATGTTAATAAATATTACTGAAAAGTTATATAACAAAAAGGGAATATTTAAAAATACATCTATTAATACTTTAGAATCATTTAAACCAGAAGATTATCCAACTTTATCAGAACTATATAACTATTTATCAGAATATTCAAAAGAAATTAAAAGTGATGAAAAGAAAAATCTAATTGAGCAATTAGATATATTATTATCAAGATTCTTATCAGGAACTGACTCATACTTATTTGATGGATATACTAATATAAATTTAAATAATGATTTAATTGCTTTTAATATTCAAGAATTGCTATATTCAAAAAATAGTAGATTAATAAACACTCAAATATTAAATTTACTTACATATTTAAATAATAATATTGTTTCAAATAAAATAATTAATGATAGATCAAATGTTAAAAAGCATATAATGATAATAGTAGATGAATTTCATTTGTTTATAGATGAAGATAACTTTGAAGTTTTAAAAACATTTGGTCAACTTGCTAGAAGATTAAGAAAGTATTCTGGTTCATTAGTAGTATCAACTCAATCAATAAAAGACTTTGTAGGAAATCATCAAATATTAAGACATGCAACAGCTATATTTAATAATTGTCAATATCAATTAGTTGGTATGTTAAAAGAAGATGATTTAAAAGCATATTTTGATTTGTTTAAAAATAATCCATTAACAGATACGCAAGTATCTTTTTTAAATACTTGTAAACAAGGAGAGTTCTTATTAAACATAGATTCCAAAACAAGGTTAAGTATAAAGATTGAAGCTACAGAACTTGAAAAGGAATTAATGGGAGAAGATAATGAAAAGAATTGAGCTATATAATATTTGGAAAACAGACTATGGAGATGTAAGGTGTAATGCTATCTTATATGAAAATGAAATACCTAAAGCTAATGTAATTGCTAGTATTGAACAAGAATCAGTAAAAGAAAATGATATTGAGAATGTTTTTGAGAAACATTTTTTAGATAATTTTAATGATTACATTAATCTTCCCAAAATAAGTGAATGTTGTAAATTGCTTTGTGATGTTTATGATGTTGTATGCAATACAGATGCATCTATGTGTCATATTACAAATGAAGATTGGGATAAATATCATTTAAATGAATATGATAGTAATGAATTTGATATCTTCCAAAATGAAGTAATAAAATATAATCTTCAAGATGTTATAGAAATAAATGATTGTGAATATAAAATAATAGGTTATAGTGATTTAGAATTAAGATTTAATGATGATAGATATTTAAAAGAGAAAGAATTAGAATTGTGAAAAAGAAAATAATTTTAATTCTTTTTTCTTTATTAAGCTCATTATCTTTTTTATTTATAATTATTGTTTCATGTCTTATGATTTTTGATTCATCAGAAGAAACTTTAACAGACGATTATGTTGAAAATAATGCAAAATATGCATCAAGATATTTAAGTACAATTAACAAGCATTTAAAAAATGGAGATGGATATGTTTCATTATCAAGACTAGTATATTTTTATAATGCTAACAACAATCTTTTTTTTGATGAAATATATGAAGATAATTTAGATAAAGAATTAAAGCAAGTTAAACCAATTAGTGAAGTGTGTTTATTATCAAAATATAATTCTTTAAAAGTATGTAATAGTGAATATTTATCAAAATCTAATCAAATAGATATAATTCAAAATAAACCATTTGTTCCACCTTTAAAAGTTAGTAATATGCATGCTACAAGTTATTTCAAACATCAAAGGATTGTTTATGGTAAATCTAGTATACATCAAGCATGGGATTTTAGTTCTCCTGCAAAAACACCTGTATATTCATCCTGTGATGGAATAGTTATATCAACTAGTTTTAGTTTTAATTTTAATAATCCAGGTCAATCTGGTGGTGGAGGAAATCAAATTAAAGTTAAATGTGATTCAGTAAATGAAGAAACATATACTATAACTTATATGCATTTATATCCTCACAGTAGCAAAGTGAAAAAAAATAATAGAGTAACTCAAGGACAACAAATAGCAGAAGTTGGAACTACAGGTTATTCAACTGGTAATCACTTACATTTTCAAGTATCTGATAGTAAAAATAAAGTAGTAGATGGACTAAGTTTAATAAATTTTAATTAAAAAACTTCCTAAAAATTTTTATAAATCATTAAATATTCAATAAAAATAGGAGTAATTTTTTCTTTAGATTTATCCATTTATTTAAAAATAGACTAGATATTAGGAATAATTTTGCAAGTGCAAAATAAGTTTGATACCACCAAAAATCTAGATATTTTCTAGGTTAATAACTATGGTGGTATCAGCATCTTATCCTGATATTTAAATCTTATCGATTACATCTATTTTTTGGGAATAAAACGTGATATAATAAAAGGTAAATTTAAGGAGGTAATCTTTTAAGATGAAGTATGATCAATTTGAAATTAATAATTATAGAGCTATTAAAGGTCCATTAAAAATAAGTTTAAAAAATAAAATTATTCCTTTAGTTGGAATTAATGAATGTGGAAAAACAACAATTTTACAAGCTATTTTTGCATTTGATTATTCTAATGATAATTTAAATGAATCGAAACATATTAAAGATATAAAAAATTTATATAAATTAGAAGATGAAACATGTGAGATAAAAGCAACAATAAGTGCATCAAAAAGCAAATTAATTTCTATAGTAGATTCTATAATTGTAAAAAATGTAACCCAACAAAATAATGGCTTAGATACTAATAATACTAATTCAACTGAATCTAATGATGATAATAATTCTATTTATAGTAAAATTATTGAAGTATTAAGCAAACTTGCTGATGATGAAATAATAGAAATTACTATTTCTAGAGTTTTAACAGAAGATGAAAACTATTATTATATGTCTTGCAAGCAATTAAATAAAATTGAAGGGTTTGAAAAAATACAAAAAGAATTGAGTAGGATTATTGTATATCACATGCCACCAATTTTATATAGTGATGATTTTAATGATAGACCAAGCGGTGAGGTAGAATTAACAACAACAGGTGATTCCTCAGAATGGGAAAGAATATATTCAAGGGTATTTAATAATGCTTTAAAGAGAAATGATTTTAAGATTATATCATTATTTAATGAGGATCCAAGAAGGAGAAAGTCAACTTTAAATGATGTTAGTAAATATTTGAGTAATAATCTTACTGATGCTTGGTCAAGATTTTCAAGCGAAAAGAAAAAAATAACTATTCAATTTGAACTTGAAGAAATAGAAAATAAAAAAGTATTACAAATTAATATTGTTGAAAATATTAATGGTGATGATAGAGTTTTTGGAATAACAGATAGAAGTAAAGGCTTTATTTGGTATTATAATTTTATAATGAAAATACAGTTTAATCCTAAACAAAACTATAATGAAAATAATACTATTTTCTTGTTAGATGAGCCAGGTTCTTATCTTCATGAAACAGCACAGAATGAATTATGTAAAAAATTAGTGGAAATATCTGAAGGAGAAGGATATGTAATTTATTGTACTCATTCTCCTCAGTTATTAAATCCTAAATATATACCATTAAGTACTATAAATATTGTAAATAAAACTAAATCAAAAATAACTTGCACTCAGATATCTTCCTATAAAACCAAATCTACTCAAACCACAGCATTTCAACCAGTATATGAAGCATTACAAATACCAGAGTTTAAAGTAATTGATAAAAATGTTAGTATAGTTGCTGGTGAAGGAATACATGATAAGTATTCAATTGAGATGTTCTGTGATTTACCAGAGAATACTATTGTATTTGGAAGTTCTAATGCAAAATCATTACATGATAATATCCAATATTTTATTGCATTTTCAATAAAATATGTTGCTATATGGGATAATGATCCAGAAGGAGTGACTTATTGTGAAAATGCAAAAAAGGATTTTGGTCTATTTGAAAGTGATAATTTAGTTTGTTTACCTAATTTATTTGGAAAATCTAAAGTAAGAATGGAAGAAATGTTTGAACCAGAAGATATGGCATTAATAAATAAAACTATTGGTTTACCAGAAGATGCTTCTTACTCACTAGCTATTAGTAATTTATATTATCATAAAGATAAAGAAAAATTATTAAAGAAAATAAAACCTAATTTATCAAAAAATTGTACTGCTAATTTTGCTAATCTAAGTTCAACTATTAAAAATAAACTAAAAAATTAAAGATCGAAAGATCTTTTTTTATTGAAAGGAAGGTAAAAATGATAAAAAGAACAATAAGAGTAAACGATTATTTATATTCAAAATTAAGAGTAATGTCTAAGTTTTATAATATGAGTATTAATCAATTAATGATTGAATTAATAGAGATAGGTTATATTGAAAGAGAAAAGTTAGATGTTACAAAAAGACAATGGAGGAATAAATAATGAAAAAAGATGTACATGTATATATAGATTATGAATTATCAAATGCAATAGAAAAAATATCAAAATCGAATAAATCTACTTTATCTAACACTTATACAGTCTTATTAAGAAATGGATTATATATTAATGATATAAGTAATAAATTAGATCTTATTTATAAATTACTATTAAGAATGTTAAATAATAATAAAAGAATCGATAAATTAAGTGAGTAGACATAATATAATTGTAAGATCTGATTATAAGCTTGCGTTAAATAATATTGATAGACATTTAAATACAATTAAAAGTGATATAAGATGTGTAAATAATTTATTGGATTATTATTCTGATGATAAAAAAAGTATGATGAATATGTTAGATTATTTTACTGGTAAAATAAATAAACATGAAAATATTAATTTAGTTTTGGAAGATGGATATTATGCTACTAAAGAAGAATACGATAGAAGAAAAAAATATATAAATAAACAATTTAATAATTCTAATGTGTGGAGACTTGTATTATCAATTGATAAAGAACTAGTTGAAAGTAATATTAAATGGAAGGATTTAGAGATTAAACTTGCTAAAGAAATCCTTCCTAATTTTTTTAAGAAAATGGGTTTTGAAGATTCTAAAAAAATGTGTTATCAATTTTCATTACATATGAATACAAAACATCCTCATTTTCATATTGCATTTATGGAAAGACAGCCCAATACAAGAGGATATGATAATTCGATTCAATATAGAAGAAGTGGTAAAATACCAAATAATTGCATTAAGTACTTGATGAATGAAACACTTTTGTGTATTGAAAGAGAAAAAAAGTTTAGGCCATTATCTGTAAATCTTAATAAAGAATTAGATAATTTAAAAAAATATTTTAATCCAAATGATAAAAACTTTATACTATATGATAAAAATAATATTTTACTTGAAGAAAAAATTTTAGTTCTTGGAAAAATGTTAGATGAAATAAACTTAATTAAAGATAACAAGATAAAATATAATTCATTAAAAGATAAAGAAATAATTAAATTAACAGCTGAAATAAAAAATGAATTATTTAATAATAAAAATTTAGAAATATCTAAAAATGAATTTAATAGTAGTATTATTTCTATGAATAATTATTTAAAGAATTTAGCTATAAGAAATAATGTTAAGTTAATTGACTTATCATACACTAAAAATAAAGAACAATACTTAGATAATTATGTTTTAAATGCAATTGTTAATTATGCTAATAAACACTATATAAAAGAAAAGAGTAAGATAATTAGTCCAAATAATATACTTCACTCAATTATTTTAAATGTATATGAAAAGAATAAACAAATTAATAAAAAAGAAATAATAGAGAATAGTTTTAGAAATAATTATAAATTAAAAACAGAAATTATTAATTCAATAAAAAATATAAATAGAGAAATGGAGTCTGCTGCTAAAGAATTTTATAAAATAAATGACAATAGTAAAATATATTATTAATATTGTTTTTCTATTGTAGGCAAGGTATAAATAAATATGTTATAATTATTTATATGAAGGGTAATAAGAAATGAACATAAGTCATCAAATAAATTTGTTTTTTGAATATAAAATGGCTGATCGATTAATAATTAAATTAGAAAAAGATTTAAAAACTATAAATGAAAAAAATATTAAAACTTTTCAAAAAAGGAAAGAGAATAATGAAAAGTCAAAACAAAAATGGTTAAATAGAAAAGAAGAAATTTTAAAAGAATGGAATCTGTATAATGATTTTGCAATTGATGACTTTCCATACATAAAGAAAAGCGAAATTATGAAATATTATAATAATTCAAAAAGGGTAAATGATAGAAATCCTTTTTTAAAATACTATGAAGACCAGTAATGGTTTTTTTATTTGGAGGTTTAAATGTTAAAAGCATTAATTATATTTATATGTGCAATAGTTATATTACTATTGCTTTTTATTTACTCATCTTGTGTATTATCAAGTTGGTGTAGAAAAGAGGAGAAAAAATATGAAAGAGAAAATAAGAAAAATAAAATGGGCGATAATTAAATTATTTGGTAAAAGATATTTTATATTTAAAAACAGGAAAGAAGTAAAAGAAATATTAATATTTGGTCATAAGATTTATATATTAAATGAATAAACTAATAATTGTTTTATTTATATTAATAATTATAATTGTTTTTAAATATATTGAACCAATAATAAATAAAGTTAAGTTAAAGAATAAAAATGAATATGGAAGTGCTAGATTTTCTACAATTAAAGAAATAAAAGATAATTTTAAAGAAGAATCGCTTGATTCAATTAATGAAGTAGGTTTTCCAATATTATTTAATATGAAATCAAATAAAGTATGGTTTGATAAAGAAACCCCTCATTGGATTTATCTTGGTTCGACTGGAAGTGGTAAATCAGTTACACAAGTAATTCCATATTGTTCATTTCTATCTTCTGCTAAAAATAAGAGAAGTGCATTTATAACTGATCCTAAAGGAGAAATATATAATGCTACTAGTCAAATGTTTAAGAGTAGTGGATATAAGATTCTTACTATTGATTTTAGAAATCCTGAATTATCAAATAAATTTAATATACTTGAACCTATTATTAAAGAGTATGAACAATATATTGATTATGAGATTAAATCAAATGAATCTGATAATGAAAAAGATAAAGTAAAATATATGAATTTATCTATGAGTGCATATGCAGAATCAAATAGATTAATATCATCTCTATCTGATATGATTATGAAAGATAAGCAAGAAGCAAAAGATCCATTTTGGAATCAAAGTGCTAGACAATTGTTAGAAGGATTGATTGGATTCTTTTTAGAAGAATATAAACTTAAAAATATTAAAAGAGAACAAATAACAATGAATAGTATTAGAAAGTTTCAAAATAGTTCAATGAATAATTTTAATTTTGAAAAATTTAAAAAGTATTTAAATAAAAGAAAGTATGGAAATAAATCTAAAGATAGTTTAACTTCTGTTCTTACAGCTAGTGAAAATACTTATAAAAGTATAACAAGTGTCTTTGGATCAAAAATGAATATCTTTGATGATGTAAATATTGCAAATGTAACATGTGAATCTAATTTTGATATTAGTTCAATAGGAAAAGAACCAACTGCATTATATGTAATAGTTCCTGATGAAGACAAAACATATTATGTACTTATTACTATAATTATTGGGCTTTTATATAGAGAACTTACTAAACTAGCAAATGAGCAAGATGATAAAAGATTGCCAGTCCAAATAGATTGGCTACTTGATGAATTTGCAAATTGTCCACCTTTACCTGATATTGATGCCATTGTTTCAGTAGCAAGATCTAGGGGAATGAGATTTCATTTTTTTATTCAGTCATTTGCTCAACTTAATAATGTATATGGAAAAGATATAGCTCAAATCATTCTTGATAATTGTGGTCTTGTTTATTTAAAAACTAATACTCAAGAAACAGCAGAATCTATAAGTAAGAGATTAGGAAAGAAAACAATTGAATCTGATAGTATAAGTAGATCTAATAATATGAATAAAAATGATGAAAGAACATCAACTTCGTTAATGGCAAGAGATTTAATGACTCCAGAAGAAATTAAACAATTACATTATAAAATGATTATTTTTCCAATAATAGGTTATCCAATTATTAGAAAAACAATATTATTTAATAAGTTTAGTTGTTATGAATCAGGAGTTGCAAAAAGGGAAAGCCATCCAATGCAAGATTTATCATCTACATATTTTACTGTTGAAGATATTGATAAAACAAAAGTAGAAGAAGTAAAAAACGAAAACGTAATAAATAGTAAAGATTTTTTGAAAGAAATTAAAAATAATAATATAGAAAAATTTAAAGATGTTAGAAAAAATATTGAAGAAATATTAAAAGACAATATTAGTAAACTTGATTATATAGATAATAATTTTCAATATTATATGCAAATAATATCAAGAAAAGGATTAAGGAAGTTTGATAAAGATTCACTTGAAAGGAAATATAAGGATTATATTTTTGAATATATAGAAAGAAGCGATGCTAAAGTAATAAATGTTTATATAAGATAATATAAACTTTTGAAAACATAAAAATAAAGTTACAGACATAATTTTAATAGGAGGCAAAATGATAGAAACAATCAAGCGAGTATACAATAATAAGAACGTAGAAATATCTTTTATATATAATGAAGCAGGTAAAAGTTTGAAGCATATATTAGAAACATGCTATAAGGATGAAATGAGTAATAATAGATATTTAAATATATGATTTTGAATTTTATGAAAAATGTGGTAATATGCAGCTATACTTGAGCTGCTATAAATGATTGGAGGGTAGAAGAATGATAGCAGACAAAATTTATAATTGTGCAATGTATTTAAGATTATCGAAGGAAGATTTAAAGAAAAATGATGAATCATCTTCTATTCAAAGTCAAAGGCTAATAATAAATGGCTTTGCAAAACATAATAATTTAAAGATTATAGATGAATATGTAGATGATGGATATTCTGGTGGAAATTTTGATAGACCTGGATTTTTAAGAATGATCAAAGACATTGAAAATGGTAGAATTAATTGTGTTATTACTAAAGATTTATCAAGACTTGGCCGTGAAATGTATGGAACTGGAAAATATATCGAAGAATATTTTTTAGAACATAATATTAGATATATAGCAATAAATGATTCTTTTGATTCTAATATTGGAGATTCAATGCTTGGTATAAGGTTGGGTGTAAATGATTTATATTTAAGAGATGTATCCAAAAAAGTTAGATCATCATTTAGAGCTAAACAAGAAAGAGGAGAATATATTGGTAGTTTTGCTTGTTATGGTTATTCTAAAGATCCAAATGATCACCATAAATTAGTAATAGATCCTGATTCGGCTAAAATTGTTAAATATATTTTCTCGTTATGTTTAGAAGGATATGGAGCTTCTAAAATTGGAAAAAAACTAACTGAAGAAAAAATCCCAATTCCAGTTGTATATAAAAAAGAAACAAGAGGATTAAAAGTAATAGAGAATGATGGTTATGGAGTATGGAAAACTGGTACAATAAAAAATATATTAAAAAATGAAATGTATATTGGAAATATGGTTCAACATACACTTGAGAAAATAAGCTATAATCAAAAAAAGTTAAGAAAAGTAGATGAAGAAAATAGAATAATAGTAAAAAACACTCATGAACCAATTATAGATAAAGAAACATTTGAAAAAGTTCAAAAAGTATTAAAAGACAGAACATACATGCCAAATCAAAAAAATCTAGAAAGATTTTTACTGTCTGGACTTATGAAATGTGGAAGATGTGGGCACACAATAGGTGTATCATTAAAAAAAAGAAAATCAGGAGATTCATTATATACATATTGTAATCATTATCAAAGAAAAGGAAAATATAGTAATTGTACTCCTAATAGATTGAATTATAAGAAACTAGAGAATGACGTTTTGATGTATTTAAATAAAATTGGAAAAAAATTTATTGAAACTTATGATTTTAAAAGTTTAACTGATAACACTATATATGAATATAATAAGGATAAAGAAAAAATGAATATAGAACTAGATGTAATAAATAAGAAAATAGATAAAGAAATGAATATTATATCTAATTTATATACGGATAAGGTTGAAGGAGTAATATCTTTAGATGTATATAAAAATTTATCAAAAAGTCATGAAGATGAATTATCAAAATTAAGAAATATTCAAAATTCTTTAAAGGAATCAATAGAGTCAAGAGATAATAAGAATGCTATTAAAGAATTTTATAATTGCAGAAAAGCAGTAGAAGATTTTTTAAGTCTATCAAATCCTAGTAGAAAAACAATTAAAGCATTAATTAACAAAATACTATTATATGATAATGAAGATGGTAAAGAAGTCAAAATATTATTTAACTTTAAAAGTTTAACAGATATAGCACAATTATAAAAAAGTTCAACAACAAAACAATTACCTATTCAAAAAAGTACAATTTTTATATATGTTACCTATATAAAAGTTATAAAAGTTAATATATTATGGGAGTAACACTACCTTTTATTTCATACGGAGGAAGTAGCCTTGTTGTAAGCATGATAAGTATAGGGATAATTATGAACATAAGTACTAATAGTAAATAGTAATATAAACCCTATAAATTACTAGCTAATGTAGTTTCTATTATGATATAAAGTTTCAAAAAAATAAAAAATTATTATCCAGAATTTGTACTAAAAAAATTATTTACTTAGGGCTAGATATTATATAAAGATAAAGAATATATTAATAAATTTTCTTATTTAAAGAAATAGTTTCACTATCACTGGAAAGTTAAAAAAAATGATGAAAAACCCTTTTAATTAAAAATTTAAGTGATAAAATAAAATATTTTAAAAGTTCTTTTTTATGCAAATTAAAATTCTAGTTTTACTTCATTTAAAAATTATATATAATATACTAATATGAACTTGAGGTGTAAAAATGAATCAAGAAAAAATTGGAAACTATATAAAATTAAAAAGAAAAAATAAAAAAATTACACAAGAACAATTATCTGAAAAATTAGGAGTATCAAATAAAGCTGTTTCTAATTGGGAAAATGGAAAGAATATGCCAGATTTATCATTATTTAAACCATTGTGTGAAATATTAGATATATCAATAAATGAATTAATGAGTGGAGAAGATTTAAAAGAAGAAGAATATATAAATACTTTTGAAGAAAATATAATAAATGTTATAAATGATACAAATAAAAAGAAAAAACATTACATATTGATACCACTAATTTCAATAGCTTTATTTTTAGTGTTATTAATAACAATGATATTAGAAATAAATATAGAATATGAATATACAAATATAACATGTACAAAAAAAGATAAATATATAATTTTAAAACATAAAGGAGACTATGCTTCATATACAACAAGTAAAAGAATAGATGGAAAATATTATTACATAATTAATTCAAAAATAAGTATATATGAAATACCAAATAATTATAAAAATACAATTAAAAATGAAATGCAAACATATATAGAATCATTTGAAAAAATAGACAAAGAAGTATATGTGTATTATTCAAATGAATCTATAAGTAAAACAAATAAAATGAATGATAAAGAGTTTTTAAATAATTTAAATAATTATAATTTAATTTGTTCTTATGAATAAAACGTCTAATTCATTTACTAAAAATCATCTTTATTGTATAATTAATTAAGGTGAATAATATGTCGTATATAGAATTTAATGATGTAAGCAAAAAGTATCAAATGGGTGAAATAGAGATACTTGCTTTAAACAAAATCGATTTTAAAATTAATAAAGGAGAACTTGTATGTATACTAGGACCAAGTGGTGCTGGTAAAACAACTTGTCTAAATATACTTGGTGGAATGGATGATGCAACAAGTGGAGAAATAGAAGTAGATGGACAAAGAATTGATAAATTAAAAGGTAAAAACTTAATTAAATATAGAAGAAATGATATAGGATTTGTATTTCAATTTTACAATTTAATTCAAAATTTAACTGCTCTTGAAAATGTAGAATTAGCAGTACAACTTTGTAAAGATCATTTAGATCCAAAAGAAATTCTTGAAAAAGTTGGATTAAAAGACAGAATGCATAACTTTCCATCACAACTAAGTGGAGGAGAACAACAAAGAGTTGCAATAGCACGTGCAATAGCAAAAAATCCAAAATTATTATTGTGCGATGAACCAACAGGAGCCCTTGATTATAAAACAGGAAAACAAATATTAAAATTACTTCAAAATGTATGCAGAGAAGATGGGATAACAGTAATTATTATCACACACAACACAGTTATTTCAGAAATAGCAGATAAAGTAATTAAATTTAATAGTGGAAAAATTCAAAATATAACTATAAATAAAGAACCTAAAAATGTAGATGATATAGAGTGGTAGAATATGAAAAACAAATTATTAGTAAGTAGTTTTAGAAGAATAAAATCATCATACAAAAGATTTTTATCACTATTATTAATGTCGCTCCTAGGAGTAGGTTTTTTCTGTGGAATAAAAGCAGCAAGTCCAGATATGTTAATTTCACTTGATAAATATTTAGATGAATTAAATGTATACGATATAGAAGTAGTCTCATCTCTTGGATTAACATATGAAGATATAATAGAATTAGAAAAATTAGATATATCAGAAAATATAGTAGGCATTAAATCAACAGATGAAGTCGTAATATTAAATGATACTCAAAAAAGCATTAGAATAACATCTATAACAAATATGAATGATGTAATATTAAAAGATGGAAGAATGCCACTATCAAATAATGAAATAATTGTTTCAGAAAAATTATTAAATGAAAACAATTTATCAATTGATGATTACATTACAATTGATAGCGATAATTTACATAATGAGATGTTTAGAATAGTAGGTAGTATAGAAAGTCCACTATTCTTTGCACCTGAATATATGGGAACAACAACAGTTGGAAATGGAGAATTAAATTATTATTCATACGTACTGGAAAACGCATTTAACACGTCAATTTATACAAGTGCAACTTTTACTTTAAATGGAGCAAAAGAATTAAAAACATCAACAGAAAAATATGAGAATCTTGTAGAAAAATCAAAAAATAAAATAGAAGAAATAAAACAAGAAAGAGAAGAAAAAAGATTTAATGATTTATTTCAAAATCAAATAGACTATATGGATACAATGGGGGTAGAATATAGTTTAGATGATTTTCCAAAATCAGTATGGTACATATTTGATAGAAATGATAACAGAAGTTATTCAACATTCAAAACAATGTTAGAAAGTATAACTAAACTAGGTAATGTATTTCCAATATTATTTTATTTAGTTGCAATTTTGATAAGTTTAATTTCAATGGCAAGAATGGTAGATGAAGATAGAACAGAAATAGGTACACTAAGAGGACTTGGATTTTCTAAAAGTCATATTATGTCAAAATATTTAGTATTTTCATTTATTGCCACAACAACAGGCGGAATAATAGGAATGTTAATTGGATTTAATCTATTCCCACAAATAATATGGTCTATATATAAAGGAATATTTAGAATACCAAAATTTATATATGAATTTAATTTATATTATGCATTTATTGGTTTGAGTGTTGCTCTTGTTTGTATATGCGGAGTATCAGTAATTACGGTAAATAAAGCACTTAAAGAAAAACCAAGTCAACTTATGAGACCAAAAGCCCCAGTATCAGGAAAAAAAATATTTTTAGAAAAAATGCATTTTATATGGGATAAACTTAATTTTTCAAATAAAATAACAATAAGAAATATATTTAGATATAAAAGTAGAATAATAATAACAATAGTTGGAATATCATGCTCGACTGCACTAATAATGACAGGATTTGGTTTAAAAGATTCCGCAAACAGTATTTCAAGTTATCATTATTCAAATGTTCACTTGTACGATGAAATGATCTATTTAATGGACAACCCTGACTTAGAAAGCATAGATAATCTTTTAAATACAAACGAAGATATTATAAATAACGTGCATACATATTATGAAGTAATTGATATATATACAAAAGAAAAACAAAAAATAGAAACTGATTTAATAGTTCCAGAAAATAAAGAAGAACTACACCATGTAATTAGTTTAAATGATGTAAATAATAATTTTGAACAAATTGAAATAGAAAAAGATAAAATAGCAGTAACAGAAAAACTAGCTTACGCATTAGATGTAACTGAAGGAGACAAATTATATTTATTAATAAATGATGAATACAAAGAAATAGAAATATATAAAGTAGTTGAAAATTATATAGGAAATTATGTATTCATTGATAAAGAAACATATGAAAAATATTATCAAGATTATAAAACAAATATGATAATGTTAAAAACAAACGAAAACTTTGACGAAGCATTTATAAATGATATAATAGATAACAAATCAGTTAGTAATACATTGAGTCAAAAAACAATGTTAAAAAATGTAAACGAAGTTTTAGAATCATTAGATTCAGTAATTATAGTACTAATTTTATCTTCGGCAACACTAGCATTTATTATTTTATATAATTTATCAAATATAAATATAAGTGAAAGAAAAAGAGAAATATCAACACTAAAAGTATTAGGATTTTATGATGAAGAAGTAGACTCTTATATAACAAGAGAAAATTATTTTATAACAATAGTAGGTATACTACTTGGAATATTCATGGGTGGATATATAAGTCACTTTGTTATAAAAACATGTGAACCACATGATTTGTTATTTTTAAAACAAATAAAAACATCAAGTTACATAATATCAGCATTAATAGCATCATGTTTTACAATAATAGTAAGTTTTATTACACATCATAGTTTAAAGAAAATAGATATGATAGAGTCATTAAAAAGTAACGAATAATTAAGCTAGGAGGGTTTTATGGAAAATAAATGGAGAAAAATAGATAACACAGCTAAATTATTTTCATTAGATGACATAAATAATACAAGTATATTTAGATTCTCAGCATTATTAAAAGAAGAAATAGAACCCCTTATTTTAAAAAAAGCAGTAAATAAATCATTAGAAGATTATCCATCCTTCAAAGTAAAGTGTTGTTCAGGTTTATTTTGGAACTACCTAGATTACAATAAAAAAAGACCGATTATAAAAGAAGAAACAGAAATACCATGTACACATATAAATTTTAGAAAAAACAATGATTATTTATTTAAAGTAACTTATTATAAAAATAAAATTAATTTAGATTTATATCATGTTTTAACAGATGGAGCAGGAGGAATAATTTTTTTAAAATCCATTATTTATCATTATTTAAGTATTAAATATAATATTAAGTATAAAAAAACAAAATATATGGATATTGGTTATGAAGACTGCACCCTTAAACATTATGATATGAGTTATTCTGAAAAGAAAGATAAAAAACCAACATATAAAATAAAAGGCATGCCAAGAAACATTAATAATACATATCACTATATTTTAGATACAAAAGAAGTAAGAGAAATATCTAAAAAGAATAAAGTATCAGTAACAACATATCTAGTATCTCTTTATATGTATGCGTTATATAAAAGTTTATATGACAAAACGTCAAATAAAGAGTTAAATATAATAGTACCAATAAATCTAAGACCACATTTTCAAGAAGAAACCATGGCTAACTTCTTTACGTACATGAACATATATTCAAACTTTAGTGGAAAAGAAAATGTTACTTTTGAGGAAATACTAAAACATGTAAAAAAAGAATATAAAGAAAAATACACACCAGATAAAATAAAATCATATTTAGCAAGTGATGTTAGTGTAGGAGTAAATATTGGTTTAAGAGTAGTGCCACTTTTTGTAAAAAAATTCTTTATCAGATTTTTTGGCTTTTTAAGAGCATCTACAACAATAGTATCGAATGTTGGACTAATAGAACTAGATGATAAATTTAAAAATTATGTTGATAATATTTTAATGCTTGTAATGCCAAATAATATACAAAAAATAAAATGTAGTATATGTTCATATGGAAATAAACTAAACGTTACAATGAACTCAATTATAAATGATTTACACTTTGAGAAAACTTTTTATAACATTTTACGTGAAAAGTTTGATACAATAGAATTAATAGGCAATAATGACAAAAGGAGTAAATATGTATCCGATAAAAATAAGTGAAGATAAAATAAAAATTAATTTTAAAGATAGATTAATAAGAGTAAAAGACTTTTTAATAGTTGGAGTATCAAGTTTAAAAAGTTTTAAAACGTTTAGCGTTTTCTTAGATAAAAATCTACATTTCTAAATCTAGTAAATTATACTAGATTTTTTTTAAAATTTATGATATTATTTTAAAGTTCAAAATTAATAAAGAAAGGAAGCGATATGCAAAGAGATTATTTAGAAAAAGAATTTGTATTAGAATATGTAAGTGATCACCTAGAAGATTTTGTAAAAGGATGTGAGGTAGTGAATGATGCAAAATTTCATCATAACACACCATACACAAAAGCACCCTCATTAATAAGAAATAATATATTATCATTAGAAGAACAAACTAAAAAGAGACTTAAAAATTTAACAAAAGAAGAATTGAAAGTTTATGATGATATGGAAAGCCATGCAAACGGAAGTAGTGGTATATCACTATCAGTAGTAGGACTAGATGATATTAATGAAGATGAATTTGAATATGATCCATATGGTGAAAGTCAAGTTGATTTTTTAATTCAAAGTGATATTAAAGCAATGAGAAATAGTGTTCATTATGGAAATGAATTTATAACATTTGACCAAATTGAAGCAGAAAAATTCAAAGCAATTGATATAAGAATAGCAAAGTACATGGAAACATTATTAAAAAAAGGAAATGAATTTGATAGTGAAGCAATATCAACATTAATTCAAAGGTATAACTGTTTAAGAAATATAGCATTAACACTAAAACAAGAAGGACTAGATATACCATTAAGAGAAATGTCTCATGATGATTGCAGTTCACTAGATATAGACAAGGTAGCTTCATCACCAAAATTAGTATTAAAAAGTTAACTATTATTTTAATATAATAGTTAAACTTTCTACTAAAAAGGTAGATGTTTTTATTTGCAAAAAAAAATATATTATATTATATATAATATATAAAACTATCTTCTTGACAAAAAACTTTTTAATTTATAATATTATGTAGTGAAGAGGGAAAGTGATATATGAAAAATCTAGTAATAGTAGAAAGCCCAAGTAAAAGTAAAACAATAGAAAAATATTTGGGAAGCGATTATAAAGTATTATCATCAATGGGACACATACGTGATCTAGCAACTACAGGAAAATATGGTTTAGGAATAGATGTAGATAATAATTTTCAACCAAATTATATAATGATACCAAGACAAAAGAAAAATGTATCAAATTTAAAAAAATATGCAAAAGAAGCAGAAAATATTATTCTAGCAACCGACCCAGACCGTGAAGGAGAAGCAATAAGTTGGCACTTAAAAGAAGTTCTAGGTAAACATAATTATCAAAGAGTTACATTTAATGAAATTACAAAAGATGTTGTACTAGAATCAATAAAAAATCCAAGAGATATTGATGAAGACTTAGTTAAAAGCCAAGAAACAAGAAGATTTTTAGATAGAATAATAGGATTTAGATTATCAACAGGATTTGTAAAAAGAAAAACAAAAGGAGTAAGTGCAGGAAGAGTACAAAGCGTAGCGCTAAAATTAATTGTAGATCGTGAACGTGAAATACAAGCATTCATACCAAAAGAATACTGGAGTATAACAGCAAAATTTGATGAAATGGATGCTAAGCTTGAAAAATATAATAATAAAAAAATTGAAATAAATAATGAAGAAGAAGTAAATGATATTCTTTCAAAATTAAGTGAAACATTTAATATAGTAAATATAGAACAAAAAGAAAAAGCAAAAAAAGGTGTAATGCCATTTAAAACAAGTACATTACAACAAACAGCAATCAATAGATTAAAATTCACTTCTAAAAAAACAATGATGATTGCACAAAAATTATATGAAGGAATTGATATCGGAACAGAAACTGTCGGTTTAATTACATACATGAGAACAGATAGTGAAAGAATGAGTCCTGTATTTATTAATGATGCATTTAAATATATTCGTGAAACTTATGGAGAAGAATATGTTGGTGCTGTAAAACAACAAAAGAAAAACGATAACATGCAAGATGCACATGAAGGTATAAGAGTTACTAGTCCATATAGAACACCAGAAAGTTTAAAAAAATATTTAACAACTGATGAATATAAATTATATAGTTTAATATATGCAAGAAGTTTAGCTTGTCTTATGTCAAATGCAAAAACTCTTTCCACAAGTATAACACTCGATAATAATAACTATGAATTTAAAGCAACAGGAAGTGTATTAACGTTTGATGGTTACTTAAAAGTATATAAAGATTATGATAGTAGTGAAGATAAAATGCTTCCAAACTTAACAGGAGTTACTTCACTTAATAGTAACGAAATATTAAAAGAACAACACTTTACTGAACCATCATCAAGGTTTAATGAAAGTTCACTAATTAAAGAACTTGAAACCCTTGGTATAGGAAGACCTTCTACATATGCAACAATTATACATACAAACTTAGAAAGAGAATATGTAGTAAATGAAGATAAAAAGTTTGTACCAACACAATTAGGTATAGAAGTAACAGATATTCTTCAAGAAGGATTCAGTGATATTATAAACGTAGAATATACTGCGAACATGGAAAATGATTTAGATGAAATCGCAGAAGGAAAAGTAGAAAATATAAATGTCCTAAAAACATTCTATGAAAAATTCGAGTCTCTTATGGGAGATGCATTAAAAAATGTATCTAAAACTCCAGCGGAAGAAACCGGAGAAATGTGTCCAGTATGTAATAGCCCTATGGTAATAAGAAAAGGGAAATATGGTGAATTTGAAGCATGTTCAAATTATCCAACATGTAAACACATTAAACAACAAATAGATAAATCACTTGGTAATTGTCCAAACTGCAATAGTCCACTAGTATTAAAAAAAGGAAGATACGGAGAATTTACAGCATGTTCAAATTATCCCGCTTGTAAATATATAAAAACAGAAGAAAAAGAAGTTGTTGAAGTTTGTGATTGTCCTGAGTGTAATGGTAAAGTTATTGAAAAGAAAACTAAAAAAGGAAAAATATTTTATGGATGTAATAATTATCCAAAATGTAAATATGCTACATGGGATAAACCAAATGTATAAAAGATATGTTTAAACATATCTTTTTTATAAAGAAAAAGTGTTTGCTTTTGCAAAAGAAAACACGATTTTATCAAGAAAAATCACAAAAAAATGCTAATTTGCTTGCAATTTAAATAAGTTATGCTACAATTAATATGTAAGCATCGTACTGAAAAATACACGATGTGAATGGGAGGTAATTTACGATGAGTAAAACAGAATTAGTAGAATTCGTTGCTGCAAAAGCAGGATTAACTAAAGCAGATGCTTTAAGAGCATTAGATGCTACAATTGAAGGAATTACAGAAGGTCTTAAAAAAGACGGAAAAGTTGCATTAGTAGGATTTGGAACTTTCACAGCTAAAGAAAGAGCTGCTAGAGAAGGAATCAATCCATTAACTAAAGAAACTATTAAAATTCCTGCAAAAGTTGTTGCTGGATTTAAAGCTGGAAGCAAATTAAAAGATGCTTTAAATTAATAAAAGGAGCCATTTATGGCTTTTTTTTATTGCCAAATTATGTTATTATTATGATATGAAAGAGATAATGAATAAATTAGTTGAAAATGGATATGAAGCATATGTAGTTGGAGGTTATGTAAGAGATTATCTTCTTGGAATAGAATCCGAAGATATAGATATATGTACAAACGCTCCAATAAGTGCAATTATTAAAATGTTTAATGGAGAAGGAACAGCATTTCCACAATACTATGCATATCATATCGAAAAAGATGGGGTTAGTTACGATATTAATACTTATAGAAAGGAATTAGCATACAGAAGAAATAAACCTATTGAATTAGAACCTGCTAAAGATTTAGCAACAGATCTATTAAGAAGAGATTTTACAATCAATACATTCGCAATAGATTCAGAAGGACACTTAATAGATATATATGGTTCTAAAAAAGATTTAGATTCAAGAATTATAAGAGTGATGGGTGACACTGAAAAAAAATTCAAGGAGGATAAAACAAGAATACTAAGAGCTATTAGATTTGCTTGTACGCTAGATTTTGATTTAGAACCAAGAATAATAGATTTCCTAGCAAATAAGCATGTATATTTATTAAATGAAATATCACCTGAATTCAAAAAAAGAGAATTAGATAAAATATTTGATTCAAATAACGCATATAAATTTTTCTATTTAGTAAAGAGATATAATATGTGGAAATATTTTAATATACACAGTGTACCAGAAGTAACACAAACTTATAGTAGATTTGGTATTTGGGCACAAATAGATACTGATTTAATATTTACAAGAGAAGAAAAAAGAATAATAGAGGGAATTAAAAAAATCGTAAGTAAAGGAGAAATAGCCTTTATGGATTTTGCCTTATATTCTCCTGAAGTTATATATAACGCAGCAAGTATTCTTGGAATAGAAGGAAAAGTTAGAACACTGCTAGACATTTTAAGTATGAAAAGTATTATTGAGATTGACATTTCAGTAAGTACCATGTTAAATTATGTAGAAGTTGATGACTTTAAAAGAGTATATAAACTAATCGAAAGAAATATAATGGAAGGTAAATTAGAAAATAATAAAGAAGCAATTATTGGCTATTTAGAATGTATATAAAATATGAAAGAACTTAGAAACGAATTTTTAACTAGAGATTTTATTGTAAACAGTAATATTGTTAAATCTATAAGTAATATAGATATTACTTTAGATGAGTTTTTAATGATATTATATTTTATTAATGTATCTTGTAATTTAGATATAGAATCTATTAAAGACAGATTAGGATTTGATGAAGAAAAGGCGGTAAACGTATTTAGTAGTTTAATTAATAAAAAATACATAGAAATGGTAGTTTCTAATGTTAATGGTAATGTAGTTGAAGTTGTTAATTTAGATCCACTACTTGATAGATTGGTTTTAAATAAAAGAGTAGAAGATATTAATACAGATATTTATGCAATATTTGAACAAGAACTTGGAAGAACATTATCTTCATTTGAATATGAAATGATAAATGATTGGTTAAATAAAGGTACAAGTGAAGAAACAATAAAAGAAGCATTAAAAGAAGCTATTTTAAACGATGTTCGTAATTTTAGATATATTGATAAAATAATATATGAATGGAATCGTAATGGAGTTAAAAAACGTATTAAAGAAGAAAAACAAAATGTAGATATGTTTGATTATGATTGGACTAACGATAATGAATAAAGAATTAATTGAAAAAGAACTAAACTTATTATTTCCAAATCCAAAATGTGAACTTAATTACACAAAAGATTACGAACTAGTTTTATCTGTAATGTTATCTGCACAAACAACTGATAAAAGAGTAAATATAGTAACAGGTGAATTATATAAAAAATATGATTCACTTTTAAAATTAAATGAATTAACAACTGAAGAATTAAATGAATGTTTAAAAACAATTGGTTTTCATAAAACAAAATCTAATTATTTTAAAGAAATAGTATCAAAATTATTAGAAAAAGGATATGTTCCAAATGATAGAGAATATTTAGAAAAACTTCC
Source organism: Bacilli bacterium (assembly GCA_017473105.1). The sequence goes on along the minus strand of JAFUNE010000002.1, from coordinate 15,449 downwards.
AGGAGTCGGAAGAAAAACAGCAAGTGTAGTATTATCTCAATTATTTGATGAACCATCTTTTGCAGTTGACACACATGTTTATAGGGTTTCAAAAAGACTCGGAATTACTAAATTAAATGATGATGTATTAAAAACAGAAGAAAAATTAAAAAAATATTTTGATAAAAATAAATGGAATAGAATAAATTCACAGCTAGTTTTATTTGGAAGATATCACTGTACAAGTAAAAATCCAAAATGCGAAAACTGTAATTTAAAAATTATATGTAAAAAGGATAAATTGAAATGAAAGAAATAGATGAACTATTAAAAGATGTAAATGTAGAAGAACTTCTAGATTATATTGAAGAGTGTGAAAATGAAATAGGAGTAAATAATGAAAACTAGCGATTGGAAAAATTTGGTTAAAAATATATCAAAAGAATTAGAACAATTAATTAAAGAAGAAAAAGAAATAAAAAAAATAAACGCTAGAGAATATGAAAAACTTGGCATAAAAAAATCAAGTAATCCATTTGACGAAAATGATGAATATGAAAAAATGAAAGAATCCTTCCCAATGTATACAGATGCATTAAGACAAAGAAGAGAAAGATTAGCACAAATAGAACAAAGAAAAAGAGAATTAAATAATCAAATGATAGCAATAAAATGTGTTGCATTAACAAAAGCAAAAAAATTAGATAAAAGAGCAGAAAGAAATGGATTTTTAGATAATAAAGCATATGCAGAATCATTGTTAAGACAACATGGAGTATCATATGACGATGCAATTAATTATTTAAATTCATACTTTAAGAAAGATAATTTTGCATTTGAACATTTTGAAATGAGTGAAAAAGAAGCTTCGTTTGTTGGAAGAGTAAGATAAAAAAACGTTCAATTATGAACGTTTTTTAATTTGTAACATTAACTGTTTGTGTAAATGTTTTAGTAATATTTGTATTCTTATAACTAAATGTAACTTTATATTTAACAGTAGCTGTTCCAGCACTAGAACTTATTAATTCAGCACTTAAAGGAGCACCATCTTTTGTTATATCAGCAATTTGTACATTTAGAGCAACAACTTCATTTTTGATATCAAGTCCATCATATTTAATTGTATCAATATTTGAAGAAGTTAATTTATTGTAAGTACTACCAACTTTAAGTGAAGTATTAAGTGAATTCATAGTAACACTAACTTTACTTTCATCAATTCCAGAAGTAATGTTACCAATTGTAAATGATACCTTAGTTCCACTAGAACTATTTCCTTTAAATATCGTATACGCAGATTTAACAATAACTCCATCATAAGTACCACTAATAGTTGATAAATCAATAGAGTAGTTAGAATTTTCAGTAAATCCAACATACGAAGAATCACTACCATTTGTTAAATAAATTTCATATCCAACAGTACCGATTTTTGAATTATTGTAAGCTAGTCTCTTAGCTAAATAATCGCTTGCCCATTCACCATAACCATTATTGAAATAATCAGTTAAGTAATTTGTATCAATAGCATCAGGAGTAGGGATAGATGTCCAAGATAAATTTAATTGGTTTCCAACAACAGAATAACTTAAATTTGTTGGATCTTGAAGTTTTGAATATCTTGTAGAAACATCACTTGGCTCAGTACCACTAATAAATAAGAATTTTCCCCTCATATCAGCTGGTGTATTTTCACTTGGTAATTGAGCAGGAATAGTTTCAAGCTCAACTTCTGATGAAACTATACCACCAGGATTTTTAAATTTAGAATTCTTTTCATATATTTTGTTACCAATAGCACCTTGTATTTTTGTTCTTTCATTTGTAGCATGGCTCATTGTAATATAATGTTTATTTTTAACAGCTTCAGCATCAAGTCCATCAACATAACCATACCAAATAGCAATAGCATAATCAGGACTATAACTAGCTGTCCATGAGTCAGGAATAACATTATTAGAAAGCTTATATTTCTTTAAAAACTCCTCATCATATGAAGTAGTACCAGTTTTAGTAGCAACTTGAGTTCCTTTAACACTTACTCTTGAACTTGTAGCATTTACTAAAATACTAGAAATTATATAAGCAGTTTGAGGTTTCATAACTCTTTTACGTTGTATATCTGGTTCATATGTTTCCTCAGTTTCTCTATAAACTAATTTTGTAAATGAATAAGGTTCTGTATAGTATCCACCATTACCAAATGCAGCATAAGCTCCAGCTAAAGTAACAGGTGTTATAGCATTAAATGTTCCGATTGAATAAGAATCTGGTAAGAATGTAGAATCAAATTCAATTCCTAAACTTGTAGCAAATTTATATTTTTGATCATTTGTAGTTAATCTAAATGCTTGAAGAGCACAAGTATTAACAGAATTTTTTAAACAATCTCTCATTGACATAAATCCATTATATTTACCATTGAAGTTTCTCATAACAGAACCACCATAAGTAGTAGCTTCATCAATAAATGGACCATATGTACTTAAGTTAGCATATTCAATAGCAGGACCATAATCCATAATTGGTTTCATAGTAGAACCACCAGCACGTTTTGTTTGACCAGAGAATGTTGCTATATTTAGTGTCATAGCATTTTTCTTATTTCTACCAGCACCAACGGCAATTAAAGCACCAGTTTTATTATCAACAACAGCAATACCAGTTTCAATTTTGCTATCTTTAAATTTCCATGTTTTATAAAAATTATTAATTACATCTTGTTTTTCAGGAATCATAGTTGTATAAATGTCCATTGGAACAGAGTAAGGGTTATTACCAGTTTTATCAATTACTTCTTGAACAACTGTATCTATAAATCCTTGATATTCTAAAACTTCTGATGAACTATCTTTAATAAAATCTTTGATTTCAACAGCAATACCAGCTTCATATTCAGCATCAGTTATATAACCATGTCTTTTCATTAAATATAAAACAGTATTTTTTCTAGCATTAGCATCGTTTGGATTAAAATATGGATTATACCCATTAGGTGATTGAAACATACCAGCTATTTGAGCAGCTTCAACTAAATTTAAATCTTTAACATCTTTTCCAAAATAATATTTACTAGCTTGTTGAACACCATATATATTTCCACCCATACAAGGAGTGTTTACATAGTATTCTATAATTTCTTCTTTAGTAAGATTTTGTTCGATTTGGAATACAGACATATAAATATCTGTAAACTTTCTTATAATACCTTCAATACCAGACGATTCAGTACTAGTAAAAGATAATTTAGAAAGTTGCATTGTTAGAGTAGAAGCACCACCACCACCTTGACCAAGAACTTGAGTAATTGATGCTTTTAAAAATCTTGGAGCATCAAATCCATTATGTTGAAAAAATCTTGAGTCTTCTGTAGCGATAATTGCATCAATTAATACTTGAGGTAAATCTTCATATTTAACTTTTTCTCTTTTTTCAGTACCAAGTTTTGCAATCTCTACACCATTAGCAGCAAATATTCTCGTCGCTTCCTTTTCAAACATCTCTTCAATATTGAATTCAGGAGCACTTCTAACTATATAGTAACAAAAACCAATTCCTCCTAAAAATACGAAAAGAGCACAAGCAACAATAGTTACAAGAAACCAATACCAAAATCTAAACTTTCTTTTTCTTTTTGGTTTAACATGAACTTCATTGTTTTCATTTTCAAATGACGTTTTCTTTTCTTTAATAACTTTTTTCTTTTCTTTTATATTTTTCTTCTTTTTCATTTTACTCCTTAAAATAAGCTTCATCTACTGCATCTAGATATTTAAGTCTAGGAATGTAGCTTTCACAAATTTTATAACAATTTTTTTCTATATATTCAAATTCTATACTTTTACGAGTATTATTATTAATAAATTCTATTAAAGTTTCACCTTTTAACAAATAAAAATTATTATTCATAAATATTATTAAAAAAACAATACCTCTTTGTTTAATAACTCTTTTTATATGATCAAGTTGGTGATCTTTAATATTAGAAAGTGGAAAAGATGTTTTATTGTGACATTCTTTTGCATCAAATTCTATATATTTACCTCTATAAATACCATTGTAATCAAGTGTAGATATACTTGAATATACAGCTTTATCTATCAAATGTGATTTATTTGTAGGATAACTTACTTTTAATACTTTGATAGGTGTTGGTTTTTTATAGATTAAACATTTATCATTACTATTATAATAAGTATTAGAATCATTTATAATATTTTCAAGAAACATACCTCTGTTTTTAAATGAATCCGCCTTCATCAAATCACCTTATATAATTATACACCATATAACTGAATTTTTCAAAATTCTTATTAAAATTGTGTAAATATTAAAATAATAAAACTATATTAAGAAAAAAACAATTGAAATACAACATATAAATTTGATAAAATTAGTTATAGGTGATTTTGTGAAAAAAATATTTTTAATTATATTAATGGTATTAGGAATTTTCCTATTTGTAGAAAATGTAAATGCAAGTGAACTAAATTTAGATTTAATAAATATTCTTGCAGATGGTGGACCAGATGCTCCAAATTTAGACCTTGATAGTGGAGGGACTACATGTAGTGAACTATTAGGCGAAGGATTAGTTGCACTAGTTAATTTATTTATAACTGGAGTTAGAATTATTGCTGTTATAATAGCAGTAGTTGTTGCAATGGCAAATTTCTTACCAGCAATTTCAGGAGATAATCCAGATTCTGCATTAAAGGCCGCTTTTAAGAAAACAACTAAATTATTTGTAGTATTAGTAATAGTAGTAAGTTTTCCAGATATATTAAAATTAATAGGTTCATTATTTGACTTTGATTTATCTTGTATAAAATGGTAAAAATTATTGAGTTTTTGATAAAAAAACTCTTTTATTTTGATATAAATTATGCTAAAATAAATTGGCTTTAAGAAAAAAGACATGTTTATTGATTTAATATTCTAGTGCTTATTTAATAAGTGGATATTAATTTAAAGATAAACAGAAGAAAAAAACGAAAGGAGAGATTATTTATGGCAGTAATTGCAAAAAGTTATTTATTAGAAGCAGGTGTACATTTCGGACACCAAGCAAAAAGATGGAATCCAAAAATGAAGGAATACATTTTTACTACAAGAGATGACATTCATATTATTGATTTACAAAAAACTGTTGAAAAAATAGAAGAAGCTTACGCTGAAATTCTTAAAGCATGCGAAAATGGTGGTAAGATTCTATTTGTAGGAACTAAAAAACAAGCTAAAGATGCTAGTATTGAAGAAGCTACAAGATGTAATAGTTTTTATGTAACTGAAAGATGGTTAGGAGGAACTTTAACTAATTTTAGAACAATTAGAGAAAGAATTAAGAGACTAGCTGAAATCGAAAAGATGGAAGAAACTGGTAAACTTGAATTACTTCCTAAAAAAGAAGTTGCTAAAATCCAAAAAGAATATGAAAAATTAAATAAGTTATTATGTGGTATTAGAAACATGGAACAATTACCAAAAGCTATCGTAGTTGTAGATCCTCGTGTAGAAATGAATGCTATAAGAGAAGCTAGAAAATTACATATTCCTGTATTTGGTATTGTTGATACTAACTGTGATCCAGATGCTGTTGACTTCTGTATTCCAGCAAACGATGATGCTGTTAGAAGTGTTAAAGTAGTTTTAGGAGTTCTAGCTAATGCTGTTTGTGAAGCTAATGGTTTAGAATTAGTAGATTACGTAACTGAAGAAGAAAACAACAAATCTAATAAAGAAAATAAAGAAATCAAAGTTGAAACTAAAGTAGTTAACTTAGATAAAGAAGAAAAAACTACTAAAGAAGAAACTAAAGAAGAAGTTAATTATGCTGACATGACAGTAGCTGAATTAAGAGCTATTGCTAAAGAAAAAGGAATTAACGGATATTCAAGTATGAAAAAAGATGAATTAGTTTCATCATTAAATTAATAGGAGGCAAATATGGAAATTAGCGCAAGTATGGTTAAAGACCTTAGAGAAAAAACTGGAGCTGGAATGATGGATTGCAAAAAAGCTTTAGTTGAAACTAACGGGGATATGGATAAAGCAATCGATTATTTAAGAGAAAAAGGTATTTCTAAGGCTGCTAAAAAAGCTGAAAGAATAGCTGCAGAAGGACTTTCAAACATTTATACTGAAGGTAATAATGCTGTTGTTGTTGAGTTAAATAGCGAAACTGATTTCGTTGCTAAGAATGCTGAATTTAAAGAATTATTAGATACAATTGGTAAAACTATTTTATCAAGTGATGTTGAAACTTTAGAAGATGCATTAAATCTTGAAACTGAAAATGGTACTTTAAACGATTTAATCGTTGCAGCAACTGCTAAGATTGGTGAAAAAATTAGTCTTAGAAGATTTGAAAAAGTAGCAAAAGAAGATAATCAAGTATTTGGTTCTTATTTACATATGGGTGGAAAAATTGCATCATTAACAGTTGTTACTGGTGAAAATGAAGAAGCTGCTAAAGATGTTGCTATGCAAGCAGCAGCTATGAGACCACAATATGTTAATGTTGAAAGTGTTCCAGCTGAAGATGTAGAACATGAAAAAGCTGTAATTAAAGAACAAGTAATTAATGAAGGTAAAAAACCTGAATTTGCTGAAAAAATTGTAGAAGGAAGAATTAGAAAATTCTTCGAAGAAACAGTTTTAGAAGAACAAGCTTTCATCAAAGATTCTGGTTTAACAGTTAAATCATATTTAGAAAAGAATAATTCTAAATTAGTTAAACTTGTTAAATTCGAAGTAGGTGAAGGTATGGAAAAGAGAAACGACAACTTCGCTGAAGAAGTAATGAGTCAAATTAAATAAGCAATTTTTACATTGCTTATTTTTTCTTGTTAAAAAAAATGTAATTTTTACTGATTTATTCATGTTTTTGCTTGAAATTTAGCATGAATTGTAATATAATCAAATATAGTCATGAAGGGAGGGAAGAGATAATGACACATGTAGAAGTAAAAGACGGGAATGTTGAGGGTGCATTAAAACGTTTCAAAATGAAAGTACAAAGAAGCGGAATCCCTACTGAAATGAAAAAAAGAAAAGAATATTCTAAACCTGGAATTGTTAGAAGAGAAGCTAAAAAAGAAGCTATCAGAAACGCTAAAAAACACAACAAAAATAGATATTAATATTTATATTAAGGAGTGATTTTATGTTATACGAAACAATTTCAAAAGATATGATCGAGGCTATGAAATCAAAAGATAAAGATAGTCTTAATACATTAAGATTATTAAAAAGCGCTATTGATTTATATTTAGTTAATAATAAATTAGACAGAAGCAATGCAAGTGATGAAGTAGTTATAGATGTTGTGAGTAAACAAGTCAAAACACACAGAGAAAGTATCGAAGAATTCAAAAAAGGTAATAGACAAGACTTAATAGATAATTTAACAAGAGAAATTGAACTATTAAGCAAGTATTTACCAGAACAATTAAGTAGTGAAGAACTAGCAGAAATTGTTGATAATGTATTTAATGAAGTAAAACCATCATCTGTAAAAGATATGGGAGCTATAATGAAAGCAATAACTCCACTTGTAAAAGGAAAAGCTGATATGAGAGAAGTTAATGCACTTATTAAAGAAAAATTAAATAATTTATAATAAAAAACAAAGTAGATTAAATTCTACTTTTTTTATTGTTTTTAATGCTATACTTACAATGAAGTGATAGATATGAAAAAAATTATTATTTCTAGCAATATATTTAAAAGGATGCAATTTACAAGAGAAAAATAAATGTAGATTTTGTCTACATTTTTATTTTGAATAAAATTTTGATATAATATATTTTAGGTGATAAAAAATGTTAGAAGCAATAATAGTTATAGCGATAATATCTATATTACTTATAATATATAGTTGTATTAAAATAGACATAACAGAATATGAAATAAAAGACAAAAAAATAGATAAAGATTTAAAAATAATGCATTTGTCAGATTTACATGATAGAAATATAACAAAAAGATTAGAAAAAATAATTACAAAAGAAAATCCCGATTTAATAATATTAAGCGGAGATATGGTAAATGAATATAAAGGACATCAAGAAAATTTTATGAGCCTTGTAAATATATTAGAGAAATACAAAACATATTATACATATGGAAATCATGAAGAAAATATGAAAAAAGACTTAAGAAAAGAATATGATAAAAGAATAGATAAAACAAAAATAAATGTTTTAAACAATGAAAAAATAAAAATATCAGATAATATAGAATTATATGGTTTAGATATAGATATATCATTTTTTGAAGGAATGAGAAAGAAAAAATTAGATAAAGAATATATAGAAGAAAAATTAGGGAATATGGATAGTGAAAAATATAATATATTAATAGCACATAATCCTCTAATGGCTTATGCATATAAAGAAACAAATGCAAATTTAGTGTTAACTGGTCATGTACATGGAGGAATTATAAGACTACCTTTTTTAGGTGGTTTACTAAGTCCAGAATACAAGTTCTTTCCGGCGTATTATGATAAAATTCATAAAATAAAAAATATGACAATGGTAGTTTCAAGAGGAATTGGTTTTTCAGCAAGAGTACCATTAAGAATGTTTAATCCAGCAGAAATAGTTATAATAAAATTAAGAAAAAAATAAAATATGATATAATTAATATGGTGAGAGTATGAAATATTTAATTTATAAGATTATAGTGTTTATAGGAAGACCACTATTTAAAATAGTATTTAGACCTAGTGTAATAGGAGCATCTAATATACCAAAAAGTGGACCTGTAATAATAGCGAGTAATCATAGAAGTCAACTAGATGCAGGTAGTATACTATATGCTCCAAGAAGAGTTGTACATGTACTAGGAAAGAAAGAATTATTTAAAACAAAAATAGGTTCATTATTTTTTAGAAGTATGGGAGTAATACCAGTTGATAGAAGTGTAAAAGATGAAAATGCAAAATCATCATCACTAGATATATTAAAACAAGGTAATGTAATCGGCATATTTCCAGAAGGAACAACAAATAAAACAATAGGAACAAAAGATGAGGTAGATTTATTACCATTCAAATTTGGAGCCGTATCATTTGCATTAAAATCAAAAGCAAAAATCGTTCCAATGGTAATATGTGGAGAGTATAAAATGTTCAAAAAAACATTAGTTATAATGTATGGAGAACCTTATGAAGTAAATGGGGATTTAGTACAAGAAAATAGAATACTTGAAAGTAAAATAAGGAAATTAAAGAAAAAAGGAGATGAAATTATTGAAAAACGAAGAAAATAAAACATATCCATGGTATAAATTTTATAAAGGATTTAAAGCAAACTTAGATTATCCAAAATGCACAATGTATGAATTGATTTACAGAAGTGCACAAGCATATCCATCATACATAGCATATTCATATTACGGAAATAAAGTAACTTATAGATCATTTATGAATAAAATAGATGAAGCAGCATGTGCATTCATTAGAATGGGTGTAAAAAAAGGAGACTATGTTTCAATTGCAATGCCAAATACACCAGAAGCAATAGTATGTTTTTATGCACTTAATAAATTAGGTGCAGTATGTAATATGATTCATCCATTATCAAGCGAAGAAGAATTTAAACACAGTATTAATTTAGTTAAAAGTAAATATTTAATGGTTGCAGATATCGCATATGCAAAAATTAAAAATATAAGAAAAGAATTAACTGTTGAAAAAGTGCTTTACACACCTGTATGTGAAAGTATGGACCCATTAATGAAAATAGGGTATAAATTAACCGCAGGAAGAGGTGCAGCTAAATGTGATAGCGATGCACTACCATACTATAGATTTATAGCAAGAGCAAAATTCCACAAAGAAAAAGTAAAATCATGTACAAAAGCAGAAGATACAGCAGTTATTCTACATAGCGGTGGAACAACAGGAAAGCCAAAAGGAATAGAACTTACAAACTATAATATGAACTCTCTTGCACTAAGTGGAAGTGCAATTTGTAAAACAGTAAAACCAGGAGAAAAAGTTTTAGCAATTATGCCAATATTCCACGGATTTGGTTTAGGAGTAACAATACATGTATCATTTATAAATGCAGCTCATGCAATGCTACTTCCATCTGTATCACCAAAAACATTTGATGAAACAATAATGAAATACAAACCAAATTTAATTGCATGCGTACCAAGTTTATTAGAAACATTACCACAAAGTAAAAAACTAGTAGATGAAGATTTGTCATACATAAAAGATGTAATTGTTGGAGGAGATTCAATCTCAAGAAAAACACACGAAGCAGTAGATGAATTTTTATATGATCACGGAAGTGAAGGACATATAACACCAGCATTTGGATTAACAGAATGCTCAGCAGGTTGTTGTATGATGCCAAAAGAATGTATAAAAAAAGAAAGTATTGGAGTTCCGCTACCAGATGCAATTATTAAAATTGTTGATCCAAAAACAAATAAAGAACTTCCATATGGTCAAACAGGAGAAATTATAGTTCACTCTCCAACGGTAATGAAAGGATACTTTAACGATCCAGAAGAAACAAATAAAGTACTAATCAAAAGAGAAGATGGTAAAATATATCTACATACAGGTGACCTAGGATATATGGACAAAGATGGATATATATTCTTCCAAAGTAGACAAAAAAGAATGATTGTTTCAAGTGGATATAACATTTATCCAGGACAAATAGAAGAAATAATTAATAAACATAAATATGTAAAAGCATGTGTTGCAGTAGGTGTACCACATCCATACAAAAAAGAAGTTGTAAAAGTATATATTGTCTTAAAAGATGATATTGTACTTACAAGCGAAGTAAAGAAAAGTATAAAAACACACTGTGAAAAAAATATAGCTAAATATGCATTACCATACGCATATGGTTATAGAAAAGAACTTCCTAGAACAAAAATAGGAAAAGTAGCATACAGAGACTTGATAGATTCGGAGGATAATGAAGAATGATAAGATTTGACGAGATAGGATATAAAATACTTAGTCCATTTGTAAAAATATATTTCAATTTAAAATTTAGGCCAACAATATATGGAAAAGAAAATATACCTAAGTCTGGTCCAATTATATTATGTGGAAATCACATGCATACACATGATCAATTTAATGTATTGTGTGTAACAAATAGAGTGGTTCACTACATGGCTAAAGATGAATATTTTAAAGGAAAAACAGCATGGTTTTTCAAACTAGCATGCTGTATACCAGTAGATAGAACTAAAAAAGATGAAAATGCTAAAAGTAAAGCAAGAGAAGTTTTAGAAAGAGGAGGAGCACTTGGTATATTCCCAGAAGGAACAAGAAACAAAACACTTGGTACAAAAGATGAAGTAGATTTACTACCATTTAAATTTGGTGCTGTATCACTTGCTAAAAAAACAGGGGCACTAATTGTACCATTTGGAATAAGTGGTTCTTACACAGGAAAAAAAGGAAAATTAACAACAAGAATAGGAAAACCAATAGACATTTCTAAAATGGAACTTGAAGAAGCAAATGAACTTTTAAGAAAAAATATACTTAAACTGATGAAAAAAAGTAAATAATAGTATATAATACTAGTAATTAGTGAGGTGGAAATCTTATGAGATTTATTTTAACAGCAGGAGGAACTGGAGGACATATATATCCAGCACTTTCTGTGCTTGATGAAATAAAGAAAGATAAGGGGAATAAATATTTATATATAGGAACAAAAAACAGAATGGAAAATGATTTGATTCCTAGTATGGGTATTCCTTACAGAGGTATTGATATATATGGTTTATCAAAAACTAACATGGTAAGAAATATAAAAAATGTTGGTTGCATAATAAAATCATATGACGAATGTTTAAAAATAGTAGATGAATTTAAACCAGATGCAGTAATTGCGTTTGGTGGATATGTAACTCTTCCAGTATGCTTAGCAGCAAAAAAAAGAGGAGTTAAAGTCTTTTTACATGAACAAAATATGTTACCAGGAAAAACAAATATATATTTGTCAAAATTTTCTGACGCAGTATTCACATCATTCAAAGACGGAAGTAGAAAACTAAAATGTAAAAACATTATTTATACAGGTAACCCAGTTGCACAAAGAGCAATTGAGTGTAAAAAATTCAACAAAACAGAATTAGGTTTTGATAAAAATAAAAAACTTATTATTATAGTAATGGGTTCACTAGGAAGTACATCCGTAAACGAAAAATTGCTTGATTTTTTAAGAACATATGAAAGAGAAGATACAGAAATATTATTTATAACAGGAAAGAAAAGTTATTCAGAATTAAATAATAATTTAATAGTACCAAAAAGTACAAAAATAGTACCATTCTTTGATAACTTACCAAGTTTATTCAAAAGTGCAGACTTAGTAATATCAAGAGCAGGAGCAAGTACAATTGCAGAAATAATGGCAACAAGAATACCATCAATCTTGATACCAAGTCCATATGTAGCAAATAATCATCAATACTATAACGCACTAGATCTAGTAGATAAAAATATGAGTCTTCTAATTGAAGAAAAAGATTTGGATAAAAAAGCATTAGTGGATGCAATAGATGAAATGTTTAGTGAAAAAACATTTAAAGAAGTAAAAAAGAATTTAAGCGAAGTAAAAGATATATCATCAAGTACAATGATATTAGATGAAATAAAAAAGATGACAAAGGAAAAAAATGAAAAAAAGGGTAAAAAGAAAATTTAATTTTATAAAATTTTTAAAATTTATACTATTTATATTAATAATTTGTTTAATTATAAATTATCTTTTTAGTATAAAAACAAAAAATATAATAATATTAAATACAGAATATTACTCAGATGAAATAATTATAGAAACAGCAAAATTAGAAAAATATCCAGAGTTTTTAAAAATAAAAAAACAAGATATAAAAAATAGGTTATTAAAACTAGATCTTGTAGAAGATGTTGAAATAAAAAAAAGACTAGGATTTATATTAGAGTTAGATATAAAAGAAAAGAAAGTATTATATGTAACAAGAAGTACAAATAAATATAAACTAAGTACATATGAAGATGTTGATAATAATAATGAGTATCAAGTACCAGTATTAATAAACTTCGTACCAGAAGATATCGAAAAAGAATTCACAGAAAAACTAAGTAAAATAGATAAAAATATATTATCTCTAGTAAGTGAAATTGAGTACAGTACAACTGATTATGATGATGAAAGATTTGTACTTTACATGAATGATGGAAATCAAGTGTATGTTACAAACAATAGAGTAGAACTATTAAATAAATACGTAGATATCATGAAAAAAATAAGTAGTGACAAAAAAGGAATTTTATATCTAGACAACGGAAATTATTTCAAAATAATCGAACAATAAAAGTATGAATAATCATACTTTTTTTTAATATAATTTAATATGTCAAAAAAAGAAGAATTTAAAAATTTTATATATAAACATCCAGAATACATAGATTATGTAAAAACAAATAACATATCATGGCAATCTTTATATGAATTATATGATATATACGGAGAAAAAGAAGAAATATGGGCAAAATACACATCAACCAAGCCAACTGAACAAATTAATATAAAAAACATCTTAAACAGCCTAAAAAACATTAATATAGACTCATTAGAAGAAAATATATCATCCATTCAAAAAGTAGTAATGCTAATCGAAGAATTAACAAAACCAAATGAAACAAAAGATACAAAAATAACAGAACAAAAAAACATAGAAAAACTTTATGGTGAAGAATGAACCAAAGTGTAAAGAAAAAATTAGATGAAAATGTAAAGTACAAACAACTCCTAAGACAAAACTCATACTACTATAAATATCTAAATAGAAATCCAAACTACTATGACCAATTTGTTAAGGAAATAAAAGAAAAATACAAACTAAGAACAATAGATAAAATAGATAACATAATAGACACAATAGATATCATTTCAAAAATTTCATCAATCAAATAAAGTGTAAATTTAAAAAAAGATTTACACTTTTTATATTGACCACAAAAATAAAAAAATATATAATTAATTCATAAGGTAGGAAAACTACAAAGAAAGGAAAGTGAGATTAAAAATGAAAAAGAAAGGATTTACATTAGTTGAGTTATTAGCAGTTATCGCAATCTTAGCTATCTTAGTTATCGTTGCAATGCCAAATGTACTAGGTATGTTCAACCAAGCTAAAGCTAATTCATTTGTTACTGAAGTACAAAAATATATGGATACAGCTAAAACTGGATTTATGCAACAAGCTATGTTAAATGGTGGAAAAGAAATTGTATTTACTTCAGTTGATGATGATTCAAAAAGTGATGGAGACGTGTTAGCAGACACATCAGCAGCTAACGTAAAAGTTATTGGTGCATTAGATATGGATGGTGCTCCTAAAAACTATGTAATTTGGTTTGATCGTAATGGTGGATTCAAAAGAGTAATTATCTATGATAATAACTTCTGTTATGACAACTTACAAGGATATGGTGTAGGTGTTGTAGCTACAGCTGCAAATATGGACAAATCAAAAGTAGATGTTAAACATGTTAAAGAACGTTCATCATCAGATAAAGTTGGTATTACAACTGATAATGTGACAACTGGTTATGGATGTCTTGGAACTCAACCAGCAAAAACTAACTAATAAGTTATAAAAAAAGATGAAGCGATTCATCTTTTTTATGAAAATTGTAAATTAATAAATATTATATATTGACCTATATAAATAAAAAATATATAATTAATACATAAGGTAGGAAAACTACAAAGAAAGGAAAGTGAGATTAAAAATGAAAAAGAAAGGATTTACATTAGTTGAGTTATTAGCAGTTATCGCAATCTTAGCTATCTTAGTTATCGTTGCAATGCCAAACGTATTAGGTATGTTCAATCAAGCAAAAGCTAATTCATTCGTTACTGAAGTACAAAAATACATGGATACAGCTAAAACTGGATTTATGCAACAAGCTATGTTAGCTGGTGGAAAAGAAATCGTGTTTACTGCTGTAGATTCAACTTTAGGAACAGAAACAACAGCAGCTACTTCTGGTGCAGCTAACGTTAAAGTTATTGGTGCATTAGATATGGATGGAGCTCCTAAAAACTATGTAATTTGGTTTGATCGTAATGGTGGATTCAAAAGAGTAGTAATCTATGATAACAACTTCTGTTATGATAGCCAAAAAGCTGGTTTCAATGCAACTACAATGGATAAATCAAAAGTAGATGTAAAACAAGTTTATGAACGTAGTACTGATGATAAAGTAGGTATGACTACATATAACGCTAGCGGTACAGGAAACGGTGGATGTAACGGTACTGTTCCAGCAAAAACTAACTAATAAGTTATAAAATAAGATGAAGCGATTCATCTTTTTTTATTGAATGATTTTTGATATAATTTTTGTGGGTGATATTATGGATTTGATAATAGGAAGTCATGTTAGTTTTAATAGTAAAACTCAATTAGTAGGTGCT
>JAFUNE010000009.1 GCA_017473105.1 Bacilli bacterium | reverse complement strand
TTTCAAACGAAATACTTTTTTATTTATGACAAACGAATATAAACTGCTAACGCGGGTTCGATTAAACTGCAAAAAAAACTAATCCGAAGATTAGCTATATATATTAAACAAACCGAAGTTTGATTAATATCATTATGGAGCGACAATAGAACCCATTTCGAACTCTTGCTCAAAAAATAAATGTTGATAAACATCAAATCTTATATCATTATTACACGGATTTGAGTATTTTCAACAAAAAATTTAAATTATTATACTTAGTTTAAAAGAATTATCTAACAAAAAACTAGATTGAATTCATTCTAATTTTTCAAATCTATTATTTTTTATTTAGCCCTCTACCTTGTCCTTTATTTTTATTAATCAAATCCATTAAATATTCATACATATCATCAGTAATATCCTTTTCAATACCAAGAATTTCATTAGCGCTAATATTAGTATTAAACTTTGAATATTGATCAAAAGCAGATTCACCTTTACCCAATAATACATCAAATTTTACTTTAACAAATCTATTATCTATAACTTTTTTAAATTGAGATGTAGCATTTTGGTCAGAAAGAATTTCTTGGATTTTCTCAATTATAAGTGGCTTATCTATATTGGCAATCATACCTTTTTCTTTTTGTCTAACTTTAACAGGTTTCATAGCAGGTAATTCTAACATTTTATGAATAAACTCACCAAAAAATAAATTTTCTAATGTTCTTCTAATTTGTTTATCAGTAGCGTATAAAATAGGATTAAGTTCATCATATTCTAGTTCATCACACATTTCTTTATGCATTTGATGCATCTCACTCTTAGACATGCTAATTAATGTAAAGGCAAATTTTTCTATTGCAGATAATGTATCAGGTGCAGATTTTAATTGTTCCATCTTATATTGTTTAAAACTTGGATCATCATTTAATAACTTAATAAAACCATCAAATAACTCTACAGCTTGTTCATCAGTATGAGTACCTTTTGTTTGAAAAAATTTATTAAATATTCCTTTATTTCCATATCTTAAAATTTCTTCTAATGCATAAATATGCAAAATTGATATTTTAGATATTTCATCTTCATATAATTCTTGAATAATGTTTCTAAATTCTTCATCTGAATTATATGTTATTATAAATTCATAAATTGATTTTGATTGCTTTTCATTAAAATTCATTATAAATCCCCCTTTGAATTGCAACTATAATAACATTAAATGATTAAAATTTCAAATGTTTTAATAATTTAAAATAAATAATAAAGATATTTATCTACATCATTTTTTTATTTTTTTTCATTGAGTTTTCTTTATTATAATCTTCAATAAAAGATAAGAGCTCCTCAAATGTCATTCTAGGTTTATTAATAATTTCAATCATTGGTTGAACGCTATTAACACATAGACCTCTATTAGGTGTCATTGCAAAACCAGTCCAACCACCTTTAATTCCAAATGCTCTCTTAGAAATAATATCAAAATAGAATAGGTTATGTGGAGTTCTTACAGAACAGTCAGTTAACAGTTTATACTCACTTATTTCAGTTTTATCATCAACAAGATAACCTAAATATACTTTAGATGTATCAATACCATTTTCGTTATTAGCTCTCGCCATAAATTTACTCATTTCTTCGTCCCTCACTTTTTCAGAACTTTCAAATAATATATCAATCATAGTCTTTATCTCCTTTATAATAATTTTAATTACATATAGTAAAATTTATATCTACTATGTTATTACATATAGTATTAACATAACTTGTTTAATATATTTTTTAGTTTTTTAACACAAATTTCACACTTCTTTTTTGTTACTGATATTCGTTCTTTGAAAATATAACAAATTCTAGTATTTTCAATAGAACATACTTATATAGAAATTATAATATAAAACAAACAATTAATAACGGATTCTAACATTAAAATCGATGTATTAATTTGTTAATAGTAAATTAAATGTTATAATTTTTTTACCTTAACTTTTTTAATTATATCTTTAAATTGTTTATCGCTAATATCTTCCTTTGTACCATCAAAATGTTGAATGTATATAGTATCACTATTTTTTTTTACTATAACAAAATTATCTCCAGGATAAAATTTGTAATAATCATATTTTTTACGATAGTGAATGTCAAGATATTCTTTATATTCGTATTCACAATTAAAATTAATTGCTCCATCATAACTTATTCCACTATAAGTAACTTTACTTTCTGGATTAAAGTCTAAATAAAAGTTATGACCTTCTTTATCAATTAAATAAAAAAATGTTCCTTTGTAAATATAATCTAAACTATAATTATCAATATCCCAATCGACTGGAGTAGTGACTAACTCTTTTTCATATTTATAGCCTATTATAAATTGGTCGTAAAGACTTCCTATAAAGCCATCATATATAACAGGAATTATTTCGTTTCCTTTATTATCAATTACACCCTTACAAGATGTATTAACATCAAAGACAAAAACGTAGTTATCAATAAATTTACCTATATATTTATAACAGTTATGCATTTTTTTAAATCACCTGCAATTATAATAACATATAAATTGTTAAAGTCCATAAGTTATTTTAAATTATTTTAGAAATTAATAAGATAAATTAACCGAGTGAATATTATTCTTTAACTCTTCGATTAATTTTATTTCATCCTCAATTTGTTTATAGTAATTACATATTTGATCCTCAATTAAGCTATATCTTCATAATAAGATTTTAATTCCTTCCTTTGAAACCAATAGGGTTTATGAATTTGTAAATATTCAATTTGTATCTCGCAAAATCTAATTTGTTTTTTTTAATTTCATATATTGATATGATTCTTCAATTTGTTGATGAAGACATAAATCTAATATTTTATTAGATAATTTTTCATCATTTTCAACTTTTTTTCTCAATAATATTTGCTCCTTTCGTTTAAATATTTCCTACATTAGAGAATAAAAGTTGTAGTTATGCAGTCTAATTTATATAAATTTTAAATCACATTATCATAATAATAGTAATTGTTGATTGTGAGTTGGTTAAAATTAGCAAGAAATTAGGTACTAATAAAACTAGCATTTTATTAGGTAAAAATATTGTTTATTTTCGCCAATTACCAGAACGTCAATGGTCACAAGATACATTTGCTCAAATTTTCAACATAAACACTCGGCTCATAATTGAATGTTAAATATGTAATTCCATTAATAATAACTCTATGAGGTTCAATATAAGAAAGATTAGTTCTTTCAATAGTTCTAACACTACCATTATAAATAGTTGGAGTAGTATTATAAAAATCACATGTAAATTCAATTTTTCTTTTTAAAGCCTCTTCAATTTCTAATTCTTGTTTAATTATGCTGACCACGTTCGAATCTCCTCGCTTTCATACACAACAAAAAAATCAATCCTATTTCTAGAATTGACGTTTATCATTAAACTCTAACAATAAAAGTTCGAGCAGATTCTTCTCTGGAGCGATTAAGCCACAGCTTACGAACTACAACGCTCTCTTTCTAAAAACATTATATATGATTTTTTATTTAATTTCAATGGAAGCATGGAAAATAATGTCTAAATGTAGTATAATCAAAATAGATTAGTATCATTAAATTTGATACTCTTTTTTTATTTTAGGAGGTGTCAGTACATGGATAGGACTGCTAATGCAACAATATTAGGATTTAATTATCAATTTAATAAAAGTATTCTAGAAATTTTAAAAGCCGACGATGATAAAACAAAAGTAATGTTGGAAGGTACTATAGAAGACTTAGATATTTTTTTACCTGACAAAACTATAGCAGTTCAATGCAAATATTATGAGTCAACCGAAAATTTAACTCCCGGTGTATTAGCTAAACCTATATTTGATATGTTATTATCTTATCTTCAAGATAATAATCTTAATTATAGGCTATACATTCACTATAAAAATTCCCTAATTGAAAAAAGAGAAGAGTTTAATAGCATTATATTTGCTGAAATATTAAAGACAAAAAATAAAACATATATTAAAAAGTATTTTCCATTTATTTATAATTTTAGCAGTAACATTAATGAATTTTTTTGTAAAAAAGAATTAGAAAGCAAAGATATTGAAATTATTCATAAATATATAAAAGAACAAGGTAATAAAATTTTAAAAATAAATATTGACGATTTTATTAATAAAATTGAAATTTTTTCTGCACCATCTTATGACAGTCTTTTCAACGAAATAATACAAAAAATAATAAGTGATGGCCATAATGAAGATGATGCAATTAATCTGTTTTATCCTAATTTTTTTCATAAAGTGGCAGCGATTAGTGCTAATGAAGATGAAAAAGAAAGAATTATAGAATGTTTGGCTTTTAAAAAAGAAGTATATGAGCTAAAAGAGTTATTATCAACTAAGTGGTTAAAATCGCTATATTCTTTAGAAAAATATAAAAAAGTAATAAAAAATAATTTAAGAATTCGTTTACAAAATAATTCTAGTGTTAGGGTTATATACTTAGATATTAGTAAATATTTAAATTCAGAAGTAGCATCTTTTATAGTTGATTATATTATAAAATATAACAATAAACCAAAATTGAATAAGTGTCCTATTTTCATTATTGAAGACAAAAATTATGACAACTTTTCAGAAATACAGACCATATTATATAATAATTATAAAGTTTCTTTTGAAAATGGTGATGTGGCAAGAAAATTTAATTTAGATAAATTTATTAATGGTAATAACTGTTCTTTAAAAATATGTTTGAGATGTAAAGAAATTGATGATTATTTAATAACTAGTATACCTAATGATTTATTTGTTATAGGAGATATTGATGTCAATGAATTAGAAAATACAGGAGTTGTATGTTCTAAAATACAAGGTTTAAATATGAATGATGTAAAGGAAGTTTTTTATTTGGGAGGTAAAAGATGAATGAAATAGGTAAAGTTTTTGAAAGTACAGGCTCTATTATAAAAATAAAACTAAATAGTATTGATGAGTTTGAACAAAATAAAAATGCTATAAAAATTGGGAAATATCTAGCAGTACAAGAAGGAAATTTGAATTATATTTTAGTAACAATTTTAAATATAAAAACAATAGAAGGACAAAAAGATATTGAATATCATATTGAAACACAACCTATAGGAAGCTATTTTCAAAATGATGGAAATATAGATTTTAAACAAGGTAGTGTTAATATCCCATCACCAACTGAGCCAGTGTTCATACCGGATAACGAAACAATAGATAAAATATTTGCTAAAAGCAAGGATTTTGCATATCGAATGGGAAAATTATCTAATAACGATTCAATAGATTACTACATAAATGGAAATGCTTTTTTTAGTAAACATATTGGAATTGTGGGTTCAACAGGTAGTGGTAAATCATGCTCTGTTGCTAAAATCATTCAACAAGTAGCAGGAATAGATAATGCTTTAAATATTAATAAGGGAAGTCAAAAGAATTCTCACATTATAATTTTTGATATACACTCAGAATATAAAAATGCATTTTCTCTAGATGAATCAGAAAACTTTACATTAAATAATTTGGATGTTGAAAAAATTAATATTCCATATTGGTTAATGAATTCTGAAGAACTAGAATCACTTTTTATTGAAAGTAATGAAATGAATTCGCATAATCAAATATCACAATTTAAAAGAGCTGTAATTTTAAGCAAAGAAAAACATAACCCAGGGAGAAAAATAACATATGATATGCCAGTTTATTTTGATATTAAAGAAGTCTATAATTTTATTTATAATTTAAATTGTGAAGTTATAAGCAAAATTGATGGAGAATCTGGTAAACCTAAGCTTAAAGATGGACGCTTAATAGAAGATATAACAGAATACTTGAACTCAACTTATGATTTTGTGCCTAGTTCTACTGCTGCAGCAACCAAAGCTAGCAATGGTCCATTTAATGGTGAATTTGAAAGATTTTTAACAAGAATAGAGACAAAATTAAACGATAAAAGATTGGATTTTATAACTACTCCTAAAAAAGATGATGGATCAGAATTTAAAACAGAAGATTTTTCAATTATATTAAAACAATTTATTGGATATATTGATAAAGCTAATATATCTATAATTGATTTAAGTGGAGTTCCATTTGAAGTCTTAAGTATAACTGTTAGTTTAGTTGCAAGATTAATTTTTGATTTTGCATTTCATTATTCTAAAAACAAACATCAGAATAATGAGCAAAATGATATACCATTTATGATAGTTTGTGAAGAAGCACATAATTATATACCAAAAGATGGTGGTGCTGAATACAATGCATCAAGAAAATCTATTGAAAGGATTGCAAAAGAAGGAAGAAAATATGGACTAAGTCTTATGGTAGTAAGCCAAAGGCCTTCAGAAGTTTCTGAAACAATATTTTCCCAATGTAATAATTTCGTAGTATTAAGACTAACTAATTTTAATGACCAAAATTGCGTAAAAAGACTTCTTCCTGACAATAATAGTTCTTTAGTTGATTGTTTACCAACATTATCTTCTGGTGAAGCACTTATTGTTGGTGAAGCAACTACTATTCCAGCAATAGTAAAAATAGATTTACCAAATCCCAAACCTAAGTCTGATAATGTTGATTTTTACAGTGAATGGAATAAAGATTGGGTAGATTTGGATTTACTTGAAACTATAAAAAGATGGCGTAATGAATAATTAGTCATCAAAAAAGAAAGTGATTTATATGAACAAAATACAAGATTTGAATTTAAGAGGTAAAAAATATATTATTTTTGATATGGATGGTACATTAATTGACTCTATTGGTGTATGGAATATAACTGATCAAAAATTAATTGAAGAGTTTGGTAATATAACTATTGATTTAGACACTATACAATTAGAAAGGGATACTTTCCTCCATAGCAATCAAGATAGTGATATCTATGTTGCGTATTGTGAGTACTTAAATAAGAAATATGGTTTTAGTATTCAAAATGCAGAGCAATTACTTAAAATAAGATGGGATAAATCTAGTGAAGTTTTAGAAAATGAAATGGATTTTAAACCAGATGTTGTAGAATTAATATCAAAATTTAAAGGTTTAGGTTTTACTTTAGTATTAGCAACTATGACAACACAAGTTCAGTTAGACATTTATTCTAAAAAGAATAAGAAAATGTTGAAACAAATGGATATATCACAAGTATTTGACTTAATCACTAGAAAAGAAGATGTTATAAATAAGAAACCTAATCCAGAAATATATAATATGATAATGCAACATTATGATGCTAGACCAGATGAATGTTTGATATTTGAAGATTCATATACTGGTGTTTTAGCGAGTAAAAATGCAGGTATTGAAGTTGTTAATGTTTATGATAAATATGCTGATTTAGATAGAGATAAAATTAATGCAATAACTGATTATAGTATTGCAAATTATAGACAATTTATTGATTATTTAGAACATACATATGGAAATCCAGAAGGAGTAAAAGTAAGGAGATATAACAATGAGAGAGATAGATAAAATCGCATTCATATATTAAAAAATGGCAAGATATTAAGTACTTTACCAAAAGGTAAAGATGCTTATTATATACCTGGTGGAAAAAGAGAAGAATCTGAAACAGATGAAGAAACTTTAATTAGAGAATGTAAGGAAGAATTAACTATAGACATATTAAAAGATACAATTAAATACTATGGTACTTTTGAGGCACAAGCTCACGGCAAAGCAGAAGGTGTATTAGTTAAAATGACTTGCTATACTGCTGACTTTGTAGGAACACTAAAACCTGATTCTGAAATTGAAGAAATATAATTCTTAGATTATAGTAATTTGAATGTAAAAGTTTCACCTGTTGATGAATTAATATTTAAAGATTTATATGATAAACATTTAATAGATTAATTAAAGTAAAGGGTATGGGAATTCCCATAGTAGAATTTGTACGGGAGTATAAATTCAGTGCTGGCTATACATTACTTTTACTCCCATATTAATTAAAATATAAAAAGAGGATTAAATTACTTTGATAATTTTTCCTCTTTTTTTAGATTATTTATAGAAAAATATACTCTTTTAATATGATTTCTTCTGCTGTATTTTTATAATTATTCATAAGTTTTGCCCATTCAATATGATTACTTTTTTTATTTTTTCAGATAGTCTTTCATCACTTTTTTTATAACTTTCCATCAAATTATTTAATAAATTTTCTGAATCTTTACTTATTGAAATAAGGTGATTAGTAAGTTCATCTTTCATTAAAAGTGTAGTGTAAAGTGCTTTTTTATGTGTTTTTAAATAATCAAGTCTTAACATTTCATATTTATTAATTGTTCCTTTTTTATTATCATTTTCTTCTTTTGATTGTTCTAAAATTTTATCAATTAGTTCTAGATATTGTTTATCTTTTTTTAAAACTTCTAGCATAAGATAATTAGGAATTTTTCTTTGTTTTCCATAAAATATTCAAGAATTTGTGGTACTACTATTTCAAAAAAGTAGTTAATAATAGTCATCTCATTTCCACCACCAAAACACAAAAAAGAACACATTTCTGTGTTCAAAATTCTGTTCTTATCTCAAAAACTATAACTTGTTCATTATATAATCCAACTGGTATATCATATATGGCAAATTCTACTATTACATCTAGTAAATCATGAATAACAATATATTTATAAATAATATCAAAACCTGGAATTTTGTTTAATCGTTTATCAAAAATATTTGTAAAAAAATTATAATCAGGATTTTGTTCTGCCATTTTACCAGTAAAATTTTTATTAGTTGAACCAATAAACCATACATCATTATTTTTTCCAAACATAATATCTCCAATTAATATTAAATTTGGTGTAAAGTTATATGAACTAACATTGATTGTAAATAGATTAAAATTATTAATTTCATTTAATACATTACTTCTTGGAACTTTAAAATTATTTTTTTTACAACCAACAATTTCTTTACTACGTACTGCATAATATTCAGCAGGATTATCATCTAGAAATTTTATAATTTCCTTTGTTTGATTTTTATAAAATAGTTGCTCTGGAAATGAATTTAACTTTTTGTTTTTTATTATTTCTATGCTTTGAAGTTTGTTTCTAACTTTCATAATAATTTACCATTTACCTTTAATTCTTTGTTTAATTTTAAAATCTTCATACAAAGTATCTAAACCAATTTTAATATTTCCCAGTTGTATTAAGGCATTAATCATTCCATAAATTCTTTGAAAATCATCACTTGAGTCATTACCATAACTATTTTTAATTTGCTCATAATTTAATGGTTCTAATAAATATACTTGTGTATGCTCATTTCCATTACTTTTTGCAAAAGAATTTCTACCAGCACCATAGAATAATTCGTGCAAAGCACTAGAACCAATATATCCGTCTTTATTATAAATGATATGAGCATCACAGAAATCAATTCCATGGAAATATTGCGTTTGTAAATCATTTTCACTAATGTTTTCTTCACCCTTAAATTTAACAAATTCAGGATTATCTGGATTGTCTACAACATCAATATTATTAGGTTTTATTACTTGTATTCCATCTGATTCTAATATTTGTTTTAGGTCAATGATTTCATTCATGTGTTTTCTAAAACTACCACTTATTACAACTTGCATAGTAAACACCTCAATATAATCTTACCATACTTTAGCCGTTTATTAGCAATAAAGTGTATTTATCCTTATCAAATTTATGATTCTTTTTATTAGGAATTATCTGTAAAAAAATTATATAGTAATTCTTATTAAATTTCAATGGTAGTATGGTGAATTTTGATATTTTATAATATAATAATTTCAAGAAATATCTTGGAGGTAAAAACATGACTGATGAAGTATTAGAAATCACAAAAGAAGTAGCAAAAGTTGTTGCTAAAGATGTATATAATGATGGATTAAAAGGAACTGTAACTCAAACAGGCGAAATAGTAGAATCTATTGTTGGATTATTCAATAATGTAGTTTTCTATCCAGTAAAAAAAGCAAATGCATTATTTAAATATAAACTAGAAGATTTCAAAAATGATTTAGAAACTAGACTGAATTCTCTTCCTGACGATAAGATAGTAGAACCTGATTTAATGGTAGCAGGTCCTGCATTAGAATCATTAAAATATACATATGATAAAGAAGAACTTAGGAATATGTATTTAAATTTACTAGTATCTTCTATGAACAAAGATACTAAGGATAAAGCGCATCCTAGTTATGTAGAAATAATTAGGCAATTAACGCCACTAGATGCTAAAGTTTTTAAAAGATTAAATGATGTCGGACAGGTTGCTTGTGCACATCCAGTTTTAAAACTTGATAATACAAATAAAGTTTATGTTTCTGCATATCCTAATTATATAGTAGAAGAATTACTTGATTTAGGTGATGAATTTGATATATCAGCATCTATTTCTAATCTAATAAGACTAGGCTTAATTCATCATGAAGATAACAGTATAATTGGTTATAATTATGAAAAATTTAAAAGCTTTAATATTATTATTAGAAATAAGCAAATACTAGATAACCTGAATAATTCTGAAGGAAATGGAATAACTACCAGTGTAGAAATTAAAAAACAAGTTATTATGAAAAATAATTTTGGTGAACGATTTGCTGATACTTGTTTATAAAAAAAAGGAGGACTGAATAATGGATAAAATAGCAATAATATCAGACATACATGGTAATTTAGAAGCATTAAAATCAGTATTAGATGACATTAAAGAAAGAAATATAAATAGAATATTTTGTCTTGGGGATATAATTGCAAAAGGAACTCATCAACAAGAGTGTGTTGATTTAGTTAAAGAAAATTGTGAAGTTATACTAAGAGGTAATTGTGATGAATATTTTACTAGTAATATTGATTTATTAACTAAAACACAATCAGAAGTAGATAGAATAATTTGGAACAAAAATAAATTAAATGAAGAAACTAGAAAATATTTAAGTAATTTACCTTACTGTTATGAATTTTATATGAGTGGTAGATTTGTAAGATTAGTTCATGCACATCCTGAAAAAATAGATAAATTTACAGGAAATATAGATAAAATTGATAGATTGTATGAATTGTTTTTGCCAAGTTCTAATACGATTTCTGATAAGAAAGCTGATATTTTAATATATGGTCATATACATACTCAATATGTTCAAAAAATATATAATAGAATGATTATAAATATAGGTTCTGTTGGTAATGCTATTGATGTCTTTAGAAATGATGAAAAAGATGGCGATGTTAAAAATACCACTGTGGCTAATTATTTAATTTTATCTGGTAACTTTGATTCTAAAAATATTGATGAAAAAATTTCATATGAACTAGTATGTGTACCTTATGATATAGATAAGGAATTAAATGATAATGATGACAATATTGAATTTGAATCATATGAAGAAGAAATTAGAAAAGGTAAATACAGAGATATGACAAAAATTTATAAAAGTTTTGAATTAAGAGATATAGACAAGGATAAAATATAGAAAATAAGGGTATGAGAACTTCCCATAATGGAATTTATGCGAGAGTATAAATTCAGTGCTAGCTAGACATTACTTTTACTCCCATATTAATTAAAATATAAAAAGAGGATTAAATTACTTTGATAATTTTTCCTCTTTTTTTAGATTATTTATATAAAAATATACTCTTTTTATATAATTTCTTCTGCCGTATTTTTATAACTATTCATAAGCTTAGCCCATTCAAAATGATTAATTTTTTTGCTTTTTTAAGATAGTCTTTCATCTGATTTTTTATAACTTTCCATCAAAGTATTTAATAAATCTTCTGAACTTTTACTTACTGAAATAATATGATTAGTAAGTTCTTCTTTCATTAACAGTGAAGTATATAGGGCTTTTTTATATTCTTTTAAATAGGCTAATCTCATTCTTCCATATTTGTTTATATTTCCTTTTTTATTCTACCTTTTATGATATCAATATTCATAAATATCAATCCCCTTATTTATACAAATTTTATTATAGTATTTGCTGCGAAGCAGATTATACCGCATTTTTTGTATTCTGAACCATATTTATTGTAAAAAAAGCAAACTTATGTTATTATATTAAACGCAAATTTTTTGAAAAGGGGGTGATATAAGTGACAATTGAAGAAAAAATACTTACATTTATCAATGAAATGGGATATTTAAATAATGAACATGTTCTAGGTATTTTATTTTATGGAAGTTATTTAAGTGGTGTTAACACAGTTAATTCTGACATTGATTTGCATATTATATTTGATAACGATGATCCAACGCATTTAATTAGAGGAAACAAAATTATTGATGGAACAAGAATAGAATATTTTGAAAAACCAATTGAAGATATTTATCAAACTATTGATGAAGATTATAATAGTCAAAATAATGCTTCATTGACTATTTTTGGAAAATCTAGAATTATATATGCAAAAGATGAACAATTGAGTAAAATGCAAACTTATGTAATTAATAAGTTTTCCACACCATTACCACCTTTAAGTGATAATGAAGCAATGGAACAAGTATCTATAATAAATAATAGAATGGAAAAGTTAGAAAGATATGCTTTAAATAATGATCCATTTTTTGAACACTTATATCATCTAACTATAGATAAAATAAGAAGGTTCTATCATAATTTAATGGGAATGCCAAGAATAGAAACATCAAAGGGATTTAGATTATATACTGATGAAAAATATAGAAAGGCATTCGCCATAAATTTAATACCAGAACAATATTTTATAGAAATGTATTTCGATGCTATTTCAAATCAAAACTTAAGTAAAATTCAAAAATATGAATTACTTAATAAAATATATATATTTGCAAAAAGAAATGTTTATCTAAACACTGAAGAACATAGAATACCAATTAAAAGTAGAAATGATGATTTTGATGCACCTATTATTGAATTAGCAACTACTAAAATAGAAGATAATATTCAAATACCACCTATAACTCTAAAAAAGATATTGATGTTTATAAAAGAAATGGGATATTTACAAAATCCACATTGTTTAGGTGTTTTTGTATATGGAAGTAGTTTAACAGGATTTAATACTGCTAGTTCTGATATTGATTTACATGTTATATTTGATAACAATGAACCAACACGTTTAATTAGAGGTACTAAAATAATTGACGGAACTAAAATAGAATATTTTGAAAAACCTATTCATGACATTTATTTATCAATAGAAAATGGATATTTAAATCAAAACAATGCTTGTTATTCATTATTTGGAAAAGGTTCAATTGTTTTTGATAAAGATGATAAATTAAAGGTATTACAACAACATGCAATTAATAGATTTTCAGCTCCAATGCCACCATTAAGTGAAGAAGATTCTAAAGAACAAGTATCTATAATAAATAATAGAATGGAAAAATTAGAAAAATATGCTATGGAAGATGATCCAAAATTTGACCACTTGTATCATTTAACAATAGATAAAATTAGGAAATTCTATCATAAAGTTATAGGAATATCAAAAATTCAAACATCAAAAGTTTATAGAATTTATACTGATGATGAATATAGAAAGTCAATGTACAAAGAAAATCCCGAGCCAGAGTTTGTTCAAATGTATTTGAATTTAATTACAACTAAGTGCGAAGATAGATTACAAAAATTTCAAATGGTTAAACAATTATATAATTATACAACTAGAAATATTAATTTAGGAGATGAATATAGAATTGCAATTAAAAGTAGAAATGTTGGAAGCACTCCAAATTTTCAACAATCATCTAAAAAAACAAATACTAGAGTTTTAAAAAAATAGTTTTATATTGAATTAGGAGTTGATTTTAGTGAAGAAAATAGATATTAAAAATACTATTAGTGAGTATATTTTAAAAAAACAATATTATTTTAACCGATAAATTAAATGAACAGAAAAGATTTACTAACATAACAGAATATGAAACATTTTTAAAGTCTAATTTTCAATTATATAAAAATCAAATTGAAGGTTATGCTAACATCATAAATAACGAGTTAGAAAAATTAGAATCATTTATTGACTCTCTAATAGAGATAGAAGAACAAGAAACCTTAAAAAGAAATATTGAAAGCAATTTTAGGAGTAAAATTGGACTAGATTACAGCAATAGTAAAAAATTAGATATAATATTTATAGATAGCCTTAATGAAGTATCGACTTATAAATCATTTACTGCTATAAAATTTATATATGATAAATATGAGAAAAAGGGACTTGAAATTTATATTAAACTATTAACTAGTTACTCAAATTTAACTTCTACTATCAATAGCAGTAATAAAGTTGAACGAGAAGTAGCATTTTCTTATTTAGGATTTAGAATTGGTGAAAATGATTATAAAACATTAAATAGAAAATCATTATCTAAGACTGAAATAGATAAATTAAACAAAGCATATTCATCAGCAATAACTACTATTGAAAACGAAAAACAAGAATATGTTGATTATATTTCTGAAATAAAAAGTGAAGAAAAAGAATGGTTTGAAAAAACACAAAAAGATTATTATGAATTTAGTAGTAATGCCAAAAGTAGATTTGAAAATTTTGAAATTGAAGCTGAAAAAAGACTGCAAAATATAGAAAAAACATATGCAGAAAAATTGAAAGTAATTAAACCTGCAGAACATATGCAAAATGAAGCAAATAAATATAAAGAAGAAGTAAAAAAATATAGTTATATAGTTGGTGGGATAGTAATTTTTATAATTGGATTGTTATATTTAATTATAAGTCCTAAAATAAAGTTTGGATCTAAAACAATTTTAAATATTACTATTTTTAATAATAATATTAATATTCCCGCTGGTTTTATAATTATTTCAATAATATCAATTGCACTATACTTTTTAAGAATATTCGTTAAACTTTTAATGTCTTCAAAACATCTGGAAACAGAATATAAGCAAAAATATGCCTTAACTTATTTTTATTTATCTTTAATAAATAACGGAAATTTAAAAGATGAAGAAGTTAACAACAAAATATTAGCTTTGTTATTCTCAACAGCTGATACTGGATTAATTAAAAGTGAAACTTCATCATCAGATATAGAAAAAATTTTATATGCAATGATAGGAACTAAAAAATAGTGTTTTGACGCCATTTTTTAGTGCAAAAATCCTTATAAAATAAGGGTTTTACTAAAAAAGTGGTGGAAACATCTTATCCTGTTCAAAAATAAAAGACCATTTTTTATCAATATTTAGACAGTTTTAGAGGGGAAAATTTGCAAAAAATTAACTTTTATGTTTGAATAGTTAGCAATTCAAAGGGGGATTTTTATTATGGCAAATATAGTTGAGAAAATAAAAGATAAAACAAAGAAGAAATTATATAACGAAGCAAGAAATGCGTATTTGAGAAAATCAATATGTAATATTGGTAGAATCGTTGAAACAGACGATAGAATAATATGTTATGTAGAGCAAGATGCATTAGATAAATATAAGGGTAATAAACCTATTTATGATTTAATGCTTCTTGGGATGAATGTAGTGACTGATGGAATAAGAGAAACTACAGAGGCTTTCGGACTTGATAAAGATGTATATTATATTTTTGATGGTATAAAGTTTGATACTGGATTACAATTTACATCTACATGGTGTAATGTGACATTTAAAAATTGTATATTTGAAAAGAGTATTTATATAACTTGGGGTAATGAAATAACTTTTGAAAATAATAAATATAAAGATCATTGTAATGTTTATTTTATTGGTAATTGTTTTTTAACTGCTAATTTGGTTAAAAAAATAACTTTTGTAAATGAAAATTTTGTCAATGGTTATGAATTAAAACAATATGGAGACCAAGTTTTTGGAATGAAAATAGATGCAAGAGAAGTAGAATTTACAGATAGTATTGTTGTTTGCGAAAATACTGGTGGAATTGATATAGATGCAGTAAACACAAGATTAGAAAATTCTGCATTTATAGGCAAAGATATTAACATTAAATCAACAAGTATTAAATCAAGTGATACTAGTATTACAGGAAAAGAAAGCGTAATAATAGAGAATTCTAATTGTGATTTTCATGGTGAAGTTAAGTCTCCAATAATGTTTTATAATGGAGTTGATTTATCAAATAAAAGTGATGAAAAAGTTAAGGTTGATATTGAAGAAGTAAAGTTAAGAACTGCAAGAGAAAAATTTGTTTTGCAATTGAGAAGAATAAGAGATTATTGTTCATTAATTAATGAAGAAAAGGTACAAAATGTTAGAGATGAACTTAATAATCAAACTATTGTTAAAACATTAACACAAAGATAATTTTGGAATTAACATTCAGAATTATCTTTTTCTTTAGTTTCAAAGAATAATTTTTTATAATATTTATTTATAACTTTAGGAATAAATTCATCAATAATCTCTTTATCATTGTGAAAATATTCTAATAATTGTGGTATTAAAAATTTAAAAAAATAATCTATATTATCACCTCTATAACAAAAAAATTGAGATAGTTATACCTCAATTTCTAAAATGGTAAATTTATTTTTTTCAAACTTTGTTCCTTTTTCTTGTGGAATAATTTGTATTATATCATCTGTTGATAATTCATTAATATTAAACATGCTATCATAAATAGTTGTTTCTTTTATATTATAAAAATTTCTTAATGTATTAATATATTTTTGAGTATCTATTTCGTTTTGATAATTAGAAAGTATTACATCTTGATTGTTAATATTGATTACCATATCAAAACAATCATTTCTAAACATATAAGCAATATTTTCGATTTCATTTTTATTAAATATAACATTCTTAATAATAACATTATAATCTTTATCCACTTCAATCTCTATTTCATCAATATACTTATCGATTATAAATTGTTTTTGTTCACTAGTTAATTTTTTCCAAACATTATTTCTTTTAACATACTCGGATTTTAATTTTAGTTTTTTAATTTCTTTAACATTGAAAATTGTTTTTATATCTTGCTTATATTCACTATTAGTTTTAATTTTTAATTTGTTTTTAATCTCACAAGGAAAAGTTAAAGTTTCTATGGTCGTTTTCATAAATAATTCATATCTCCTTTAAACAATGAAAAAAGCCCATAATATCAAATACTATGAACTTATCTATCTTTAATATGTTAATCTATGTAGGCATTCCAAGCTGAGACGGGGTTTGACTGAAATGCAAAGAAAAACTCACACACTCATATAAAGTGTGTGAGTATTAACCTCAATGGAGCAGGTGATGGGAATCGAACCCACGTTAGCAGCTTGGAAGGCTGAAGTTCTACCATTAAACTACACCTGCGTTTCAGTAAATACAATATTATCAAACAAAAAAGATTTTGTCAACAAAAACTTCAGCCTTTTTTCTAAAAAAAATAGTGTTTTATCCAAAAAAAGCAAATAATTATATTAAAGGAGGTGAATATAATGGATGGATTTGACAATGAATATGGATTTGTTATGTTGTTAAATAATAAAAGAATAAATGAATTAGATTTAAATACACAGGAAATGATATATTCTATATTTAATAATGTTAATGAAAAAGAAATAATTAAAGCATGGAGAAATCATATGAAACAAAAAACTGATGTAATGATAAAAATTCGTAACATAATAAAGGGTATAAGCATAAAAAAAGGTAGTAGAAACTCTGTACACGTTGAACCATTAAGTACATTTATTAATTTTTTAAGGGAAAATAAAGTACCAGAAACCATCATAAAAAAATATGTACAATATCATTATGCAGATGGAACTATTACAGGTAATGGAATTAAAAGAATGAGTTCATATGAATATAAATATAATAATATAAATGATATTGATCTAATTAATAAATATTTTAATGAAAACAATTTGATAAAAAAATCTATTGAAAGATTTGTATTAAAAGGAACTAATTCATTGTATGAAGTTGATGCTATATGTATAGGCGAACCAAACGATTACTTATGGATAAATAAAAAACAAATAAAAGAAATATTAGAAAATAATTCAAGTTTAGAGTCATCAGGACCACATATTAGTAGTTTGTTTGTTCAACCACAAACAAGAAACTTAAATTACAATAGACTATATGAAACAAAACGTCATTGTGTACAAATAAAATGGTATAGTTTATTTGATGACATTATACAATATAAGTATGATAAATGTATGAAACATAATAACATATAATAAAAAATACATTTAGACTTCGTTAGCTGCTAACATGGGTTCGTATTTTTCTGCACAAAAAAAACTAGTCACAAGACTAGTTAATTTACTTTATGGAGCAATAACAAAGGTTATTCAAAACTCTAATAGTAAAAGTTGTTAAATAACTGACCTTTATAAATATAATACCATACTTTTTTATATTTGAAACGAAAAATTGATTATCTTATAAAAAATAGTTTAACCTATAGTATAATTATATTGAATAAATACTAATACTTTTTGTTGCAATATAGTGAATTTTCTCTCAAACTATTGACGAAATAAGACTTTTGGTATATGATAACTATCACATTTTTAGGGGTTAATTTATACTTATAATTTTATTAGGGGGAAAAATTGAAAACAAAATTTAATCAAAAAAATATTAAAAAAAATAGAGTTAAAAAATATGGTATAGCACATTTATCTGCAGGAGAAGCAAAGGTTCCATCAGTTTCAGCATTTACAGTTGGAGAATTTACTATTGAACCTAAAAAAATTGAAGAAAAAAACAATGTTCAAATTAGTTCAATTGGTTCAGAAGCAGAAGTTACAGATTATGCAATATTAATGGGGGCTGAATATTTTGAATCCGATGATATGAGAAGAATGGGAAGTTATTGGACAAATACACCTGTTGAATCAAAGACACCATTAAATATATGTGATGGTCCAAGAAAAATAACTGCTTATAAATTAAATGAAGTAAAACCACTTTACACTTTTTATGGTTATTCAAAGGGTGAAGAAATAGATAAAATAGTAGATCCATGTATAATAG
The DNA here is from genome assembly GCA_017473105.1 of Bacilli bacterium. Next base: position 2,601 of record JAFUNE010000009.1, on the reverse strand, counting down.
AAATAGTTGATGAAACTGGAACAACATTATGTATAAATAAAGATGGTAGAATGTGGACTTTAAAAGAAAAAACAAGTTATTATGCAGAGGCTACAATGGGTGCATGTATGTCGGGTCCAAGAATTAATGAAACAATATCATCATTAACAATAGACAGACATTTAGGATATTCAAGTGATTTTTTAAGAAAGTTACAAAGAAGACTTGAAGAAAGAAAATTTTGGATAAATTTATGTAGTGGTAAATATCATTATGTAGCTGGAAACAATAATTCTGATATCAGAGAAGTTAGTGATACATCGGTAGGTATAAGACCAATATTTAATACATATAATCATTCAAGTATAAATGTTCCTGAATTAGATGGTGTTAAAATGGCAGATGCTATGGATTTCCCTCAAACAATTGCGACACGAAAAGAACAAAAGGAATTAAAAAAATTACTTAAGAATAATCAACTAAATAAAACAGGAAGATATTTTCCTACAAGTAATGAAGGACTAGTTGAAGAATATGAATATAATGGTAAAAAATATGTAAGAGTTACAGCTACTTTCTTTGATAAAGAATCAAAAACACTTTTATCAAATGGTTGCGAGTATAAATATGGAAGTAAAGTATGGGTAAAGGTAGAACCTGTTAAATTAATTGTTACTAAAGATAATTTTTCATCTTTAACAGAAAAAATATTATTTGCAGGTGTCCCATACAATCAAACAATTATTCAAGATGCAATTACTTGTTTAAGAAGTAGCACATTTATTGAATTTTTATTATCAAATGCAGAAGACTTCTTCTTTACAACAGGAACTTCACTTTATGATAAGATAGTTACTGGAACAGATTGGATGAAATCATATCAATATACAAAAGATAAATATGCAGAATTTAATATTCCTTTTGAAGAAACAGAATTAGAAGCATCTGAAAGATATAAAAAAGAATATGAAAAATTAGAAGAATATTGTAAAAAATATAGACTTGATATGCAATTTGATGAGTTTAATAAAAATGTAAGACAAAGAACAATTGATTATTCATATAGACCATCAGTAGAATTTTTAAATTCACTAGGTGATCCAATAACATCTACATTAGCAGCATTAGGTCCAAGAGATATATGGAATAGACAATTTTTTGAAGAATATTTAAAAGCATATGGTTTATGGGCATTACTTACATTAAAAGAAGAAAATATAAATCAAATCTCAAATAAAATGTATGATGAAAAATTAGAAAAAGTTCTTAAGCTAGATTTTCAACCAATACACCAAGAACAAAGTGGACCTGTTAAGAAACTAACCACACCAAAGAAATAAAATTTTTAGTGAAGTATAGGTGATTTTTCTAAAATATTATAAAATATAAATGGAGATGATATATATGGATGTTTTAAAAACTATAAAAGTATTATTAGAAAATTTATATGTTTCATATAATTTCGATAGCGATGGTGAAATGGTAATAATCGATGAATTAGGTTGTTATATTTATAAAGGAAAAAGACTTCATCATCAGCAAAATTTAATTATGTATACTGATGATGAAGGAACAATAAAAATTGACGGCATTGAAGATGATAGTAGCATAGTTAGTAAATCATATATACAAATAACTGAAAAAGAAAAAGTTAGTTTTAGTGCAATCAAAGAAAATTCTGTTGAATTACAATTCTTGAATAATGTTATTATAAAAATTAATAATATATTAGATTCAAACGATATGAATAAAACATATAAAGGAAAGGGAAAACTATGAAAGAAGTTAAATATTCTTTAAAATTAAAATTACCTGCAAGAAAAGCTACACCAGCTCCACCTGTTGCAATTGCATTAGGTCCAAGCAAAATAAATATCAACAAATTCTGTGATGATTTCAATAATTGGTCTAAGGATTTACATGGTGTTGTTGAGTTTGGTGTGATTATTTATAATGATTTAAGTTATGATATTCTTTCAAAAGAAGAATTTAAGCGATATGAAATATCCCAAATAAATGAATCATTAAGTTTTTTATATCGAGAACAAAATGAAAAATCTGTAAAAAGAAGATAATTTTAGATTAGTAGCAATACTAATCTTTTTATATGCCCTATTTTAAAGGAGGTGATGTAATCCCTTATTATTTAATTATAAATATTTAGCATACACCAAAAGAAAAATGATTATGAGTGATTATCTCTCAAAATCATCTTTTTCTTTGCTTAACTTTAAATCTTTAATATCATCATCATCTAAAACATTATCTTTGTACATATCATTAACTACATCAATATACTTGTCATCTTTATCATACCAATTATGAAGTTTACTATATAAGAATGATATTAATTTGTCAAACTTATCTTTCCAATATTCAATTTTTGCTTTTAAAACAGGTAAATAGAATTCATTAACAACATTGTCATATTCCATAATATTTGATAGTAGATTCTTAATCTTTACTTCAATTTTATTTTCATGTATGTTATTTTTACGTTTTTCGCATCTATAATAGAAATACCATTTATCAGATTTAATTTTATGTGAAGCACCACTAGCAAGTATTCTTCCACATTTAGGACATTTTAATTTTTGTAAGAAAATATAAGTTTGAGTTCTC
>JAFUNE010000008.1 GCA_017473105.1 Bacilli bacterium | reverse complement strand
CCATTAATAATGGTGGGCCTGAATGGACTTGAACCATCGACCTTTCGCTTATCAGACGAACGCTCTAACCAACTGAGCTACAAGCCCATGTCATGCCACATCTCCGGCTGACTTCTTAATAATACAATACTTTTATTGTTTTTGCAAGCATTTTTTTTTAAAAAACGGGATTTTTTTAAAAAATGTATAAAAATATTGGAAATATTGAAAAAAAATCATTAATATAGTATCATATTTATATAAATAGGAGGACATGAAATGAATAATTTATCTATAACTACTACTAAAATGATGGTTACTATTTTAATTATTGTATGGTGTTTATCATTGGTTCATTCTGTTATTGTTATGTTTTGTGGTAATTTATTTAAAAAAGCGTCAATAAATGAGAAGACTGCGATGTATCCTGTATTAAATTTATTTGGTATGTTAGAGGTATGCGAAGTTAGTTCTTATTTGGGAATATTATTTTTTATTCCTGTATTAAATATAATTCCTATTTTGGTAATGTCTGTGAGTTTAGGAAAGGTGTATAATGCTAGTATTGCATATAAATTAGGTTTAGTATTTCTTCCAATAATATTTTATCCTTTACTTGCAAGAAGTGATTGTCATTATAAGATGAGTCATGATGATTATTTTAATGCTCTTGATAATGCAAGAAGTGAAAGTATTAACTTAATGACTCAAGAAGAAATTAATGATATTAATAGTAGTGTTGATGAGACTGAGAATATGAATAGTATAGATTCTATATTTAAGAGCAAGATTAATGATTTTACTGCTCCTGAACCATATAGAGCTTCTAAGTTAGATCAAGAAGTTATGAGAAGGAGTGATAATCTATCATTTGAAGATACTACATTTAAACCAATTGCAAGAAATGATAATTTTGCAATGTTAGATACAAGCGAGAAAAAGGTTGAAAATACTAGTACTAGTATGTTTACTTCGGAGCTTGAAAGAAAAGAAGATGTTGAAATAGTTGACTTATAAAAGTGTAAAGTATGTGTTTACACTTTTTATTTATTTGTGTATAATTAGTAAAGAGATTAGGTGATGTGAATGGCAGGAAATGAATATAGTGAAAAATCGATTAAAATTTTAGAAGGATTAGAAGCAGTTAGAAAAAGACCAGGTATGTATATTGGTTCTACTGATAAAAGAGGTCTTCATCATTTAGTTTGGGAAATTGTTGATAATGCAATAGATGAGGCTATAAATGGTTATGGTAATAAAATAGTTGTTACTTTAACTAAACAAGGTAGTGTAATTGTAGAGGATCATGGTAGAGGAGTACCAACAGGAAAGCATGCTTCAGGTAAATCAACACCTGAAGTTATTTATACTGTGCTTCATGCTGGTGGTAAATTTGAAAATGATGGATATAAAGTATCTGGTGGTCTTCATGGAGTTGGTTCATCTGTAGTTAATGCATTGTCTAAGTGGATGAAAGTTACTATTAAAAGAGAAGGTAAAGTTCATGAAATTAGTTTTAAAAATGGTGGACATTTAGATAAAGACTTAAAAGTTATTGGAACTACACGTGAAACTGGTACAACTGTTGAATTTTTTCCAGATGCTGAAATATTTGGAAATGCGAGATTTAGTTTTACAACTATTTGTGAAAGAATGCAAGAGAGTGCTTTCTTAATTAATGGTCTTACAATGGAAGTTCACGATGAAGAAGATGATAAACATAATGTTTATTGTTATGAAAATGGACTAGTTTCTTTTATTGAATATATTAATGAAGGTAAAGAAACATTAGGTAAGGTTATTAACTTTGGTGGAGAAAAGAATGGTATTGTTGCCGATATAGCTATGCAATACAATACTGATTACAATGATCATATTTTATCATTTGTTAATAATGTTAAGACCATTGATGGTGGTTCACATGAAGTTGGATTTAAAACTGCTTTAACTAAAGTTTTTAATGAATATATTAAAGAATTTAATTTATTAAAAGGAAAAGATACTATTGATGGTAGTGATGCAAGAGAAGGTCTAAGCGTTGTTATTAGTTTAAAAATACCTGAGAGTTTACTTCAATTTGAAGGTCAAACAAAGGGTAAACTTGGTACTCCTCAAGCAAAGACTACTGTTGAGAGTATAGTATATGAAAAGTTATCTTATTTTTTACTTGAAAATAAAGATACTGCAATGTCTATTATGGACAAGGTATTAAAGAGTAAACTTGCTCGTGAAGCTGCTAGAAAAGCAAGACAAGAGGCAAGAGAAGGAAAGAACAAGAGTAAACAAGAAAAGAATTTATCTGGTAAGTTAGCGCCAGCCCAAGGAAGAAACTCAAAAATAAATGAATTATTTTTAGTCGAGGGAGATTCTGCGGGAGGTTCAGCAAAGGGTGGACGTGATAGAAAATTCCAAGCAATATTACCACTTAGGGGTAAAGTTCTTAATACTAGTAAAGCTAGTCGTGAAGATGTTTATAAAAATGAAGAATTAAATACAATGATTTATACTATTGGTGCTGGAGTAGGAGCTGACTTTGATGTTAGTGAATCTAATTATGATAAAGTTATTATTATGACTGATGCTGATGTTGATGGTGCTCATATTCAAATTCTTTTATTAACATTCTTCTATCATTATATGAGACCTTTAATTGAAGCAGGTAAATTATATATAGCTCTTCCACCTTTGTATAAAATTGATTTTGGTGGTAAGAAGAGATTTTATGCATATAGTGATGAAGAACTTGATGAAATTAGACGTGAGAATACTGGTAGATGTTCTATCCAAAGATATAAGGGACTTGGTGAGATGAATGCTGATCAACTTTGGGAAACTACTATGAATCCAGAAACAAGAAGTTTAATTAGAGTAAATATAAATGATGCTGCTCTTGCTGAGAAGAGAGTTAGTGTATTAATGGGTGATAAAGTTGATCCTAGAAAAGAATGGATTGATGAAAACGTTGAATTTACAATGGAAGATGATTATAGGGTAAAGTAGGTGAGACATGAAAAATGATATTTTAAAACGTATACAAGATTATGCCCTTGAAGAAATTATGGGTGATAGATTTGGTAAATATGCTAAAGAAATCATTCTTGATAGAGCTATACCAGATGTAAGAGATGGTTTAAAACCTGTTCAAAGAAGAATACTTTATGCAATGTATAAAGCAAATAATACATGGGATAAAGGATATATAAAATGTGCTGCTACTGTTGGAGATGTGCTTGGTAAATTCCATCCACATGGTGATTCATCTGTTTATGATGCAATGGTTAGAATGAGTCAATGGTGGAAGCAAAATACAATTTTAGTAGATATTCAAGGAAATAATGGTTCAATGGATGGTGACTCAGCAGCTGCTTACCGTTATACTGAAGCTAGACTTGCTAAGATAGCTGGTGAGTTATTAAGTGAACTTGATAAAGATACAGTTAAGTGGGCTCCAAACTTTGATGATAGATTTTTAGAACCTACTGTACTTCCAGCTAAATTTCCAAATTTACTTGTAAATGGTTCAAATGGAATTTCTGCTGGTTATGCTACTAATATTCCACCTCATAATTTAGGTGAAATAGTTGATGCAACAATTAAGAGAATTGATAGTCCTAATTGTAGACTTGATACTATTTTAGAAATAGTTAAGGGACCTGATTTTCCAACTGGTGGTATAGTAGAGGGTAAAAATGGAATAATAGATGCTTTTACAACTGGTCGTGGAAAAGTAATTGTTAAGAGTAAAACTGAATTTAAAAAGGAAAAAGGAAAAGAACAAATTATAATTAGTGAAATTCCTTTTGATGTTAATAAAGCTTTACTTGTTCAAAAAATAGATGCTCTTAGAATTGATAAGAAAATTGAGGGTATTGCTGAAGTTAGAGATGAAACTGATAGAGAAGGTCTTAGAATAGCAATTGATTTAAAGAATGGTGCTAATAAAGAATTAATATTAAATTATTTACTTAAGAATACTGATTTGCAAGTTTCTTATAACTATAATATGGTTACTATAGTAAATAGAACGCCTAAGACTCTTGGTATTATTCCAATTTTAGATGCTTATATTGAGCATTTAAAAGAAGTTATAACTAAGAGAACAGAGTTTAATTTAGCTAGTTATAGAAAAGAATATAATATTGTTTCTGGTTTAATTAAAGCTATTTCAATATTAGATGAAGTTATTGCTACAATTCGAGCTTCTAAAAATAAGAGTGATGCTAAAGTTAATTTAGTTGAGAAGTATCAATTTACTGAAGAACAAGCTGAAGCAATTGTAACTTTACAATTATATAAATTAACTAATACTGATATTGTTTCTTTAGAAGAAAGAAGCGAAGAGTTAAAAAGTCTTATTGCTGAGTGTGAAAAGATTCTTAGTGATGAGAATGAACTTCGTAATGTTATGAAGGGTGAATTAAGAGATATTAGAAAGAAATATGCTACACCTAGAAAAACAGAAATTAAAGAAGAAATTACTGAAATTAAAATAGATGAACTTGATATGGTTACAAAAGAAGATTTTGTTGTATGTATATCTGCAGCTGGTTATGTTAAAAAACATTCACTTAAAGTTATGGCAGCAAATGAAAACGAGTATCCTGTTGTTAAAGAAGGAGATTATATTGAAGGATTCTATAAAGTTAATAATTTAGATACAATTTTATTATTTACTAATTTAGGTAATTATTTATATTTACCAGTTAGAGAAATTAATGAAAGTAAATTTAAAGATGTTGGATCTCATGTATCTAGTATTATTAAAGTTAGTGATGGAGAGAGAATAGTTAAGACAATAGCTGTTCATAAGTTTGATGATTCAATTTTAACTATATTTACTAAGAAGGGTATGGTTAAGAGGGTTCCTTTAAATGCATTTGAAGTTAGTCGTTATACAAAACCAATTTCTATGTGCAAACTTAAGGATGATGATGAGTTATTAAGTGTAAGTAGATATAATGGAACTGACGTTGTAGTTATTACAAATGATGGCTATGCTTTAAAATATGATATTAATGAAATACCTGTTGTTGGACTTAGAACTAGTGGTGTTAAGTCAATTAAACTTTCTGATAATAGAGAGGTAGTTTGTGGATTTGTACATAATCTTGATAAAGAATATGTAACAATATTTACTGATAAAAATACTGCTAAGAGAGTTAAAGTTAGTGATATTGAGATGTCAGGAAGAGCTAAGAAAGGTTCTACAATTATTAAGACTCCAAAATCTAAGAGATATAATATAGTTAGAGCATATAATTCTTCTAGTAAAAATATTTTTGGTATAGTTGATGGAGATGTTGGTTATTTAAAATCTAGTGATATTAGTATTATGGATACTCAAAGTACTGGTATGACATTTAGTAGAAAGAATGTTGACAATATATTCATGTTATCTAAGATTGTTGATATAACTAATGAAAAACCACCAATTATTGAAATTGAAAGTAATGATGAAGAAGAATTTAAGGAAGTTACTAAAGACAAAGAAATTAAAATAGCTAAGGCCGAGGTTAAAGAAAAACCTAAAAAAGAAAAACAATTAACTATGAGTGATTTCTTTGAAGAATTTAAATTATAAAAAAAAATAGTGTTTTATCTAAGAAACACTATTTTTTGTTTTTATTGCAAGAAAAAAGTTGAACAAATTGTTCAACTTATTGTTTAGATGGGGCGACATGTGGGAATCGAACCCACGCATAACGGGACCACAATCCGCCGTGTTAACCACTTCACCAATATCGCCATGTGAATTGAATTCGTTATTAATATTAACATAAAAAGTTAGGTTAGTCAATAATATTTGTTATTTTTATTTTAGTGTTATTTATGTAATGATATGTTATAATAAAAAAGAACTTAAAAATTATACGTAGTTTGAGGAATTAATATGAAGAATGTAGATTATTATAAGACAGTCAGATTTAATACTTTTGGTGAAATGATCAACGGTATGTATTATGAGTATGGTGATAGAGTAGCTATTAAGTATTATAAAAGTGAAGTAGTTGAGATTTTATATAAAGATTTAGTTAGTGAAATTGGTAATCTATATAATTATTTTAAAATAAATTCAATTAAGAATAAAAATATTGGTATTATTTCTGAAAATAGGTATGAATATATAACTTTGTATTTATCTAGTGTTTTTGATAATGTTATTTGTCCGATTGATAAGGAAGTAACTAGTGAAGATTTAAAAAATATTGTTGATAAATTTGATATTGATGTTTTGTTGTATACAAATAAGATGAAGTCTAAGATTGGTTTGTTAAATAAATTAAAGACTAGATTGATTAATATTGATCAAGAGTATAAGACGATGATTGGTCGTAGTTTTGATACTGAAAGTTTTATTAAATCTGTTAAGAAGTGTGATAGAAATAAATTTAGTATTTTGGTTTTTACTAGTGGTACGACTGATCAAGTTAAGGGAGTTATGTTATCTCAATATAATATTTTATCCAATTTAAGGGCTGCAGTTGAAAATAATCATTTGAAAAATCCTACTTTGTCTGTTTTACCAATGAATCATACATATGGATTTAATCCTGGTGTTTTGAATACATTATATAATGGCACAACATTATGTTTAAATTTAGATTTAAAGTATATAGTTCGTGATTTAAAAATGTTTAATCCTTATTTTATAGCAGTTGTTCCGATGATGGTTGAGGGAATGTATAAAAATATTATTGCGACTGCGAAGAGAACTAAGAAATATAATTTACTTATGTTTATGATTAAAATTAGTAATTTTTTAAGAAAGTTTAAAATAGATTTAAGACATTTGTTTTTTGGTAATATTTTGAATAAAAGACTTAGACTTATGGTTAGTGGTGGAGCCAGTTTGAATCCATATTATGTTGAGAAGTTTGATGAAATTGGTATTATGGTTTTAAATGGATATGGTTTGAGTGAGTGTTCTCCTTTGGTTGCGGTTAATAGGCATGAAAATAATGTTATTGGTAGTGTTGGTACTATAATTAAGGATGACAATGTTAAAATAGAAAAAGATGGGGAAATTCTTGTTAAAGGTCCAAATGTTATGCTTGGTTATTATAAAGATGAAAAAGAGAATAAAAAATCATTTAAAAATGGTTATTTTAAAACTGGTGATTTTGGATATAAAGATGGTAATATTTTATATGTTACTGGTAGAAAGAAGAATTTAATTATTCTTGAGAATGGTAAAAACTTTAGTCCTGAAGTGATTGAAGAGAAAATTCTTAGTCTTGAATATGTAAAAGAGTGTTTAGTTGTAAGTCGTAAGAAAAAGAATGTATCTATTATAGTTGCTCTTGTTTATATGGAAGAAGTTAATGATAAATTAGATGATGATATTAAGAAAATTAATTCTACTTTGCCTAGCTATATGAATATTGATCACACTGAAATAATGGAATGTGAATTTGAAAAGAATAGTTCTAAGAAGATTATAAGGAGTAAGTATGTTAAGTGATTTGAAAATAATGATGAGAGAAAATTATGATATTACTAATATTAAATTAGAGTCTAATTTTAAGAATGATTTCGGTCTTACTTCATTTGATTTTATTAATTTGATTTGTCTTATTGAAGATAAGTTTGGTATTGAAATTGAAGAGTGTATGTATAGAAAATTAAATACAGTTGATGATTTAGTAAAATATTTGGAATCAAGAAAATGAAATTGTTATTTGGGGATAGAAAATTTATAAATGGTTATTTAAATAAGTATTCATTTATTTATAATGAATTTGGTAAACCTTATATTTTTGATAATTTATTTTATTTTAATAAAAGTCATAGTGATGAGTTGAGTGGCTTGGTTATTGATTCTTTTGAATGTGGAATTGATATTGAGAAAATAAGACAATATGATGAAGTTATGGCATCTAGAATTTTATCGAGTGAAGAATATGAGTATGTTAATAGTAAAAATAATAGAGATTATTATTTTACTTTAATTTGGACTTTGAAAGAATCATATTTAAAGAATATAGGGTGTGGTATAAGTATTAAACTTTCTAGTATTAATTTTGTTAATAATAATAGAGTTATGTTTAAATATTTAGATTTTAATTTTAAGGTAATTAAAATTTGTGATTATGTTGTTAGTGTTTGTTTGAGGGGATAGTTTTATGAAAGTAGTTTTGGTTAAGTCTCGTGAAGATAAAAAGAAATTTTTAAATTTTAGAAAAGAAATATTTTCTAATTATTCTCATTTTGTTGATAATGATTTTTTTGTCTTGAAGGAATTATTTTTTGGTAAGAGTAGTTTTACATATGAAAAGGAAATTACTCCTATTAATATTGAAAATAAAAGAGGAGAAGTTGTTTGCCAAGGAATAATTATTTTTACTGATAAATTAAAAGAATATATTAGTCTTAGTTATTTTATGAGTAAAGATAATCAAGATAAAGCGGTTAAACTTTTAATTAGTAAAGCAAATGAGATTGGAAAAAAACATAAGTGTAAGAAAATTGTTATTGGTCTTAATGGTCATGTTAATTATGGTCTTGGTTTTTTAGATTCTGATTTTGATAGTAAAAATTCTTTTTCAGGTGCTTGTAATCCTAGTTATTATAATGATTATTTTAGGAATATGAGATGTCGTGAAATATATTTAAATACTTATAAATTAAATAGTATTGATAATAGACTTAATAGATATAAAGCTGTTCTTGATAAGTTAGAAAAAGGATATGAGTTTAGATATTTCGATAAGAGTAAATTTGATGAGTATTCTAAATATTATACTGATTTAAATAACAAATGTTTTATTGGACACAGATATTATTATAAGAGACGTTATGAAGAAGATAAGGAAATGTTAAAAGAGTTATTTTTATTTATGAAGGAAGATTCTTTGATATTTGCTTTTAAAGATAATAAGCCTGTTGCGTTTGTTATGTGGTATCCAGATTTTAATAAACTTGTTAAATCTGGTGAGGTTTTTGGAACTGTTCATTTTTTTAGAAATATATTTAAAAATAAAAAGATTGGTACTGCTAAAGTTATGGAATATGGTGTTCTTCCTGAATATAGAAAAGTCGGGTTACCTCTTGGACTTCTTCATCAAATATTTAAAATAATGGGAAAGTATAAAATTCGTGATGCTGAAACATCTTGGATACTAGAAGAGAATAAAGATTCAAGTAGTTTTTGTGAAGCAATATGTGATAGTTTATATAAAAGGTATGTTGTTTATGAAAAAAGTATTAAATAATATTAAAATATATAGATATTCTAATATTGAAGATTTTAAGCTTAAGAAATTTGATTTTCCTTATAATGCTGAAATGTTTAAATTGCTAAAAAATGAAAATAAGTTAAAACAGGAATATTATTATTTAAAGAGTGGAAAAGATTATGCATTTTTTAGTGTTTATGAAAATAAAATGAATATATTTACTTTTGGTAAGTTAGAATTATTTATGAAGTTAAAAGTAGTTGGTTATCCTTGTTCTTTGAGTAATTGTGGATATATTACGAATAATGAAGAGATGATGTTTGATTTTATAAAAAGTATTAAAGGAGCTAAACTTGTTTTGAATGTTGAAAATTGTAACAAAATTAAAGATTATTCATTATGTGAAACACTACCTACATGTATGTTTGAAAATAAGTTTAATAGTATTATAGGTTACTTAAATTCTCTTAGAAGTGGGTATAGAAGAAGAATAATGAAAGCTCTTAATAATACAAGTGACATAAGTTGTGTTTATGATAATAAGATGGATGTTTATGATTTATATTTGAATACATATAATAAGTCTAATTATAAACTTGAAAAGTTAGAACGTGGATTTTTTGAAAAAGTTGATGCTCAAAAAATAGTATTTATGAAAGAGAATAAACCTTGTGGATTTGTACTTTTAAAAAAGAATAAAAATAAATTAATATTTATGTTATGTGGAATGGATTATAGTTATGATACTAGTGATTTATATTATTTGATGCTTTATAAAATTATAGAGTATGCGATAGATAATAAGTGTAAATATATAGATTTTGGTCAAACGAGTGAAGACGCGAAGCTTAAGATGGGATGTTATTTAGAAAAAAAATATTTTTATGTTCATCATTCTAATAAGTTTTTAAATAAAATTGCATATTTATTAAGGGGAATTTTAGAATATAAGTATTCATTTAGTGATCATAGAGTTTTTAAGGAGTAGAGATGAGAGTATTATTAGTAAAACCTGAATTTAATAATGTGTTTACAAAGTTATCTTTGATAAGAACTGAACCATTAGAGCTTGAATATATGTTTAGTATATGTAAAAAGAATAAGGTTGAAGTTATGATTTGTGATATGACAATTGGTAATTCTTTAAAGAAAGCTTTAAAGTCTTTTAATCCTGATATTGTTTGTATTACGGCTAATTTTGTACATATTTATTCAGTTGAAAAATATACTAATTTAATTAAAAAATTCAATAGTAAAATACTTACTATTGTAGGTGGTCCTCATGCTGAGGTTAAATATGAGGATTTTTATCATATTGAAGGATTAGATGTTATTAGTTATAGTGGTGGATTTAAACCTTTTGAAACTATTATTAAAAGTAAAAAAATCAATTTTAAAAAGATTAAAGGTATTTGTTATAAGAATCATGGAAGATGGGTTGTTAATGATAGAGAAGTGTTTGATATAGATAGTTTGCCATTTCCAGATAGAACTCATTTTTATAGAAATATAAAAAAATATAAATATGTTACTATGAAATCTTGTGCTATTGTTAAAGCTAGTTATAGTTGTCCACATAATTGTAATTATTGTTTTTCAACGTTATTAAATGGTGGTAGATATTTATATAGAAAACCATCTAATGTTGTTGAAGAAATAAAGAATATTAAGTGTGATAATATATGGATAGTAGATGATACTTTTTATGTTAATAAAAAGTATTTAGATGAGTTTATTGATTTAATTAAGAAAGAGAAAATTAATAAAAAGTTTTCTTTATATTTTAGGGCTGATTTTATATCAAGAAATCCAGAATATATGAAGAAACTTGCTGATATTGGTGTTAGTATGTGTGCGGTTGGTCTTGAAGTTATAGATGATGATGTTTTGGAAAAATATAATAAACAAAGTAGTGTTAATATTATAATGAAAGCGCTTGATGTGTTAAAAGAGTGTAATATTACTTGTATTGGTTTATTTATGGTAGATATTGATGCTGATGTTGGTTATTTTAAAAAACTTTATAATTTTATTAAGAAGTATAAATTAACTTTATCAACTATATCAATTTTAACTCCAATGCCTGGTACTGGTCAGTATGAAATATATAAAGATCGTATTATTACGGATGACTATAGAAAATGGGATTTTGTTCATTTGACACTTGAACCTACTAATATGAGTAAGTTAACGTTTTATAGAAAGTTTTATATGTTGTATGTAAAAATTGCATATTTGAATTTAAGATATAGTGTTTTATCACCAAAATATTTATTTAATGCAGTGAATGCTTCTTTTGATTATTGGTATGAAGCCATTAAAGGGTTACTTGGAGGGGGTAATAAAAAATGAAATATGAAGTATGGGAAAATTTGGCTAGTAAATATAATAATTTATGGGTTCAAAAATATTCTTTGGGTCCTACTAGACGTGAAGTTTTAAAAATTGTTGTTCCTTTACTTAAGGAAAATAAAAAACTTAGAATTTTAGATATTGGTTGTGGTACGGGGCAACTTGTTTATGAAATATCTAAGCGTGAAGAGAATGTTAATTATCTTGGAATTGATGTTGCTGAGAATATGATAAGTGAAGCTAAAAAGAATAATTTAAAAAATAAAAACATCAAATTTAAAACTATAGGTATTGAAAAATTTAATACTAAAGATAAATTTGATATTATTATTTGTACTCATGCTTTTCCTTATTTTCCAAATAAAGAAGAAATTTTAAATAAAATGTATAAAATGTGTAATAAGGGTGCTAACGTTATAATTGTTAATTCTTCTACAAATAGTTTAAAGGATTTAATTATTAATTTCTTTTTAAAAGCTACTACTAGTAAAGCAAAATATTTATCAATTGAAGAAATGAAGAAACTATTTAATAAAGTTAAATTTAAAGTTCGTGATATTAGAATTATAAGAGAAAAGAAATATATGCCTACGATTGCGTTATTTCATATTGAGAGGTAATTATGAGAGTATTATTGATTAGACCTCGTCCTCATAAAGAGACGATTGGTCTTCAAAATGTTATGATTTGTGAACCTTTAGAACTTGAATATCTTTCGTCTAATATTGAGCCACTAGGTCATGATGTTTTTATAGTAGATATGATTTTAGAAAAGAAAAGTATAAGTTATTTTTTAAAAAAATATAAACCAGATGTAGTGGGAATTACTGGATATATTGCACATGTTAATGTTATAAAGGATTATGCTCTAGAAGTAAAAAAATATGATAAAAATATTAAAGTTATAGTAGGTGGGGTTCATGCTGAAGTTAACCCTGAAGATTTTGAGTGTAAGAGTATTGATTATATTATAAGAGCTAATGGTATTAAGACATTTATTAATATTTTGGATAAACTTGAAAATAAGAAGAAAACAAATAATATAGATTGTGTTTATAATAGAAAGAAAAGTAATAATTATTTAAAAGAAACTACATTTAATTATATTTTTCCTGATAGAGGTAAAGTAGATAAATATAGAAAGCATTATTATTATATGTTTCATAGAAATTGCAGTTTAATGAAAACTTCTTTTGGGTGTCCCTATCAATGTAAGTTTTGTTTTTGTAGAAAAGTTACAGATGAAAAGTATTTTACTCGTGATTTAGATAATATTATAGAAGAATTAAAGAGTATTAAGGAAACTGAAATATATATAGTAGATGATGACTTTTTAGTTAATAAGAAGAGACTTCTTAAGTTTTGTGAATTACTTAAGAAAAATAATATTAAAAAGAAGTATTTAATATATGGAAGAGCTGACTTTATTGCTAATAATGAAGATGTTATTCGTGAAATGAAGAGTGTTGGTTTAAGAGCAGTTATTGTAGGTCTTGAGTCTTGTGATTCAAATGAACTTGTTGATTATAATAAAAAAACTAATGTTGAAATTAATGAGAAAGCAGTTAGTATTTTAAAGAAATATGATGTTGAGTGTTATGGTACTTTTATACTTGGGTTAGATTGGGAAAAGAAGGATTTTAATGCTCTTGCTAAGTGGATTAAGAAACTTGGACTTGTGTTTGTTAATTTACAACCTTTAACTCCTTTACGTGGTACTGAATTATATGAGTCATATAAAAAAGATTTTATTATTCGTGAAGATGAGTATGAGAAATGGGATCTTGCTCATTTAGTTGTTAAGCCATCTAAAATATCAGTTCGTAAGTATTATTGGTATACAATGGTTTTATATTATAAAATTACAGTTAATCCTAAGAGTGCTTTTTATATGATTAGAAAATATGGTCTTCATGATACATTGAAGTTAAGTGTTGGTGCGTTTAAGGTTAATTTACAATATTTGAAAAAATTAATAGGAGGAAGATAATGAAAGTTTTATTAATAAGACCTCATATAAATAAAAAAATAACTACAGTTAAAAAGTTTATGTTTGGTGAACCTATGGGAATAGAGTGTGTGTCTACAATATTAAAAGAACAAGGTCATAATGTTTTGCTTGTTGATTTTATGGCTGAATCTCATAGACATTTAAAAAAATATATTAAAAAGTTTAAACCTGATGTAGTTGGTTTAACTTCTCAATGTAGTGATATTACAAATGTATTGTATTTGGCAGAGAAAACTAAGAAAATTAATCCTAAGATTACAGTTGTTGTTGGGGGAATTCAGGCTACTATTACACCTGAAGCTTATTTTAATCGTAATGTAGATTATGTTTTTAAGAGTACAACTCGTGAGAATTATAAACAATTAATGAATCAAATAAAGAATGATACTAATGAAGAGATAATGGGTATTTATAGTAAGAAACTTCAATATCAAAGTACTCTTGAATCATGTCAAAATGAATATGTTAAACCTGATAGGGAGATGTCTAAAAAATATAGGCATAAATATAAATATGGTGGATATCAACCTTATGCAACTATTCAAACTTCTTATGGATGTAGAAATCATTGTACTTTTTGTATTAGACGTAAGCTTGAGGGAAAATTAACTGAAAGACCTATTGAAGAAGTTGTTAAGGAAATCAAAGAAATTAAAGAAGATACTATTATGATTTCTGATAGTGATTTTTTAATTAATGAGAAAAGGCTTGTTAAGTTTTGTGAACTTTTAGAAAAGAAAAAAATTAAAAAAACATATATTTGTTATGGTAGCGTTAATAGTATTCTTGAGAAAGAATATTTATTTAAAAGACTTTCTAAAAATGGTGTTAAGGCTGTTATAGTTGGACTTGAGAGTTTTAGTGATGCATTTTTAAAGAAATATAATAAAGCTGCAACACTTGATGAAAATTATAAAGCAGTAGAGGTATTAAGAAAAAATGGTATTGCTACGTGGGGGACTTTTATTATTCATCCAGATTTTTCTGAGGAAGATTTTAAGAATTTTAGAAAATATTTAAGATATTTAAAACCTGAGATGATATCTTTTACTCCGCTTGTTCCTCATTTTTTAACTCCTCTTTATAAACAATATAAAGATAGACTTATATATCCAAGGGATGACTATGAAAAGTGGAGTTTTGGTGATGTAATTATATATCCATCTCAAATGAGTTTAAGACAATATTATTTTGAAGTATTAAAACTTGGTGTTCCTGCTAACTTTAATATGACTACAATAAAGTATTGTTTGAGAACATTTTCATTTAAACAAAATTTTAAATTAATATTTGGGTTTGATCAAATATTAAAGGTTTATTTTAAAAATTTATTTTTTGCTAAAAAGATGTAGGTGAGTTATGAGAGTATTATTAGTTAGACCAAGTTTAAATAAAAAAACAACAACAGTTAGAAATTTCATGTTTGGTGAACCTATTGGTATAGAATGTGTATCAACTATATTAAAAGAATTAAAACATAATGTTTTACTTGTTGATTTACTAGTTGAAAAAGAAAGAAAATTTATTAAATATTTAAAAGATTTTAAACCAGATGTAGTTGGTTTTACATCTCAGTGTACTGATATAGATAATATATTATATTTGGCTAATAAAGTTAAAGAATTTAATAAAGATATTAAAGTTATTGTTGGTGGTATTCAAGCTACTATTTCTCCAGAAGCATATTTTAATAAAAATGTTGATTATATATTTAAGAGTACAACACGTGATAATTATAAAAAATTAATGGAGCAAATAAAGAATGGTACCAATGAAGAAATAGAGGGGATTTATAGTAGACGTAGACAATATCAAGTTAGTTTACCATCTTGTCAAAATGAATATGTTAAACCTGATAGAGAAAGTACATTAAAATATAGAAAGTATTATAAATATGTTGGATATTCTCCTTGTGCAGTATTACAAACTTCTTGGGGATGTAGAAATCATTGTAAATTTTGTGTTAGATGGAGAATAGAGGGTGCTAAAGTTATAGAACTTCCTATTAATGAAGTGGTTAATGATATTAAGAAAATAAAAGAACCTTATATTATGATTATTGATAATGATTTCTTAATTAATGAGAGTAGAATTGTTAAATTTTTGGATTTGATCGAAAAAAAGAAAATTAAAAAGAAATATATTGTTTATGGTAGTGTTAATAGTATTCTTGAAAAAGAACATATTTTTGAAAGATTTGCTAAGAATGGTCTTAAAGCTGTAATAGTTGGTTATGAGAGTTTTGACGATAAACAATTAAAAAAATGGAACAAAGCTGCTACAGTTGATGAGAATTATGAAGCTACACAAATTTTAAGAAGAAATAATATTGCAGTGTGGGGTTCATTTATTTTGCATCCTGATTTTACAAAAGAAGACTTTAAAAAATTAATAAAATATAATAAAAGATTAAGTCCAGAATTATTAACTTTTTCACCACTTGTTCCTCATCCGTTAACTCCTTTATACAAAGAATATAAAGATAGATTAATATATGATGTTGAAGACTATGAAAAGTGGAATTTTGGTGATGTGTTAATTTATCCATCAAATATGAGTTTAAGACAATATTACTGGGAAATTTTAAAATTTGGAATACCTGTTAACTTGAGATGGTATTCTATTAAGTATATGTTGAGGGAATTTCCTTTAAAAAATACAATTAGAATGGCTTTTGGATTTAATCAATCAATAAAAGTTTATTTAAAAAATATTTTTAAAAGAGGGAACTGATGAAGAAGAATATTACAATATATAGTGGAGTAGATAAAAGAGGAAGACGTGAACCATATGATAAGATAACTTTGAATTTAGGAGAAGTTATATCAATTGTGGGACATACTGGTAGTGGAAAGACATTACTTATTTCTGATATAGAGCAGTTAAGTCAAAAAGATAGTGTATCTAAAAGAATGATTTTAATTGATGATAGGGTTCCTAGTTATGAAGATAGATTTAATCCTGAAAAGAAGAAGATTGCGATGATTACTCAAAATACTAAGTGTGTAACTGATTTAATAGTTCATGATTTTTTAAGTATTCATGCTGAATCTAGAAATATAAAAAATGAAAGATTAATTAAAAGAGTTGTTAATCTTGCTAATAAGTTTACAGGTGAGAAAATCGAGGAAAATAAAAAGGTTACTGAATTATCTGGTGGTCAAACTAGAGCTTTATTATTTGCGGATGCTATTTTAATTGGTAGTTCGCCTATAATATTAGTTGATGAGATTGAGAATGCTGGTATTAATAAAAGTGAGATTTTAAAATATGTAAAACGTGAAAATAAATTGGTTATTTTTGCTACACATGATCCTAGTATTGTTCTTCAAACTGAAAAAAGATTAATTATGAAAAATGGTGCTATTAAGAAAATAATAGAACATCAAAAAGAGGATAAGAAAGTTTTAGAACTTGTTACTAAAGCAGATAATATGATTAAAATGATACAAGAACAAATTCGTAATGGTGAAGATATTGATTTATCTAAAATAGAGGGTGAGTTATAATGAAATTATTATTAGTAGGTGGTCCTAGTTCTACTGGTAAGACTACTATAATTCAAAGAATAATTGAAAAAAGACAAAAAAAATATAAAATAGCATATTTAAAAATGGATGTTGTTTCTGCTTATGAAGAAGAAATGATTAGAGAAACATATGGTATTGAAGCAAGAACTGTATATGCTGGTGATTTATGTCCTGATCATGCTGAAGTTATGATTTTAAAAGATGCATTAAAGTGGGCAAATAGTGTTAAAGCTGATTTATTGATTATAGAAAGTGCTGGCTTATGTTTAAGATGTTCTCCATATTTAAATCAAGGTGTTGGAGTAGTTTGTCTTAGTATGTTAAGTGGTCTTCATAGTGTTGATAAAATGAAACAGTTAATTTGTTTTGCTGATATAGCTGTTCTTACTATGAATGATTTAGTTTGTCAGGCAGAGAGAGAAGTTTTTATTAAGAAGATTAAAAATACTTTTCCAAAATTAAAAGTTATTGAAACTAATGCTTTACAAGGAATTGCTATTGAATACTTATGTAATTTAGTTGATGAGAGTGAAGAAATAGATGAGAGTACTTTAGAGTTAAAAGGGAATCCTCCTCTTGGTACATGTTCTATTTGTATTGGAAGTAAAAAAATAGGATGGCAAAATCATTATGGTGTAGTAAGACAAATTGATTCTAATGTAGCAGATTATATGTATAGAGGAGACTAGTATGGATAGAAATTGTGGTTTATGTGGAAATCAAAGTTGTGAAGAATTTAGAAATTCTTTAAAGAATGGATTTGGTCATGAAACAGATTGTCCTTTTCATGCTAAAGATAGAAATCTTACTATTATAGAAGATAATAAGGATACTCATGGTAATCAATTTGATTTTGTATTAAAAGCTATAGGAAATGAAATATCTGCAAGAAAGATAGTTCGTCCTTTTAGAGTTGATTTGATAGAAAAACTAGATATTAAAGAAGGAGATATTGTAGTTGGAAGACCTATGGGTGCTGGTTGTCCTGTTACTCATGTTTTAAAAGTTTATGAAGTTGATCATTTAGCTGGTCTTTTATATACATGGGTAGTTGGTCCAGCTTATTCAAGAGGAAAAGAAACAAAAGATATTAGTGCTTATGCTATGATTGGATTTGAAGGGATTGCTGAGAATATAGTTAAACATCCTAAAGTTGGATTGGGTGCTGGATTTATGCCTAATTTTTGTATGTTAAGACTAACTCATTATGGTCTTGTTAATAAGGTATTAAATACTAGTGAAGGTCTTGTTGTTAGAATCGAAGATATTCATATTGCGAACGTATAAGGAAAAAGAATGAAAAAGAAAATATTAGTTATTTTGATTTTATTTATTTTTGTGATAATTGTTATTGAAAGAAATTTGATAAATAAAACTTCAGATGTTATATTTTATTTAGATGATAAATATTATAAATCAAATGTTTCTATTGAAATTAATAATGATGAATTAAATACAATGATTAATGAAAAAGAATCTTTTGCTTTATTTATTCATCAACCTGGATGTTCTAAATCTTATGAATTTAGTAGAATACAGTCTCTTTATCAAATTTCTAATAATGTTTCATTTCAAAAAATATTATTTGAAGATTTACAAAAAACTAAGTTAAGTAAAGATATTAAGTATTTTCCATCTTTTGCTATATTTAATAATGGAAAGTTAGTTGATTATTTAGATGCTGAAAGTAATGATGATATTTTAAAATATAAAGATTATAATGAATTTAGTAATTGGTTTAATAGTTATGTAGGGAGTAATAATGAAAAAGAAAAGAAATAAAAAAATATTATTAATTCAACCAACACCATATGATCAATATGGTAATCTTGTTAAGAAGAGTAGATTATATTTTGTTGGTCTTGCTATGCCACTTCTTGCTGCTTTGACTCCAAAAGGGTATGAAGTTGAAATCTGTTATGAAACTATAGAAGATGTACCTTTTGATACTGATGCTGATTTAATTGGTATTAGTAGTATGGGTCATGCTGTTATGAGAACTATTGATATAGCAAATAAGTTTAGAGAACTTGGTAAAACTGTTGTTCTTGGTGGCTATATGGTTAGTTTGATGCCAGAAGAAGCTAAAAAGTATGCAGATTGTGTTATGATTGGGGATGCAGAAGAGACATGGGCGGAGATGATTAATGACTATGAAAAAGGAAAGTTAAAAAAAGTTTATCAAAAGAAACTTAAGGAACTTAAAACACCTCTTCCTAAATATGAATTAATTCTTGATAAAAAGATTGGTAATTTTTTACCTGTTCAAGCTGGTCGTGGTTGTCCTAAGACATGTAGTTTTTGTTCTGTTCATTGTCTTTATAAAGGACAATATTTAAAAAGAGAAATAAAAGATGTTATTCGTGATATTAAAAAGGTAAAAGAACTTGGTTTTAAGCAATTTTTACTTTTAGATGATAATATTTTTTCAAATAGAGATTATGCTATAAAATTATGTAGTGAAATAAAAAAATTAAATATGAAATGGATGACGCAATGTTCTATTGATATAGCTCGTGATTCTGAACTTTTAGATATAATTGCTCAAAGTGGTTGTTATGTGTTAAGTTTTGGATTAGAAAGTATTTCTCGCGAGAGTTTAAAAAGTATGGATAAGGGTTGGGCAAATCCTGATAAATATATAGAATATATGGATATTATTAGAAGTCATGGTATTGATATTTCAACTGAAATGGTTGTTGGAGCTGAGGGAGATACACTTGAATCAATAAAGGAAACTGCTAAATTTGTTAATAATAGTCATATAGTTGTTCCAAGGTTTTATATATTAACTCCAATACCTGGTACTAAGTTTTTTGATGATATGATGGAACAAGATAGAATATATAATCATGATATTTATTCTTATAATAGTTGTGAAGCTGTTCATATTCCTAAAAATATGACTCCTGAAGAGTTAACAAAAGCATATTGGGATTTATATAATGAAGTTTATAAAATTAAAAATATTGTAAAGAGAACTTTATTTACTAAGAATTTTTTTAAAAGACCATTTTTAGTTTTATTTTATTTTGGCGTTAATATATTTTATAGACATCAAATTAAAAAAGGAATTGTTCCTAATATAATATAGGTGTTTATGAATACTAGGTTTTTAATTATACAATTTCTGAGTTTTTTAGCTTGGTTATTTATGTTAGTTAGTTATTATAGAAAAAATACAAATAAAATTTTGGTTTTTCAAATAATGGGTAATATAACATTTTGTATTCATTATTTATTATTAGGTGCTTATAGTGGTTTATGTATTTGTTTAATAGATGCTTTTTGTAATATTGGATATTATAAAACTGATAAAGATACTTTAATATATTATATTAGTATTCCATTTAGAATATTTGCTGGAATTATGAGTGGAGAATCTTTAATAGATGTTTTACCTGTGTGTGGAAGTTTAGTAGAAGGATATAGTTTAACAAGAGATAAAAAAATAGTTGTTATAGGTGGAATTATTACTTATTCAATATGGGCTATTTATGATTTTAGTTTTATGTCATATGTTGGAATGATATTTGATTTAATTATAGTTTTTTCAAATATTGGAATACTGTTTCGTGAATATATTTTTAATAATCTTGTTGAATGAGTTTACTTATTATATTATAATATTTTCATTATTGGAGGTTTAAATGCAAAAACACAAAAATAAAGTTAGTACATTTTCTAGTCCTAAAGATTATGTGTTACCAAAAGTTGATACCAGTGAAAATAGAATTAATCTTGGTAAATCTATTTTACAAATAAAGTATCCATATTTATTTAAATCATTGATGGATAGTCAAGAGGAAATGACTTTAAGAAGAAAGAGAAGATAACAGAAATTTATGTTTCTGTTTTTTTTATTATTTTATTTTTAAAAATATATTGGCAAACAGCTTTTTGTATTTTGATATTGTTATATTGTTTGAGGTATATTTGGAAGAATTAATTAAAGTAGATAATAAAAAAATAGAAGATATAATATTTGAGGTAAGAGGTAAGCAGGTGATGTTATCTTCAGAAATATCAACAACTAAATGACACGACAAAGAATATTAGACTTAATTTCTTTTGAAAGTATGAATAAAGTTATTAAAGAAAGTAAAAAGGCAATGGAATTCCAAACTAAACTACAACAATTATTTAATGAAGTTGATAATTATACAAAAAGTCATCAAACATTAGAAATAGAAAACGAAAAACTAACTATTAGAGTTAATAAACTTACAAAAGACAATATTAAACTAAAAACACGATTAGAAACTATTTTAAAGGCAATTAAAGTGTTTTTTAGAAAATTATTACAAATCGGTAATGAACTTGTAAAAGAAACTGCTACAAGTGAAATAAAGGACTATTATGATACCAAAGAATTTAATTCAAAAGATGTTTATGATATATCAAAAGGAACTGATAAAGAAGATGAATTATTTGATTATACTGATATATCAAGTTATTATAAAATTAGAAAAAAATCTAATAATTATGAAAAAGATAAAGATGATTATAAAATGTTTTTGTAAAAAGTTAATTTTACTTTAAAAACAATATTATTTTTGATATTATGTAAAAATAGTGTTGAACATATGGTATAATTGTTTTAATAACAGGTTATAACTTGCTGCTTGGAGGTTAAAGATGATATTATTAACGGCATTGCCTAGAACAGGCAAATCAACTGCTATCAAGAAAATAGTTAGTATGTTAGGTGCTGACAATTGTGGTGGTTTTTATACAGAAGAAATTAGAGAAAATGATGAAAGAGTTGGTTTTAGAATCAAGACAATTAGTGGTAGGACTGCGATATTATCTCACATAAATATACAAAGCGATTATAAAATTAGTCGCTATGGGGTTGACTTAAAAACATTTGAAGATACATGTCTAAGTGAATTAGAAATTGCTATTGAGAGTCCCACTATAAAGTATATAATTATTGATGAAATTGGTCCTATGCAGTTGCTTTCTGATAAATATAAAAAAATGTTAATCGAATTATTAAATTGTAATAAACCAATAATTGGAACAATATTTATGAATCCATATGAATGGCTAGATGATTTTAAGAAAAATAATAATGTTAAACTAGTAGAGATTACCTTTGATAATCGAGATGAATTGCCTATTGAAATAGTTGAAATGATTTCAAAATCTGATATAGATTTGCAAAGAAAAATTGCAAAAGCAAAACGATATAGTCTAGAAAAAGATAGATTCAAAGTTATGGGTAATAAAATATTGATTAATTCTGAACATGGAATAAGAACCATTACAAAAGAAAATGATAAATATATTTGTGATTGTGATTTTTATAATAAAAATAAAACTTGCAGTCATATAATTACAATTATAAATACTAATTTTGGTGTTAGAATAGATATATAGAAAATTAAACCTATTGAAGAAAAGAAAATTTTAGTATATAATAACTACCATATTTTGAAGTGATTACTTTGTATAAATTTTTGTAGGAGAATGATTATATTAACAGATTAATTATTAATAAAGATAATTTAAAGATAGATGATATTGGCAAATTTAATGATAAATCACGAGTTATACTTACGGATGATTATAATAATGTTTTAATAGTTAATTATGGTAATGTTATTATGTTTCCTGGAAGTGCTATTGATTTGTCAAAAGAAAACATGACAGATGGTCTTATAAGAGAATTATATGAAGAAACTGGGGTGTTATATTCTGAAGAAGATTTTAGTTATATAATGTGTTTGGAACATTATTAAAAAAAATATCCAAAAAGAGATGGAACATTTTCAAATAGATTAATTAGAAATTATTATTCTGCGAAGTATGGAGGCATTTTAGAACAATCACAGTCATTAACTAATAAAGAAATAAAAGGTAATTTTAGGTTAAGTTTAGTTCCTATAGATAAACTTGCGGAGTTAGTGAAAAATAATATAAATTCTAATCCTAGAAATATCTATTTTCAAGAAGAGTTATTATCAGTATTAAGTATATATGAAATTTCTACACTAAAATCTACAGAAACTTCATCACCTAAAATATATAAAGATAAAAAATAAGGAGGTATTATTTTTATGGTAATTGTGGTAAGTGAAAACAAAGAAAATAACAAAAAATATTTTGATGAGATGGTAAAGAAAATATACTCAAATGGTATTCAAACTACATTTGAATATGAAGATTATTTTAATAATTTAGTTTATGCAATAAGACATGGTTGGATAGATGATTATTTTTATTATGCAGTGGCTTTATCAACAGCTGAAATAAATGACAACAACCAAAAAGGTATAAGGGATAGTTTACTTTCTTACAATTTTAGAAAAGGTGTGAAAAGTATAATTGCTGAATCAGTAAGACAACAATTAAATGGTGTAGATATAGGAGATTATTTAAATAAAATGATGAGAGATATAGAAGAACATACTATTTCTTTAGAACAGTATTATAGTTATTTTGAAAATCTTGAATTAATAAATATGGCAGATATTGATTCAATTGATATTTTGAATTATATTAAAGCATTACTTAATGCTAAAATTTCATCACCAAAGACTTATGTTGATGTTATAAAATATGACAAACATCAAAAAGAATTATCTAGAAGTATTGCTGAATTAGAACAAAATAAATTATTGACTGATCCAAAAACAAAATGATAATGCCAATTCCTATATGTCTTGGTTAACCGAAATGACACAGATTAGAAAAATTGATAATTTACTTTATTTTAAAGGAATTATTGATAAAACGAAAGTGTTAGTTAATTCTATAAATGAAAATGACTTTAAAATAGTAGTATCAATATTAAATTAAATAATAATGCGTTCTTTATATGATACTAAAATATAAGTTATTAAAATAAAATTAATGTTGTTTATGATTAGCGAAGGTACTTTTAATTAAGTATCTTTTTTTAGTGTGATTTAATAAGAAAACGAAAGCGAGGGAGATAAATGAATTTAAATTATGAAATATTTAAAAGTCAACAGATTATGACATTAAACGATTTAGCACAAATTGGATCACATAATAAACGTGAATAACAAGCTTATAATTCTAATCCTGATATTAAATTAGAATTGAGAGATAATAATATTGAAATAGTACCATTTGAATTTAAATATGTTAAGGGATTTAAAGAATTAATTAAAGAATATAAAAAGGAACATAATGAAAGACAAAAAACAGAAAGACAAGAAAGAAAAAAGACTTATAGTCAAATGCTTAATAAATCAAAAAACGTTGTTGCTGATGAACTGCTATTTATTGCTGCTCATAAATTTTTTGAGAATATGAATAAAGAAGATATTATTGATTGGGCTAATACTTGTATGGAATTTGTTTATAAAGATTTAGGCTATGCAAAATCACAAGTATTACACGTTACTATTCATTTAGATGAAGAAATACCACATTTACATTGTGTAGTTGTACCATTAGTTAAGAAATATAATAAAAGGACTAATACAGAAAGATATACTATATCTAAAAAACAATATATTAAAGATAAATATCATTTATCAGAATTACAAGATAAATATCATAAAAGACTAACTGAAAAAGGATATGATTCAGAACGTGGTATTAAAGGCAGTAATAGAAAACATTTAAAAACAAAAGAATTAAAGAAAGTTACTAGGTATTATGAAAATAAAGTTAAGGTAATAAATACTAAAATAGATAATGCTATGAATGAATTTGAAGAAAAGATGAAAACTACAAAGAATATACCATTTAATAAAACACATGTATTGATAGAAAAAGATACTTTTGAAAGTATGAATAAAGTTATTAAAGAAAGTAAAAAAGCAATAGAATTCCAACCTAAATTACAACAATTATTTAATGAAGTTGATAATTATACTAAAAGTCATCAAACACTAGAAAAGGAAAATGAGGTATTAAATGCTAGAGTTAATAAACTTACTAAAGATAATAGTAAATTAAAAACAATATTAGAAACTATTTTAAAGGCAATTAAAGAGTTTTTTAGGAAATTACTAAATCGGTAATGAACTTGTAAAAGAAACTGCTACAAGTGAAATAAAGGACTATTATGATAGTAAAGAATTTAAATCAAATGATGTTTATGATATATCAAAAGGAACTGCCAAAGAAGATGAATTATTTGATTATGCTGATATACCAAGTTATT
This sequence comes from Bacilli bacterium, assembly GCA_017473105.1. The sequence goes on along the minus strand of JAFUNE010000008.1, from coordinate 225,595 downwards.
ATAAAATTAGAAAAAAATCTAATAATTATGAAAAAGATAAAGATGATTATGAAATGTCTTTGTAAAATAAACATAGGTACAATAAACTTTTTAAATCTTTAAAAATATGCCTATTTTGTGGTAAAACATTTATATAAGTTGCTTTATTAATAATATATTTTGATTGATATGAATGATTTTTATATTAGTTAAGATTGATTTCTTGAAAAAAGACAATTTTTACTATATAATATCTATCACATTTCAAGGACTACTTTATATAAATTTATAGGAGGAGTAATTTATGGCACTATACAATGGAATGTTTGAATTAATTTTAAAATCACAGGAAGCATATGATAAACCAACACCAAGAATTTACGAACCCAAAAAAGAAAAATGGGTTTTTATGCCCAAATTTTCACCTGTAAAGGCTAAACATAATAGAACAAATAAATCTTTTGAAGATACCGAAAAGATTTTAAAAGATTTAGATAATGACCCAATATGGCAATTAGATAAAATCCAACAAAGTGAACATCAGCAAGAACAAAGAGAATCTGTCTTAATAAAGAAGCAAACTCCACTAAGAAATACAGGAAATAAATAAGGAGAACAACAAATGGCTAAAATGACATTATACACAAAATTAAATAGGTATAAGGGATTGAGAGTTTTATTAGATGAAGCAATAGCTAAACAAAATCAAAGATTTATTGATAGAAATAAAATCAATCATCCTATAATAACTGAAAAAAGTAGATTATCACCTGCAGTAAGAGAAATATTAGAAAAAAAACCAATTAAATATTTAAGGAGATGATAAAAATGGGAGAAGACAATTTCCTTATAGTGATATACCTATTCATACACAATATAGTCAAGGTCAAAAATATGATACAGTTAATCAGTTGATAGAATTTAATAAACCATACCTTTTAATTTCAAATTGCTTAATTGAAAATATGCTGTAAAAGATGGTGATGATGCAATATTTATATCGAAAGCATTAACTCCAACTGATTACAAATTAAGTTATTTGACTAATAAAGAGGTACAAAATCTATATCACCAACCTAATACATTAATCTTTTATTATGATGGTAAAAGAAATGAAGATGGTTTCTTACCAACAGAAGATGAAATTGTTAGATATTTTATAAAGTAAAATGAATATACATTAACAAGATTAGAAGAAAAGATTAAATATAATGGTGGTGAACTCATCTTGATAAACTTTTAAAAGAAAGTTTACAAGCAAATATTAGATATTATACAATAAATTCTGTCGAACCTAATTTATTATTAGATGAAGATATTGTATTTGTAGAATATGATGAAAATGGTATTAAAGGTGTAAAAACATTAAAAGTTACATTTTTAAAACCTGATTTATATAAAGTAGAAACTACTATTTATCCGTTAGCCCAATACACTTTAGCAGGTGCCAAAAATTTGGAGCAAACAAGCAGTCAACCTACTAAAGAACCAACTTTTAGTAGATTATTAAATCCTGTTATCAACAGAACTGCAGTTGAAAAAGGAAAGAAGTTAATTTTACAAAGAAAGTCAAATAATAAAAACTAACTCCACATAAATCAATTAAAAATTTATATTTTGATTTTTAACAAGCAGAAACCCGAAAGAATTTTCATAACTAACGGATTTCTGCTTTTTAACTAACTTCTAGACGAGTTAGTAATACACTACGATATTGGCAGAGCCAATAACGATGTGTGCCAAGGGAATATTCCCTTTGGATACCCCCCAGTTAAGCAACATATTACAAACTAATCGTAAGTAATATTGTTGTCTTTTTATTTGTCTTGCGACTACATAAAAAGAAAAAGACTATCACCACTTACACTTGCAAAGGCAAGCATAACGTGTCACGTCTTTTTATAAAAATAATTCTAATGCTAAAAGCAAAATAATTATTTTTCCTTAAAAGGACTCTCATATTTTCTTTCGATTTCTGATAAAAATTTTTCAATAGCATTAGCTTTATCTAATAATAAAGATTTATTAATATTATCTTGTTTATTTAAAAAAATTTGAATTTTTTAAAATATTCTTTAGCATCCATAGCAACATGTCTTTTTAAATCTATTATGTATTCCATATATTTTTGTTCTTGACGATATTCTTCAATCTTTTTATCATACATCTCATAACTAACAATTATTTGTTCTTCATTGTATTTTATTGTTTCATCAGAATAACCTGATAATTTGGCACTAATCTTAAATTGAATATCAAGATATTTCTAGGGGGATAGAAGAAAACTTCTACCATAATAAATATAATAATATAAATAAGAAAATAAAAAATAACAAAAAGATAGTGCCAATTCCTATATGGATGGAACAACCTGAAATGTGTAAAAGAAAAGTACCCACTAAAGAAGAGCAAGATGAAATGAATAAACTATTAAGTGAATATAAATAACGATTGCTAAAATATTATAAATAGATAACGGAAAGGAATGAGATTAGCAAATGAAGTATTATTATTAAAAATTAAAAGAAAGGGGGAAACTATTATAGATACTAAAAATTTAACATAATTAGATATCATTGAGGTGCCTCATTTAAGGATTTAGGTAAGAAGTGTTTTAATGTAAATAAAATTGAAGAGAAAAAGATAATTAAAGACTTGTTGGATATGATATAATAAACGAAAATGAGGTGGATATTATGAATGAATTTTTATTGATGTCTATTAAAACAAAGTATGAAATTAAAATATTTAATGGTACTAAGACTTATGAATTTAGAAGAAAAAGTATTGGTGAAAAGAATCTAAATAAAAGAATTTATATTTATTCTTCTGAAGTTAAAAGAGAAATAGTTGGATATATAATAGTTGATGAAATACTTTATGGTAGTGCTGAGGAGTTAGTGAGAAAAACTAATTATGAAGATATGAATGGTATTAAAGATTATTTTAATGGAATAGATGGTTATGCTTTACATATTAAAGAATATTATAAATTTATTAAGCCTATAAAAATTGATGAAGTTAAGTTTGGTATTCCTCAGTTTTATAGATATATTTCTAAGGATGAAGAATTATATAAATTAGTTTTAAGTAGAAAAGTAATACATAATATGAATTTACAATATGAATACTATAATTATATTAAAAATGGTACTAAGAGGGTTGAATTAAGACTTAATGATGAAAAGAGAAAAAGAATATGGCTTCAAGATTATATTTATTTTGATAATAATGATGATAATGAAAAGTTAGTTTGCGTTGTTAAAAATATAAATAAAGCTAAAAGTTTTGATATTTTAATGAGAGATAGTATTGAAGTTTATGCTGATAAAAGTGTTAAAAGAGATGATTTAATAAATAAACTTAATGAATTTTATAGTATTGAGAAACAAAATAAATATGGTGTTGTTGGAATTGGAATTGAACCTTTATATACGATTAATACTTATGTTGATAAAAATGTGTGTGATGAAATATATGAGTTAACACGTGAACTTGAAAAATATTATAGTGATTATAAAGATTGGTTATATAATAAACAATGTATAAATGATGAAGATAGAGTTACAATTTATATAAGAAGATTTAATAAAATAATTGGTGTATCAAATTTAAAATTATCTGAAAATAAGTTATGTACAATATATGTAGATTTTGAATTTAGAAATTTAGGTATTGGTAGTATATTATTAAATGAATCATTTAAATATTTAAATACTTCTAAACCTTATTTAACATGTAATAAAAATAATATAGAATACTTAAATTATTTTATTAAAAAATATAAGTGGAAAAAATGTGGTAAAGTTAATGATGAAATATTATTTAATAAGGAGGAATTATAATGCCTATAATTGGATTTAAAAACAAGTTTAAAAATTTTAAACCTTTAGATGAAGAATATTTAGTTAAGTTTGATATGGAATATACAAATCATGGTGCTTTAGTTAATAAGGATGATGGTATTCAATATGATATGGCTGATTTAAGAATGAGTATTGAGAAAGTATTTAATGATTTTGATAAAAATAAATTTTATGAATATGATTGTGGAATAATGATACTTAGTGTTTGTAAATATCTTGTTGATAATATAGCAGGTATTTATGAAATAGTTGTTGATTCTAAGGAATGTATGGATACATATAAAAAAGATGAAATAATAAATGATTATAATAAAATAAAAGGAGAATAAATGAACGAGATTAAATGTCCAAAATGTGGTACTGTTTTTCAAATAAGTGAGAGTGATTATGAGTCTATTGTTAAACAAATAAGAGATCATGAGTTTGAAAGTGAATTGCTTGAAAGAGAAAATAGATTTAAAAAAGATATAGAGAGTGCTGTTAAGTTAGCTGAATCTAGTAAGGATATGGAAATTCAAGAATTAAAATTAAAATTAAGTAGTCTTGAAGAACAAACTAAAAATAAGTTAGAGAAAGAATATGAAAATGAAATAAATAAGAAAGAACTTGAAATATCTGAATTAAAGGGTAAACTTCAAGTACAAGAAAGTAAAATGGAACTTGAGATACAAAAGGTAGTATCAGAAAAAGAAAAGAAAATTGATAATTTAAGTAGTGAATTAGAACTTAAAAATAAAGAGAGTGAAATTAGAGAGAATTCTTTAAAGGAACAATATGAATTAAAATTAAAAGATAAGGATGAGCAAATTGCTTATTATAAAGATTTTAAAGCTAAACAATCTACTAAGATGATTGGTGAATCATTAGAACAACATTGTAGTGTTGAATTTAATAGATTAAGACCTTTATTTAAGAATTCATATTTTGAGAAAGATAATGATGCTAAAACTGGTTCTAAAGGGGATTTTATTTTTAGGGATTTTGATGAAGATGGAAATGAAATTGTATCTATTATGTTTGAGATGAAAAATGAGGCTGATAGTACTGCTACAAAGCATAAAAATGAACATTTCTTTAAGGAACTTGATAAAGATAGGAAAGAAAAGAATTGTGAGTATGCTGTTTTAGTTTCTTTACTTGAACCAGATAATGATTATTATAATGATGGTATAGTTGATGTGTCTCATTTATATGATAAGATGTATGTAATAAGACCACAATTTTTTATTCCTTTAATTACGTTAATAAGAAATCTTGCAAGTAAGAGTTTAGAATATAGAAAAGAATTAGAACTTGTTAAAAATCAAAATATTGATATTACTCATTTTGAAGAAAATATTAATTTATTTAAAGAAGGTTTTGGCAGAAATTATCGTCTTGCTAGTGAAAGATTCCAAAAAGCAATTGAAGAAATTGATAAAACTATTGATCATTTACAGAAGACTAAAGAACATTTACTTAAAACAGATGATAATTTAAGACTTGCAAATAATAAGGCTGAAGATTTAACTATAAAGAAGTTAACTCGTAATAATCCTACAATGCAACGTATGTTTGATGAGTTAGAAGAGAAGAAAGAAGAGGATACAATTGAAGATTGATAAGGGTGGATGTATTTTAATAAATAATGAAAATAAAGTAGCTATTGTTTATAGGGAATACAGAGATGATTTTAGTTTTCCAAAGGGTCACTTAGAAAAAGATGAGAGTATTTTAGATGCTGCTATTCGTGAGACTGAAGAAGAAATTAAAAGAAAAGTTAAACTTATAAGTGAAGAAGAAATATGTAAGGAAGAGTATTCTTCTTTTGAGGGTGAAATAGTTGTTCATTATTATTTGGGATTTGATGATGGTGAAAGTGATAATGATTCAGAAGATGTTCATGATTTAATTTGGTGTGATATTGATAAAGTAGTTGATATGTTGACTCGTGAATCTACTAAAAAAATGTTTCTTGATGTAAAAGATAAAATTATTAATAGTATAAAATAAATCATTATGTTAAAATTTTATTTATGAAAAGATTTATATTATTTATTTTAATTATTTTAATGATGTGTGTTATATTTAAATTTAGTAGTTCTAATGGAGAAGAGTCTACTAAACAAAGTATGGGGTTAATTGGTAAAACAATTGGTTTTGTTGCTGAAATTATTAATCCTGATATTACTGAAGAAGAGAAAATTATTTTATATGAGAAATATCATATACCTGTTAGAAAACTTGCTCATATAAGTGAATACTTTGTTTTATGTTTGTTAGTTTGTATGTTTTTTGGTACATATAATATTAGTTATACTAGGGTAATAATATATTCATTTATATTATGTTTCTTATATGCGTGTAGTGATGAAATTCATCAGTTATATGTTCCAGGTAGAAGTGGAAATATTAAGGATGTTTTTGTAGATAGTATTGGTATTTCTTTGGTACTCGTGGTATATTATTTTAAGAAAAGAGGGAAAGAATGATAAATATTGTTTTATTTGAGCCTGAGATTCCAGCTAATACTGGAAATATAATGAGAACTTGTGTTGCTAGTAATGCAAAATTACATTTAATTAAGCCACTTGGATTTAGTTTAGAAGAAAAATATATAAAAAGATGTGGTGCTGGATATATAGATGAGTGTGATTATACATTATATGAAAATATAGATGAGTTTTTTGAAAAGAATGATGGAGAGTTTTATTTTTTAACTAGATATGGTCATAAACCACATAGTAGTTTTGATTATAGTGATAAAGATAAAAATTATTACTTTGTTTTTGGAAAAGAAAGTAGTGGAATTCCAGTTGAAATTTTAAAACCTCATTTAGATAAATGTATGAGAATGCCTATGAGTGATAAAGTTCGTGCATTAAATGTTAGTAACGCTGTTGCTATAATGACTTATGAAGCATTAAGACAACAAAATTATCCAGATTTATTTTTTGATGAACCTCATAAGGATAAAGATTTTATTGAAAAAAATTAATGTTTATATGTTGTCAATCTTGTGTATAATAATATTGTAAAGAATAAAATAATAAGGTATAGTTATATTAAAGATAGGGAGATGGTAATAAGTGATATATCCTTCAATTGACAAACTATTAAACATAGTAGATTCAAAGTACAAATTAGTACATATTGCTGCTGATAGAGCTAAAGTAATGAAAGAACATAAGCATTTTCAGGCAAATGAGAATGAGTATGTTTCTAAAAAAGAGATAGGAAGAGCTCTTGAAGAAGTTGATAAAGGATTAATAACTATGAAAGAAGATTAATTCTTTTTTTTTGCATTGATTTGTAGTATACTATTTATAGAATATGAGGGTGTTTTTATATGTATGAAAATAAAATTTTAGTAAATATATACATTTTATCTTTGAGTAAAAATTATGAGATGTTTGTACCGGTTAATGAAAGAGTTGGTCATTTAGCTAATTTACTTAATAATATAATGATTGATAGTATTGATTTTTCTCGTACTATTATGATTATTAATGCAGATAGTGGTAGATGTTATAAAAATAATGACTTGATAAGAGATACAGATATTACTAATGGTACAAAGTTAGTTCTTGTGTAGGAGGTAAAAAATGAATATATATTTATTTGATAGTAATAGAATAATAACATTCTCTTTACCTGCTAAGAGAATTGGAGATTTTTGGCTTAGAGATAGTCAAAATAATAATATGGTAAATATTAGTGCTAAAGAAGGAGAATGGGTTTTATCACCAAGTAAAAATACTAAAGTATTTGATTCTGCTGGTAAGAGTGAAAATATTTGCTTAAAAGTTAAAAATTTTTATATAGTTGAAAAAAACGAAGAGAAGTTTTTATTATATTGTGATTATAGTAATGATACATCTTTTAAAAACTATTTAGTAAAAGATAATACTGTTGTTAAAGTTGGTAGTGGTAGTGATTGTACTATAAATATAAGAATGTCTAATATTTTACCTGAACATGTTCATTTAAATTATCAAGGTGGTAAATGGAATGTAGAAGTTCTTGAAAATGCAGCTTGTTATTTAAATGATAAAAAACTTAAAAAAGGTAAAACTAAATGTGACAATGGTGATTTAGTAAATATATATGGTGTTAAGATATTATTAATACATGGAAGTTTATTTGTTAATTCTCCATTTAATAATGTAGTTGTTCATGGTTTAGAAGAAATAGATTATGTTGTTTCTGATAAATTGAGTGATGAAGAAATTGATGATAAACCATATTATACAGATGATGATTATTTTTTAAAGTCACCAAGAATTAGAAAATATATAACTACTTATAATATGAAAATTGATAGTCCACCTGCGAAAGAGAATATTCAAGATATTCCACTTTGGGTTACAATGGCACCAATGTTAACAATGGTTGCTAGTTCAATGATGACTTTATCAAACGCTTTAATGGCCTATTTATCAAATGAAAAAACTTTTGCACAAATTGTTCCTACATTATTGATTTCTGCAAGTATGATATTCTCTATGTTAATTTGGCCTAATATTTCAAGAAAAATGCAAAAGAAAGCTAAAATTAAAAGAGAAGAAGAAAGGCAAGCGAAATATAGTGAATATATAAATAAAAAAGATAGAGAATTACTTGTTGAATATGAAAATCAAAAGAGAATAATTGAAGATAATATTTTGTCTACTGATGTTTGTTATGACATGATTATGAATAAAAGAAGAACATTATGGGCAAGACGTAATGATCAAGATGATTTTTTAACTGTTAGAGTTGGTATAGGAGATGAGAGATTTGATGCTCAAATTTCTTATTCTACTGAAGATTTTACAATGGAAAATGATAACTTAAAAGTTATGGTTGATAGACTTGTAAATAATTATAAAACTATAAGAGATGTACCAATGAGTTATTCGCTTGCTAAAAATACTTTAACTGGTATAAATGGAATTTTTCCAAAATATATTACATTTACAAATAATATTATTTTACAATTAATGGCATTTCATAGTTATGATGATTTGAAATTTGTTGTATTTACAAATGAAGCTAATAAAGATAGATGGGAATATTTAGCTAATAGTCCATACTGTTTCTCAAATGATAAATCTATTAGATATTTTGCTACTAATACTGATGAGATGCAAGAAGTGTCAAATTATTTAGAACAAATATTTAATGGTAGAGAAGTATTAAAAGATAATAATGTAACTAAATTTAATAATGGATTTTTTATTATTATTGTAGATGATATTGATGTTGCTAGAAAAATTAAAATTGTTAACTCTGTAATTAAATCTAATCGTAATAATGGATTTAGTATGTTAATTTTAGAAGAAAAATTATCTAAGATTCCAAGTGAAGTTTCTAGGTTCTTAGTTATTGGTGAGAAGACATCTATTATGATGGATACTGCTAATAATGAACAAAGAAAGTTTATTGAAGAAACTAATGAAGATTATGATATGCATGCTTGTAGTAAAGTTTTATCTAATTTACCATTATATAGTTTAGAAAGTGCAAAACAACTTCCAAATAATATTACATTCTTAGAGTTATTTGGTGTTGGTAAAATAGAACAATTAAATGTTTTAAATAGATGGCAAGAAAATAATCCTGTTAAGTCTTTAAAAGCTGAGATAGGTGCTAATATTAATAATGAACCATTTATTTTAGATTTACATGAAAAAGCGCATGGACCTCATGGTTTAGTTGCTGGTATGACTGGTTCTGGTAAATCAGAGTTTATTATTACATATGTTCTTTCAATGGCGGTTAACTATAGTCCAGAAGAAGTTCAATTTGTTTTGATTGACTACAAAGGTGGTGGACTTGCTAGTGCATTTGTTAATAGTGATACAGGTGAGAAGTTACCTCATATTGCTGGTACTATTACAAACTTAGACAAAGCTGAAATTAATAGAACACTTGCAAGTATTAATAGTGAACTTAGACGTAGACAAGCTGTGTTTAATGAAGTTAAAATGAAGACTGGTGAAGGTACTATTGATATATATAAATATCAAAGATTATATAGAGATGGTGTTTTAAATGAACCTATGTCTCATTTAGTTATTGTGTGTGATGAGTTTGCGGAGTTAAAGAGTCAACAACCAGATTTTATGGATGATCTTGTAAGTGCTGCTCGTATAGGACGTTCACTTGGTGTTCACTTAATTCTAGCTACTCAAAAACCGAGTGGTGTAGTAGATGCACAAATTTGGTCAAATGCTAAATTTAAAATTTGTTTAAAAGTTCAAGATAAACAAGATAGTACAGAAATGATTAGAAATGATTTAGCGGCTGAATTAAAACAAGTAGGTAGATTCTATTTACTTGTTGGTTATAGTGAATTTTTTGCAATTGGTCAATCTGCTTGGGCAGGAGCTCAATATTTTCCAAATAATGAGTTTAAAAAACCAGTTGATAAGAACTTATATTTAATTGATAATGTAGGTTCAGTTAATAGAACAATTAATAATGTTAGAGAGAAAAAATTAATGGTTTCTCAAGGTGAAGAATTAACTAATATTGTTAAATATTTAATAGATATTGGTAATCAAAGTACACATTTAAAACTTAGTAGTTTGTGGCTTGATAGTATTCCTAAAAATATTTATATTGATGATTTAGTTAAAAAATATAATTATAAAAAAGAAGATTATGTTATTAATCCTATAGTTGGAGAGTATGATGATCCTACTAATCAAAAACAAGACCTTCTTACAATTAATTTAAATGAAGTTGGTAATACTTTAATTTATGGTATGAATGAAAGTGGTAAAGATGAGATATTACAATCTTTAGTTTATTCAATGTTATCTAATTATAGCACTGATGAATTACATTTATACTTAGTAGACTTTGGTGCTGAGACATTAATTAACTTTAGAGAAGCTCCTCAAGTTGGAGATGTTGTTATTAATGGTGATGATGAGAAAGTTAATAACTTATCTAAGTATTTATATGTTGAGTTAAATAAGAGAAAGAAATTATTTACTAAGTTTGGTGGAAGTTATCAAGATTATATTAAAAATAGTGGAGAGACTTTGCCAAGTATAGTTGTTATTATAAACTCAGTTGAAATTATGAATGAAGTTTATCAAGATATTATTGAAAAGTATATTCCTTCAATTCGTGAAGGTGCTAAATATGGTATTTATTTCATTATTACATCTGAAACTCAAAGTACAGTTAAAATGAAGGTTGTTCAAAGTTGTAAAAATGCTCTTTGTTTACAAATGGCTAATGATTTAGTTTATAGAGATATTTTAGGTAGAACTAATGGTATAATTCCATCTTCTACTTTGGGTAGAGGTCTTTGTAAACTTGAAAATGTTTGTGAATTCCAAACAGCATTTATTACTAAGGGTGATAGTTTATATAATACTCTTAAGAAGTTTGTAGAGGAATTAAAAGCAAAAGGTATGAAAAATGCACCTGTTATTCATGTAATGCCTGAAATTGTAGAACTTAAACCTATGATGAAGAAATATACAGGTCTTGATAGTGTACCAGTTGGAATTATTAAAGACAATTTAAATATTATGAAATATAATTTTGCTAAGAAGGTTACTACTGTAATTACATCTAGTGAATTTGAAACTATGGGTAGATTTATCAAGAATTTAATTTATGTTTTTGATAATAATGAAAATAAGTTTATGACTACTGTTATAGATGCAAGTAGATTTTATGAAACATTTGATTATCAAAACGTATCTTATTTGAATTCTCAATATAATGAATTTGTTGATTCGCTTGATAAGGCTAATCAATCAATTTTAGATATTTTGGCTCAAAATGATAATGATTATAGAAGTATTGCATCAATTCCAAATAATTTAATAGTTATTATTGGATTTGAAAAATTCTATAATAAATTAGATGATGATCATAAGAAGATGTTACAAAAGATTTTAACATCTAATAAAGAAGAACCTAAGATGAATTTTGTATATTTTGATATTCCAAGTTCATTTAAGAAATATGAATATGAAGACTGGTATAAACAATCAATGGATACAAGTAATGCGATTTGGATTGGTCCTGGAGTTGGTCAACAATTCCTTGTTAAGATTACGAATTCATTATCATCATTTTCTGCGATTGATAAAGACCATGCGAATGTTGTGGTTAATGGTGCTGCAACTATTGTTAAACTTATTAATGAAATCAAGTAAATGTAAAATTACTTGATTTTTTTTTATATGTCACTTATACTTATTATAGGAGGTAATGAGATATGGGACACAAAGTACAAAGTGTACAAACATTATATGAAGATTCATGCGCATTATACAACGATATCGTTGAAGGTAGTGGAGACTATAGCGCAAAAACTATTATTTCTGATTTAGAAACAGGTATTTTAAATCTTAAAGAAAACTGGGGAGGAAAAGACGCTGGAACTCAAATTAACAACGTTATCACTGTTTACAATGCAATGATCGGTGTTAGAAATGCTCTTGCTGCTTTAGCTAGTGAATCATCTAAAGTTGCTTCAAACTATAGAGAAATCCAAAACTCTAATGGTGCTGGTTTAGAACAATTTGCTGCTCTTCAATCAGAACCAAAATCTTTAATGGGTGAACATACTGATGATAGAGATACAATTGATATCAAACCAGATGTAACTACAGGACAAACTAAAGTGAATAATGCTAAAGCTGAAATGGAAATGTTTATTCCTAAAGTTAGAGATGCTTATACAAGAATTATGGAAAACTGGTCTGAGGGTGATGCTAGTAGAGAACAAGCTAGAGAAGCTTTTGAAACTTTCTTAGCTAATGCTGATACTTATAAAGAAGTATTAACTTCAGCATCTGATAGCGTTACTACAGCTATTAAAAATTACAATATGTAATATAAAAAAAGGAGTTATTAACAATGATTTAACTTCTTTTTTTTTGCCTTTTTTTCTTGATTTTTCTTGGGTTTTTTATTGCTTTATATTGCTATTTTTTATATAATTATTATATAGGGTAATAGGCTAAAGTCATAGTTTGTTATTACTAAAAAATAATAAAAAAATAATACTTTTATATATAGAGGATAGGTGAGTTATATGGGTTGTTATCATTATGAACAAAAGGCTGCGGCTGCCAGAGAAAAAATTAAAAAATTGGAAGAGGAAAGAGCTAAATATGTAGAAGCTCAAAAGTCAGTAAATGAAGCCATACGTGCGATTGGATGTTACACTAATTATTTAGGTGCAGTAGATGCAGCAATGAGTTCTGTTATTGTAAATGGTGAACCTTTTGATAAGGGAGAATCGAAAACTCATCAAACTAATTTAACAAATGATGCTAAAACTTTAGAAAATCTTAATACTGAAATGAATCAGGCTTTGAAGGAAATTGCTGATGAGATAATGTCTCAAGAGAGAATAATAGATAACGAATATACTTGCGCTTCTTGTGCTGCTATTGAATCTAGAACAAGAAGTAAGTAGTTGATAAATAAAAAAATGATGAAAAGAGGTAACATATTATGAAATGTTCTAATTGTGGTTATATATATAACGGAATTGATACTCCGAGTAATTGTCCTAAATGTGGATATAGTTTTGGTGGCTCTGAAGAAGAGAAAAAAGGTTTATCAACTAAAAGTAAAGTTGCAACTGGTATAGGTGCTGTTGCAGGTGCTGCTGCTGGTATTGGAATGCTTGCTTATCAAAATCGTGATGTTGTTGTTGATGCTGGTGAAGTAGAAAATGATGGAGATGTTAACGACGTTGTTGATAATACAAATACTAATGCTGATGAATCTCAAAATACTTCTGATGTAGTTGATGGTACTACTTCTGAGAATGAAACTATTGTTGGTGGAACTGTAACTGATGGAGAAGAAACAGATGTTGAAGATGATAGTGTAGTTGATGAAGAGAAGAAACCATCTGGTGGTTCATCTGGTAAAAAAGATGATGGTTTTGATTCGGATAAATTAGTTGACAAAAATAATAATAAAGAAGAATCATCTGATGATGATAAAAAAGATTCTGAAGATAATAATGATGAGGAATCATCTGAAAATAAAGATGATGATAAAGAAGAAGACAAAGATGATGATGAGTCATCTGAAGATAAAGAAGAAGACAAGGATGATGAAGAATCGTCTAAAAATAAAGACGAAGACAAAGATGATGAAGAATCGTCTGAAAATAAAGACGAAGACAAAGATGATGAAGAATCGTCTGAAAATAAAGACGAAGACAAAGATGATGAAGAATCATCTGATGATAAAGATAAAGATGATTCATCGGATGATGGTAAGAAAGATGATGATAAAGATAAAGAAGATTCATCGGATGATGGTAAGAAAGATGATGATAAAGATAAAGAAGATTCATCAAATAATGATAAGGAAGATGATGAAGATTTAACTGATAAACCTAACACTGGTGGAGATAGTGGTAGTAGTGGAAGAAGTGGTGGAGGTGGACTTGGCGATATTAATTTTACACCTAGACAACTTGATGAAGCTGTTTCGTTCTTTGGAATGGGTGTTGGTGGCTATGCTGGTTCTAATACATTAAGTGCTGCTAAGGAGTGTGCTGGTGATGCACTTAAAACTATTCAAGAAGCTTCTGACTTAGTATCAAATCTTAATCCTGATGGTAATAGAACTATTACTACAACAGGTGGTGATATGAATTCTATTACTTCTAACATTAAAGCTGTTACTGGTGCTAATGGTGCTTGGGGGTATTTAGATACTTTAGAAAATAAAACAAAAAATTTATATAATAGTTATAGAAAACTTAATGCTGATTATGAGTTTTATGTATATAGTGACTATATTCAAGAAATAGAAGATGCACACAAAGCTGGTATTCCATCTACATTACAAGTTAATTTAGAGAGTCGTGGAATGGATTTTGAATCATTTGCAGCTAGTGTTACTAATGGTTATACAAATTATTTTGAAGATGAAATAGAAAGAATAACTGCTGATGGTGCAAAAGGTAATTCATGGAAAGATTCTTTGCTATATAGAATTGGTGTCAATAATGAGAGTGATGCTTATAATTCTTATGAGGAAGTTCTTTCAGGTTTACAAGGTATGAGAGATGCTGCTTGTATTACTATGTATACACTTGGTACTGCAAATATTAATGGTAATGTTTTATTAAATATGGATGCTCACAAAACTTCTGATGGTTTATCATATAGAGATTATATTGAACAAAATGTTTTGGATGGTTTAAATCAACCAGATTATATGGGACCTGGAAAACCTTCTGATGAAGAAGCGGATGACTATAAAACTGATTCTCAAAAACAATTAGAAATGATGGTTCTTGATGGTTATACAAAGATTCCTGAAGGTGAAAGACAAGATAATCATAATATGATTATTAATAGTGTTCAAAATCATATTCAAGATGTTATTGATTTTTATGCAGCTGAAAAAGGTTCTGAAGCAAATCCAGAGGGATTAGTTCCTGCGAATCATAGTGTTTATAAACTTGCACAAATTGGTGTTTCAAATGAAGCGTTTAAAGATGGGATTTATTTGAGTGAAGATTCTAGAAAATATCCAGATGGAACTATTGTTCCTGCAAGGTCATCGAGTGGAAATACATTTGTTGATTTGTTTAATCAAATGACTTCAACTGATGTTGATACTAGAACAGATAGAAGTGTTTTTGAAGAACAATTCTTTTTAGCTCAAACTTGTTATGATGGAACAGAACGCGAAATGTACTATTATCAAGATATGCTTAATGGATGTAATGAGGAAACTGGTGAATTTAGAGATGGCATTGGTAATGATTATATTTTAGATGTTATTAATTCTAAAGATTGTACAGAATCTGATTTGAGGCAAATGTTTGGCGATGATTATGAACAATATGTTACCAAAGATGAAAATGGAAAATATGTATTTACTGATAAAGTAGATGATACTGTTATAAATAATGCATTTTTTGCGATGAATGATGATGGAAGTTTATATGAAGAATTTCCACAATATTTTGAAAAAGATGCAAATGGAAATGTTACTTTTGCTAGAGGTATTACAATTGATTATTTAGCTTTTGAACATTTTAGAGAAAAAGCTGATCAAAGTGTTATTGCAAATAGCGAAATAATGTATCAAATGCAAGCATTAGCTGCTTTAGGAGGGTATTTCCCTGCTAATAGTAGAGAATATGAAGCACAATATAATTCAGCTTATTCTTCATATGAAGAAGCTCATGCTAAATGGGAAGAAGATATGAAAGAATATGAAGCGGG
Organism: Bacilli bacterium; assembly: GCA_017473105.1. The sequence goes on along the minus strand of JAFUNE010000008.1, from coordinate 209,544 downwards.
TCGTTTAAAAGAAGCACCTGAAGAACCTAAATTTGAAGAGATGTATCCTGGTTTACAGTCACCTGAGGATAGATTTACAGATCAAGCTACTCAGGAAAGTGCTAGAGGAATTTATTTAGCTCTTGCTCATGGTGATGTTTCTATTGAAGAATTTTTACCTGATGCTAATCCTTATCCTGGAGTCGATGATATTTGGCCTGGAGGTTCAATGTCTTCTATGGATTTAATGGATCCAGCAATTGCTGAAAAATATGGAATAACTCAAGGTTTAGATTTGGTTTTTGCTGAACCTGCAGTAAATTATACTGCTGATGAAATTAAGGAGTTGGGGATTACTGTTGATCCAGACAAAACACCATATGAGGCATTTACAGACAACATACTTATGGGTATGGAAAACACTGATTTTATGTTAACTCAAATAGCTGAGAGATATAATAATGTTCAAGATATTCAAATTCAGTTAAGACAAGAAGATAAAAGTGATGCTTGGATGGAAATATTCGACATTATATTAGAAATGACAGGCTTAAAATCAGATTCTGTTGTTTCTTCTATTAATGCTACTACTCAACCTTTAGGAACATTATTTAATCAAGCAGATACTATAATTGACTATGTAACAGGTGAAAAGGAAAGTCCTTTTGATAGAATTGCAGCTGCATGGGAGCGAATTCAAACTGCTAAATCTATTATGAGTGTTTGTAATCAATCAAAAACTTTAAATAATGATAGATTAATTCAATTAAATAATCATTGGAAGTGGATTGTTCCACAATATAGCGATTTTGATTATAGTACAATAAATATTTCTGAAAATTATGAAATCAATGATTTTGGTTTGACTCGTTCTTCAAGAGCACAATTAGAACAAGAAATTTTGGATGGAATGAGTGAAGAAGAAAAAGCTAAATTTCCTAATAATAGGTCATTAGAAGCTCATGTAAATGAACTTGCAGATGCTAGAGAAGCCTTAATATTACTTGATTATATGTCGAAAAATGATTATAATCAGTTAGCTCTTGCCATTGGTTCTAATGATAGAGTTAGAAGTTATTTAAAGAACTTTTCATATTTAGGTAAACATAATGGTGAATTTGATCAATTAAATTCAGTTGCTTGTTTACAATATATTTATAATACAAGAAGTACTGCTACATTTACATCTTTATTTAATAGTACTAATTCGGCTGGATTTAATTTGGAAGCTCAGTATCGTGCTAATTTATATTTAGAAAATATGGCAGCTAAAAACTATGAAATTCTTAATAAATATTACGAATCTTCTCCAGAAGAATTTCAAAAATTTATTGAATTTTTACATATTGATGATTTAGCATATGTAGGTTATAAATTAAGTGAAGTCAATGAAAATATTATGGAAACCTTTGCATTGCCTGCTGTAAATGGTGTGTATGGATTTGTTAAAAATATTAGTTATGCAATATTAAATCCAGTTGAGGATTTAATTAGTTGGGCGTTTGATACTGACTTTAGTCTACATAGTCATATACCTAGTATGAATGATGCAATGTGGAGTTATATTATGTCTGGTGTTGATACTGGAAAATTAACTCAAGTAGAAGTTTATTGTATGCAGGCGTTTACTAGTATGGGTAATATGGCAATTCCTATGATTGCAAGTGCTGTTGTTTCTTATTTTGCTACTCCGGCTGTTGGTAAATGGGTTGGTGCTGGCTTAATGGGATTAGGAGCATTTGGTGGTTCTTTGGAAGCATGCAAGCGTGAAGGCATATCAGATGGTTACGCGTATACATATAGTATATTAAGCGCTGTATCTGAATTATTAATGGAAAGATTTGTCGGAGGTATTTTTGGACCTGGTGGTGGAACAGGATTTAAAGTTTGGTTTAGTAGTATTTTAAGCGAAGTTATGGAAGAATCAGTTCAAGAATTAATAGATCCATTCTTATCTGATATTGCTGCTATGTTAGATCCTCAGTATATTAAGGGTATAGATGGATTTACTGAAGGTACTTTTGATGTTGGTTTAAGAGAATTGTTTACAGATCCTGAAGCATATTTAAAACGATTATTAACTGAGGATTTTGATCCACAAGCAGTTTTTGATGCTGGTGTTACTGCTGCTATTTCAGCTGCTTTTATGAACTTTGGAAAATTAGGTACTGCAATGACTTCTTTATTAAAATATAAAAATTCTAATATAACTGGTTTAATGAGTATTTTACAACAAGATTTAATAAAAAATGGTTATTCAAAAACTCAAGCTTCAATTATTGTTTCTCAAAAATTAGCAATATTCCTTAATAGTGGTATTGATATAAATAAAGCTGTTCAGGAAGCTATGCTTGATGAAAATTTAAAGCAACAATATGAACAATGGAAACAAGATAGAAAAGCTGCAGAAGATAATCAATCATTAAAAGACAAACTTTTTGGTGAAGAAGATGCACGTGAAGAATATAATTTTTATAATTTTGTTTTAGAACAAGTATTTAATGAAATTACGAATGGAAGTAATAGTGATGGTTCAATTCCTTCTTTATTGGAATTTGATATTGAAAATTTACTTTCAAAAGTTGGAGAGTTAGAAGCTCAAATAGCTGAATTATCTAAAAATAAAGATGCTAATATCGAACAAATTAATAAGTTACAATCTGAAGTAAATAATATTTTAGAAGAAACAATACCTGATTTAAGAAGTAAAATAGATCAGTTGCAAAAAGAAGCAAACGACAAAATAGAGAAAAATAAAGCTCAAATAGCTGATTTACAAAAAGAACTTGATAAATTAGGAGAAGAATTAAATAAATTAAATGAAAATGATGATGCTCAATCTCTTATTGATGAAATTAAAAATATTGTTGAACAAATCCAAAAATTAGAAACTGAAAATACTGTATTGAATATTAGAAATCAAAGTGTTTCATTGAGTGATTTGCAAAACAGAATACAATCAATTAAGAGTCAATTAGAAAAAGCTATAACTAAAAAACAAAAAGAAACTTTACAAAAAGAACTAGATGTAGCGCAAAAGAATTATGCTGATGCACTTGTTGCAGAAAAAGAAGCTACTATAAGAGATATTGTTAATATGCAAGAAAATGCAAATCAACATAATGATGTAAATGGTGTTAACGATGTAAATAATGATGGAAATAGCAATACATCTAATAATAAAGTTGCTCTTAATACTTTAATTAATAGTTATATTATTGAAGTTAATAAGATTAATGCAAAACTTGATAAGTTAAAAAATGAAGGAGTAAAGTTTACTGATAATACAGATACTTCTATTATAAAAAATGTTGAATCTGATATTGAAACAAAAAATAAGGTTTTAACTTATTTACAATCTTCAGTAGTAGGTGTTGGTGTTATAGGAATGGGTCTTACTTCTGGTGGAACAGGTACAATTAGTAATATTATTAAACTTATTGATAATAGAATTAAAGGTTTAAATGTTGAAAAAAATGAATTACAAAAACTTGGTAATAAAGAAAATCAAGGTAATAAGAATGATGCTGACATAAGTAAGAGAAAATATGATGTTAAGCAAGAAATAAAACAAAATAAACAAATGAAAGAACAGTTATTAAGAGAGATGGCTAATCATGGATTAACTGAGAATTCTCCTATAACTGATCTAATGGATTCTGTTCAATCTGATATAAATTCTTATTATGGAATTGGAGTTAATGGTAGTGATGTATCTAAGCTTGCTGCTAATAATTTTGATGTTGGTAGAAGAGTACAATTTTCGGGTGTTAATGCTGATGTTGTTACAAGCGTTGATTCTATTATTTCTAAGATAGACGAATTATTTAATATTGATATAAGAGATACTTCTACTTTTAAAACTCATGTTCAACAAATTCTTGATTCATTTGCTTCTTTAAAATCTAAATTGCCTGGACTTGAAAATTTAAAATCTTCTATGAGTAAAGTAGGAGATTCAATTAAGAGTATTGATTTAAGTAAAGCATATAATGCGGTTGTTGCTTCATTTACTAAGGTAATAGATAGTACACATATTGATGCTAATAGTATTAATCAATTAAAGGAACAATTAGTTTCATTTAAAGATTCAGTTGTTAAATTCTTTAATGAAGGATTGTTTAAAGATGCAATTGCAATGTCTCAAAATGAAGCTGATATTCTTGATGCTGATTTTGAAGTAGTTAGGGAAATTAGTTCTCGTGATATATATGAAGCATTTAATAATCAAAATGCTAAAATAAAGGATGCATTTGTTGCTCTTGGAAAATTGGTAACTGATAATAAAGCAATTAATGCTTTAAGAGAATCTATTAGGTCAATGGTGCAAAAAGTGCAATTAGATCCTGGAAGTGTTGCTGCTGTTAATACTGAAATTTCTTCTTTAAGAGATTTGGTTAATAAATTAAAAGCTGAAATTGCTGCAAAAGATGCTAAATCGTTAAGTTTAGAAGAATCTAGTGTATTAGATGCAGACTTTGAAGTTATTCAAGAGATTACTGCAAAAGATATATATGATGCTATTAATCAAGAAAATATGAAAGTTCTTGAAAGTTTAAATAAAATTAAAGAATTATTTAAAGGTAATAAAACTGTATCTGATATGATTAGTAGTATTACTGGTAAAATAAATGAAATTAGAAATAATGTTAAATTAGATGCCAGTGCTATTACTGCATTAAAGGATCAAATTATTAAATTAAAAGCAGAACTTGCTGCAAAAGATGCGCATTCATTAAGTATGGAAGAAGCAAAAATACTTGATGCTGAATTTGAAGTACTTGATGAAATTAGTGCAAAAGATATATATGATATAGCACTTAATGAATATGGTGTTAATAAAGCTATTGAATCTATTAATAAATCAATAGAAACTATAAGAAATGTAATTAGTAATATTGGAAATATTTCTTTATCTAGAAGCATACATCAAATGATTGATTCTATGGGTGCTAAATTAAATAGTTTAACTCATTTTACTGAATTACAAACTAAGTTAAATGATTCATTAGAGCAAATGAGAAGAGCTATTGAAAGTAAGAGTCAAGAAGCTATTGATGCTGCTAAGAGTACAGTAGCTAAAGTAAAAAATGAAATTGTTGAATTTGTAAAACAAAATTATAATAAAGACGCTGAAATATTTGAATCAGTTGATTCAGATAGTTCTGTAAGTAATTTTAATAAGTCATTAGTTAAATCTATAGATAAACTATTTGGAGATTTAAGTTCAGTTCTTGAAAAGGTTAGACTTGATAGTACAACTCGATTTAAATTAGTTGCTGAAATGCAAGCTCTTAAAGGTAGAATAAACAAACTAATGGATAATTTAAATAAATTATCTGATGCTGAGATTCAATCTTTAAAGGATGCTTTAGGTAATAAGGGTTCTGAACTTGTTCAATTAGTTAGTGAGTTACATAGTGTACTTGAATCTTCTGTTAGTCAAGGTGTTCAACAAAGTGTTAATCAAAATGTTGTTCAAGATCAAGTATTAAATCAAGAGCAAGTTGTTCATCAAGATGTTGCAAATGAAGTTGCCAATGTTGTTAAGAGTAATGCTGATTTAATAAATGAAGCTATTAGTCAAAATAATGCTGCAGTAATTGAAGAAATTGCAAATAGAGATTTTGGTGTTATTGAATCAATGATAAGAGATGGTAATATTAGTTTCTTAACTGTTTATGGAGTATCTCAAGATCTTATTAATCGTGTAATTCAATATGTTAATGCAAATAATATAAGTGTTGATTTTGGTACTAATGCGGGATTAGCTGTTAACTTCTTAAATAATGGTCTAACTGTTGGATTTAAAATTGATAGTTTAACTCAATTAGGTGCTGAGTTATTCTCAACATTTAATGGTTCTACTGTTCTTACTCCACAACAACAATCAGTTATTAGATTTGTGTTTGATTATCTTAATACTGGATTAATTAATAAGACATTAGATATAAGATCATTAAATGAAATAATTACAGGTCTTTCTAAAATTACTTTAAATGGTTCTAATATCGGAGTAGTTGACACTATTATTTCGTTAATGCCTACGAATCTTCAAATGCTTACTTTTAAACAAACAATTGCTCAATATAATACTGGTATGAGACTTGATACTGGTGCATTTGCTAAATTAATGTATGAGACTGGTGTTAAAACTATGAATCATATTATTGCAAATTATTATACTGCTAATGGTCAAATTAATAGTGCAGCAATTACACCAATTCTTCAAATATTTACTAATAGAGTATTACCTGCTAATTTAACTCATGAAGTAATTAATAGTATACTTGATCCATTAGCTCAATTAATGGGACAAGAAATGAGAAGATTATACTTTGATTTTGCTGGTTCAGAAGTTAAGGCATTAAAAGATACATACTATGGAATTCCTATTAGAGTATTTGTTGATAATCAAGCTAATTTAGGAACAATTGTTGCGAAGGTTGAACAATTTAAACATGCAGTTCGAACTGGAAATATTCCTAATGCAATTAGAAGTTGTGTTAAAATTGCTTCTTTCCATGATATGATAAATCCTCAAGATTATATGTGGGCAATGAGATATAATGGTAAAAACTTACCTGCAGGATTTACATCAGGAGCAACAGGTGGAAGTGGTAACTTCAATTTCTGGAATGGTATAACTGGAGATGCTGATTTAAGAATTATATCTCACGAATTTGGTCATTGTCTTGATAGTTCATTTGCTAGTATGTTTACTAATGGTGGATATTATCATTTTTCAGATACATCTGTTTGGGTAAATGCAAGAAAAGCTGATGCTAATATATCTCTTGATAGACAAAGTGTTACAGATTATTCTGCTAATGCAAATTGTGAAGACTTTGCTGATTCTGTTAGAGAATTTATTATGAATAGATCATATTTTGAATCTAAGTTCCCTAATAGAGCAAAAGTTTTAAATGAATATTTAACTAGATTTACATTACAAACTGAATTTATGTTAGGTAATGGAATAGTTAAATTAAGTGATATAAAAGATATTAATACAATGGCTAACTTAATGGTTCAAAATGGAGTAAATGCTCATGCGTTAAATCAAATATTAGCTCAAAATCCATCATTACAATCATTAAAAGATGCATTTGTTAGACAATATGCATTTAGTGAAGATGCAATTACTATTTTACAACTAAATGCTGTTACTGATGTTAATTCAATGGCAAACTTATTAGTTAGAAATGGTGTCAATTCTAGAGTTGTTGGACAAATAATGAGTCAAAATCCAACATTACAATCACTAAAAGATGCATTTATTAGACAAGTTTCTCTTAATGAAAATGCTGGATTAGTATTACAAATAAATGGAATTACTTCATTACAATCTGCAATTCCTGTTTTACAATCATTTGGTGTAAATGTTAATCAAGTGATGAGTATGAATCCAAGTGTAACTGCCTTACAAGAAGCATTATTTAGAAATATGTTACATGGTGAAGATGTAATTGCTAACTTATATTTAAGTGATATGAATTCTTTATCACAAATGGTTGAACTTATGAGAGAACTTGGTGCTAAACCAGAATACATTGATTATATTTCAAAACATGGTGAAGGATATAGAACATTTAAAAATGGTTTCCATGAAATGTATAATAATTCACATAATAAGTCTTATATGCTTTCTGTTTTAGCTAAACACAGTAATGCTAATAGAAATGTTGGAGTTAATCCAGTTAATCATGGTATTCTTGGAAGAAAGGGTAGAAATTTATTCCCAACGAGTCAAACAAGTGATTTAAGTCCTGCTATGACATCTTCTGTTAATACAAGATTAATTACTGAAGCTAGAAATGCTTATATAAAAGGAGATATAGCTAGGGTATTTGAAATAGGTACTAAGAACTTTGAAGTTATTCAAGATTTACTTAATAATGGAAAAGTTGATATATTAGCTCATGAAGGTATTTCAACTCGCTTGTTAATGGATTCTATTAAGTATTTAGATTCAATTAATGGTCTTGATAGTATTAGTGATATGACTTTTGAACTTAATAGTAGACGTGCTGTAAGAGAAATGCTTGATATGGGATTCTATAACTTTACTGTTACTAAAGCTAAGAGTGATGCGGCGCTTGCTTCATGTATAGAACATATTAAAAATTCTACAAATGCAGAGGGTGCTAAATTACTTCAAGCGTTTGTAAAAAATGGTAATGGTTTAGTTGTTGATATACTTAGAAATGACAGTATAAAAGCTGTTAAGAAATTACAAATTTTAGGTAATTGTTCTAATTCTATGTTTACTCAATTAAGTAATCAAATGAATTTAGAAACAAAAGTTAAATTATTTGAAACTATAAGAGGACTTAGTGTTGATGAATTATTTAATATAGATACAGATGCTCAATATAGAAGAGCAGAGGTATTCTATAATAGAGTACTTAGTGAATATGGAAATCAAATGATTCAAAAAATGAGAGTTGATAAAGCACTTCCATTTAAATCTAATTCAGTTATAAATATGCTTAGAATGAATAGTTCTGCTTATGCTAATATGACTGAAATGGAAATAATGAAAGAAATATGTGAAGAGAAGAGTGCTGGGCAATATAAGTTAATTGAACTTGGTTATGGTATGGCTCTTAAACCAATTGGATTTAAGGGAATGAATGTAAGATTCTTTACTAATAATCAAATTGCTCTTAATAATTTAAGTAGTAAATTTGAAGTATTTAAAGCATATTATAATTTATTACCTAAAACTTTTGCTTCAACATTAAGTGAAGTTAATTTCTTAGATATGGATGATCCTGATAATGATTTATATTCTATAACTGAGAATAACAATATAAATAAGAGATTTACAGCTGCTGCTGCAGGTGGTTGGGGTAAATTCTATTTATGGAGAACAAGTTTAGATTTTGCTACTATGACTCATGAAATTGGACATAGTTTTGATACAGAATATTATCAAATTGTTCATAATAGAGAAGGATTCTTTAGTGAAAAAGTAACTGCTTGGAAGAATGCTAAAATGAAAGATGGTAATAGTACTGTTACTAATTATGGTGATACTTCTCTTGCAGAAGATTTTGCTGAAAGTATGGCTGCTTTCATGAAAGACCAAACAGAATTTACTAAAAATTATCCAAATAGAGCAACTGAAATTAAGAGAATGTTAAGAGAATTAACATATGTAAAATTTGGTATTAATGAAATAACAGATGCTAAAACATTATTTAATCATATGTTAAGTAATGGAATTAGTGTTAATGAAATAAAAGCTATTTCTAAATATAAGGTTTCATTTAATGCTGTTAAAAATGCATATATTGATTATATGTCATTTGGAACTGATATTCAGACTTCATTAATGACACCAAATAATACTATATTTAAAATAAGACCTATTACTATGAAGAGTAATCCAAATGCTAAAGTTAATAATAGGGTAAATAATAGAGTTAACAATAAAGCTTGGTTTGGAAATAGAGTGTTTGCTAATAGAAGTTCTAATCCAATGGTTAATAGTATTAATAGTGCTATTGCTAAAGGTCAAACTGTTAGAATTGAGCTTGGTAGAGCATCTGAGATGAGTGTTCAAGCTTTAAGAGAAATTAGCGATTTATCAAAGGTTGAGTTCTTTGTCAAAGGACCGTTTAGTGATTTAAATGGTAATTTGAAAGCTAAATATAACAATCCTCGATATATAGCAAGACACACTTATACTGGAACTGAATTACTTCAAATAAATGCTAAACTTGATCAATTACAATCAAGAATTGATATGAGTTTACCAATTACTCAAAGAGCAAGACAAATTTATGAATTGATTGCTAGTGAGTATAGCTATTTAAGACCAGCTGATCCAAGAGCTAAGAAACTTTCTCCAATTGAGAATTTAGTGTCACAAAGTTTAAGAGGTGTAACATCTAATAATCTTATTGGTCGTCCTGGATTAATATGTGCAGGTTATGCAAGTGTATTTAAAGAATTATGTACACGTTGTGGAATTACTGCTGATTATATTAGAGGAGACGTTGTTGTTGATATGAATACTGGTGAGAAAGGTAAACATGCTTGGAATGTATTTATCAATGAAAATGGTGAAGTTGTTCCAGTTGATGCTTGTTGGAGAGCTACTGGTGCTAAGCGTGATTACTTTGGTAGAAGTGATATGTTTGCTGAAGGAAGATTTGCTGATGCTGATGAAACTTATAGAGAATATGGCCCAGTTAGAAATCATGCTAGTCATGTACAAAGAGTTCAAGTTGGATTTAACGATCCTAAGAGTATGCTTGACTTTGCTGTTGGGCAAATGGAAGCAAAATATGGACCTGGTTCTGGAATTGAAGCGCTAAGAAGATATTTAAGAACTGGTGATATTAATTCTATGACAAGTTCAAATGGAGCAAGAAATGTTCTATCTCGTGTTTCTATGACAGATATAGATGCATATATTAAAGCAAATTCATATGTAGATTTAAGTATCTACAATGGAAATATAAGAAATGCATTTAATTCTATGATAAATAGATTTGGTTCAGAGCAAATGGCTATGAAACAATTACAAGCTTATGCTAGAAGTGCTGATTTATCATATATTACAAGTTTAAATGGAGCTAGAGATATTATTGAAAGTACTCCAATTGAAGCTGTTAGACAATTTGTTAATAATAGATTATCTAATCCTTATTATTCAGAGCATGCAGCTGCACCAAGTACACAATTTATTTCAACAGAAGCAATTCGTATGGAAGATGCGTTTACTGAAGTAATGCCAAGTCCAAGTATTGTTGATGTAACTTCATCTGATTCTGGTGAAACTTCTTTCAGTGATTTAAAGTCAAAAGTCGAGGAATTGGTAGAAAAAGGTGAAATTGTACGTTACGAAACGTTTAAAACTAGGGAAGGGCTTGAATATGTGCCAGTATTTAAGATAAATGATTTGATTAGTGATCTTTCAAAAGTTATTGAAATAGGAAAATCTTTAAATGGAAAGATTATAGTAAATTATAATGGTAAAAATATTTTATTTAATGGTAATAAACTTGGTAATTTTAAATTTGAAGGAATATTTAAGCATTGTGTAGAATTAAAAATTGAAAATAAAGTTTCTAAGAATGCTGTTTTAGAAATGATAAATGTTAAGCAAATGTTATCAGAATTAGGAATTTCTGATTTAGATGGTACTATTTGCGAAAACCTAGAAAAGTATATTGCAAAATATGTTTCAAGTAATGATACTATAGAACAGTTCTCAAAAATTAAAATCAATGAGAAAGTTTTAAGAAAAAACGGATTAGAGGCATTAGTGGATGATGTTGAACGAATTAATTCGTATATGTCTTCTATAATAGAAAATATTAAAATAGATGAATCATTAGTTGTCAGAAATGCATTTAAAGTTGAAAGTGTTTTGGATTTGTTAAAATGTGCTGGAATGAAAGATACTGCTTTATATAGGGAACTTTTAGAACTGAATAAAAAGAAAACTGTTTATTTTATGGCTGAAGAATTAAATGCGAAAGATGCTAATGGTAATAGTTATAATTTTGAAACTTTAAGAACTGAAATCTTTAAAGGAAAAGAAATAATCCTTTCTAAAGTATTAAGTGAATATTTAACTGGTAATTATGTAGGTCATGATGTTAAGTCAGAAAAATTTGGATTAGGATATAAAATATTATTAAATAGTTCACTAGATCCAGATACTCCAAAATATTATGAAGTGTTAGCAAGAAATGCAAATTCAAGTGAAAATGGTGTAGATATTGTAATTTATCATTTACAACCACATACAAATAAAATTAAAGGTACTTTATCTGAGTATCTAACAAAGTTAGCTGAAACACATGCAAAAACTGAATTTACAAAGTCATCAAAAAATAGGTTTATATTTGGATTTATTTCTGAATTACTTCCGGATATAGCTGAAAAGATAGATGTAGCTGTAAAAAATGGAATTGTTTCTGAATTTTGGGAAATTGCTAATAAATTAACTAATTCTATATTTGTAGATATTAATAGTTTTGAACATATAATTAAAGAACTATATGGGGATGCTATTAATTTAGAAAGTATAAGAGAAAATATTTTAAATAAAGAATCATTTGCTAAATATATTAACAGATATTTTACTGAGTATAATGAAACAATGGTTAATGATGAGTCTGTAAGGGAACTTATGATTAATACTATTAAATCTCTATATTTAGGTAATAATTGATTTATTATATTAATTTTTAATGATATTATATAGAAGAAAGGAGTAGATATGAGTAATAATTTTTTAATAAATAGTGATGACAAAATTTTCAAAATTCAAGCTAATGACAATGATACTTATTGTAGTACATATAGATATGGCGATGATAGTAATTGTTTAGAAATTGTTGCTACTGACAATACAAGATACATACAGTTTATAAATTGTATGTATCTTGATAAAATACATTTTGAAAAATTATCTTTACCAGGATATACTGATTTAGATGGTATTGAATTAGTTGATAATCCATTGTTATATCATAAGTCAGACGTTGATGACTATGTATCAAATTTTGAAATTATTTTAAATAATAATGAACTAGGTATAATTTTAATACCTGATTATGATCCTTGTTTTTATTATATAGATGGTAGAGTTGAATATTATTATGATGATTGTATGAATCTTACATATATTAAAGTTGTGGATTTATCTGAGGTGGAATGCAACTATTTTAAAAATTTTGTTAAAGAAGATAGTCTGGTAAAATAATGGGTATTAAGAGAAATTAGTTAGGACTAATTTCTCTTTTTATATGGTTATTATATGATAAAGATGATATAATTTTTTTGAGGTATAAATATGATTGTTATTAATGAAGAAGTTAAAAAAATTATGACGTTAATTGAATCTAATGGATATGAGTGTTTTATTACTGGTGGATTTGTAAGGGATTCAATAATTGGTAGAAAGAGTAACGATTATGATTTATGTACTAACATTCCATTTGATAGATTAAGTGAATTATTACCTTATATGTCTATGATGAGTCAAAATGAAAGACGTAATACAGGGATTATCAATAGTAATGGTCTTGATATTGAGATTACTGAATATCGTGGTGAGAATTTATATGAGGATTTATTTTTGAGAGATTTAACTATGAATTCTGTTGCTATGGATGTTGATGGTAATTATATAGATCCTTTAAATGGTATAAAAGATGTTAAAAATATGATAATTAAATTTAATCCTAATTCAATTGAATATGATCCAAATGCAATATTAAGAGCGATAAGGTTTGAAGGTATTTTGGGATTTAATATCGAAAAAGAATCTTTAAATAATATGTTTGATAATAAAGAAAAATTAAATTTAGTTGTTGTTGAAAGAATAAGAAAAGAAATATTTAAAATTTTATTGTGCGATAATGTTGGTGATTTAATAAGTAAGTATCGAGACATTTTTTATGAAATTATTCCTGAACTTAAAAAATTAGAAGGAGTAAGTAATGAGAATAGTGATGATTTATTTGAACATACTATGAGTGTTGTTAATAAGACGTCATCTAATATATATTTGAGACTCGCTGCGTTATTTAATGATTTAGGTGTTGATGAGTTTTCTAGTTTTGCTAGTAGATTAAAGATTGATAAGAAAACTAGATATAATGTTAAAAAGTTAATGACATTTAGTAAAGTTGAATTAAATACTGATACTAGGTTTATGTCGTCATTCATTCATGAAATTGGTGTAGATAATTTAGATTTATTGTTTGAGTTAAAACTTGCTGATATTAGTTCTAGAACTAATAATTTAGGCGATTGTGTGAAGGAACTTAATAATTTAAGAGAAATTTATTTGAAGTTTTTGGAAACTAAACCTGTTATTGGAATTAAAGATTTGGATATAGATGGTAAGAGTTTGAGTCAAATGAGTTTTGATAGTAAACTTGTGGGTGTTATTTTAAATGACATTTTGAAGAAAGTAATGAATGATGAACTTGAAAATAAACGTAATGTTTTAGAAGAATATGTAGATGTAAAATATAGATAACTCTTTTTTGAAGAGTTTTCTTTTTTTGTTATAAATGATATAATTTTTTGTGAAAGTAGATGATTTTAATGATTGAAATAAATGGTGAAGTTAAGAAAATTATGGAACTTATTGAATCTAGTGGATATGAGGTTTATCTAGTAGGTGGATTTGTTCGCGATTCAATTATTGAAAGAGAAAATAAAGACTATGATTTATGTACTAATATGCCATTTGATGAAATGAAAAAAATTATTCCTGAAATGAAGGTCATGAGGGAAAATGGTCATAGAAACACTTGTGTTTTTAGACGTAATGGTGAAGACATAGAAATATCTGCTTTTCGTGGTAATAATTTAAAAGATGATTTGTCATGCCGTGATTTTACTATCAATTCAATTGCTTTAAATAGTAAGGGTGAGATTGTAGACTTAGTTGGTGGGCGAGAAGATATAGAAAAAAAAGTCATTAGATTAAGTGATAAGAGTGGTAATAGTTTAAGAGTTGATCCGCTTAGAATACTAAGAGCAGTTAGATTTGCTGGTGTTCTTGGGTATGAAATAGATGTAGAAACTTATAAACATATGGTAAATAAAAAAGATTTATTAAATGATGTTGCTCCTGAGAGGATTTATGTTGAGTTGTCTAAAATACTATTATGTGATAGACCTGGAGATTTAATAAGAAAGTATAAGGAAGTTGTTTGTGAAGTAATTCCTGAATTAAAACCATTGATAGGCTTTGAACAAAATAATCCATTTCATATGTATGATGTTTTTGATCATACAATGGAAGTGCTAAACAATACGCAGAAACAACATAATTTAAGATTTGCTGCTTTATTTCATGATACTGGAAAACCAGAATCATATAGTGTTGATGAAAATGGTATAGGTCATTTTTATGGTCATCCTAAAGTAAGTACTGATAAATTTACTGCTTTTGCCGAAAGAATGAGAATAGACAAGAAAAGTACTAGTAATATTCAAAAATTAATTTTCTTTCATGATGTTACACTTGGTAAAAAAACAAAAAGTATGAATAAATTTATTCAATTATTCGGTGAAGAATATATAGATTTATTATTTGATTTAAAACTTGCTGATATAATGGGTCAACATTCTGATAAATTAAATAGAGTTACTGAAATAAATAAATTAAGAGAAATGTATATTAATTATTTAAATTCTAGTCCTGTTTTGAAAATTAAGGATTTAGATATAGATGGTCGAGATTTAAAGAAAATGAATTTTGATGGTAAAATTATAGGTATTATTTTAAAAGATGTTTTAGATATGGTTAGTAGTGAAGAATTAAATAATAATCGTGATGAAATTGAAGCATATATTACTAATAAATATAGATAATTTATGATGTTTTTGATAAAATATATGTGTAGGGTGGTGGTTATATGATTTATACTGAAAATACTAAGAAGGCTATTAATTTGATGTATAAGTATCATAATGGTCAACTTGATAAGTCTGGGCTTCCGTATATATTTCATCCTTTTAGTGTTGCTTATGATATGAAGGATGAGGAAACTTGTATAGTTGCGTTACTTCATGATATTGTTGAGGATACTCCTTGTACTTTTGAAGAACTTGAGAGTATGTTTAGTAAAGAAGTGGTTGATGCGATTAGATTGATGACTCATGGGGAAGATGACGATTATTTTTCATATATTGAAAGATTATCTAGTAATAGAATAGCTAGTATGGTTAAGATAAGTGACTTAAAACATAATAGTGATGAGAGTAGGTTAAATAATATAACTGAGAAAGATATTAAAAGAAATCTAAAATACAAAAAAGCTTTAGATATTCTTTTAGATAAGTGGAGGTAATATGATTAAAAATTATAATCTTGAGTTATTTTTATCAAATTATTTTGGTAAAAATATTAAGGAAATTAGTGAAGAAGAATTTAAATCTTTAGAAATGTTATCTTTAGATGGTCTTGATATTGATGGAATGTATGAAAAGATAGATTTTAATGAAGTATTAGGTTTATTTCCAAATGTTAAGAAACTTGTAATAAATAATTATGTATTTACTAAAGAAGATATTGAATTTATAAATAAAGAAAGTATTATAGAATATAGTTTTTATAAGTGTGATTTTAAAAGTATTAATGATATGAAATTATTTAATCATGCTGAAGTATTAATGTTTGAAAGATGTGCGTTTAGAAGTTATGCTTTCTTAAATGATGAATACTTAAATTTAGAAGTGTTATGTTTAAGTAATCCAGCTGATGAAGAAGATATTGATTTATTAAATGTTAATACTTTAAAAATAAAGGAATTATATTTAGAAAGATGTAATATTAAGAATTTTAAAGCTATTAGTAAATTTATGGAACTTGAATTTATAAATATACTTGGAACTGAGATTAATTATGATGAGCTTGCTTGTTTTGCTAATTTAGAAAACTTAAGTACTTTATTTGTTGGTGAAGAGTATGTTGATGACGAAGTTGTAAATTTATTAAAAGAAAAAAATATTGAAGTTAAATATAATGTAAACGAATTTTTATTTGAAAGTGAGGAGGTTTAATATGACTTATGTTGATTTAAATAATGATAAGGAAATAGTAGATGAAATTAATTTAGCCGATTATGCTGCTACTGAAGATTTAATTAGTGGTATAAAGTTAGAGAAAACAAATTCAGAAATATTTTATTTAGATGAAAATAATAACTATACTACTGAAGAATATGCAGTAAAAAGTGTTATTCGAGTTACTGATGAAGAGGGTAATTTAATTGAAGAGGTTTGGTCTACTAGAGGGGAAGAAGAAAATGAAAACGAAGTAAAACCTGAGTTTAAAGCTATATATGTAGATGAAAATGAAAATGAGGTTGAAGAAGAGTTAGCTACTCATTTAATTCTAAAAAAATATGTAGATGGTAAGGAAGTAAGCTCTGAAAAATATCCTGTTAATAAAGATAGGGAAATGTCAATGTAATTAAAGATACTAGGCGACTAGTATTTTTTTTTATTTTGTGATATAATTTAGAGGCATTTGAACTTTTTTAATTTTTGAGGAGATGATATTATGAGTAAAATAAATATAATGAGTTTGGGTGGACTTAATGAGAATGGAAAGAATTTATATGTAGTTAATATAGATGGAAAACTACTTGTTTTTGATTGTGGAATGAAGTATGCTCCAGATAAGATGTATGGGGTTGATTATGTTATTCCTGATTTTCAATATTTAGAAGAACATAAAAATGATATAGTTGGTGTGTTTGTGACACATCCTCATCATGAAAATATGGGTGCTTTAAGTGATTTATTAAAAGTTTTACCTGATGTGAATGTTTATGCTTCTAGTTTTACTAGTAAAATTATTGAATATTTTTGTGAAGAAGATAAAGTTACTTGTAAAAATTTAAATGTTATAAGTGCTCATAAAAAAATAGAATTTGGTAATTTTAGTGTTTTTCCATTTAGTGTAACTCATAGTTGTCCTGAAACTCTTGGATTTTGTGTTAATACACAAGATGGTGCTATTATATATATGGCTGATTTTGTTATTGATCCTACAATGAATGGATATTATGATATGGATCTTGGGAAACTTGCTTATATTGGTAAACAAGGTGTTTTATGTTTAATGGCAGAAAGTGTGTTTTCTGAAAAGAAGGGACATACTAGTCCAAATCATAAACTTGAGAGTTATTTTAAGAAAGTTATTGATAGAAATAAGGGACGTATCGTGTTTACAGTGTTACCTTTACATATTTATACAATTGGAGAAATATTTAATTCTTTAAAAGGTAAAAATCGTAAAGTTGTTATTATGGGTAAAGAATTACATACAATTGTTAATATTTGTATAAAGAATGGATATTTAAATATAGATGAGAGTATTCTTGGAAATTTAACTGATTTAAAAAATCCTAATACTGTTATATTAATTAGTAATGATAGAGAAGTTCCATATTCAAATATTAATAGAATATTAAGTGGTCATGATAAGTTTATTACTCTTGAAAAGGGAGATACTGTATGTTTTGCTGAACCTAGTTATGATGCTTATGAGAAAATTCTTGTTAGGATTATGAATGATTTAGCTGTTAAAGGTATTAATATAGAAAGTATTCCTAAAGATAAGAGTGTTCGTCATCATGCTAGTAGTGAGGACTTGATGTTATTGATTAAGTTATTTAATCCTAAATTTTATATGCCTATAAAGGGTGAATATAGATATCAAGTTGAGAATGCTAATCTTGCTTATAAAGTTGGTCTTCCTAAAGAAAATATTATTCTTAAAGAGAATGGTCAAATTGTTTCAATAAATAGAGGAAAACTTGTTGAGAGTTTTGATAAAATATTTGTTGATGATATATTAATAGATGGTAAGAGTAGTGAAGATGTTGGTGAGTTAGTTCTTAAAGATAGAGAATTACTTAGTAGTAATGGACTTGTTTTAATATCTGCGACTCTTAGTAAAAAGGATAAAAAGATTATTGTTGAACCTGAAATTATGACTCGTGGTTTTATATATGAAAAAGATAATGCTGAAATAATTAATGAAATTAAAAATATTAGTTTAACTACAATAAAGGATAATATTACTCCTAAGTATGCAGATTATACTAAGATTAGAAATGATATTCGTGAGAAAGTTGGCGCTTATCTATATAAAGCTACTCAATGTAAACCAGTTATATTAACAGTTGTTCAAGAAATATAGAGGTGTGAAATGATTTATTTAGATTATAGTGCGACTACTCCAGTTGATGAGAGAGTTTTAGATTCTTATTTAAAAGTTACTCGTGATTATATAGGAAATGCTAATTCTATTCATTTACTTGGTAGTATGAGTAAAGAGTTATTAATTCAAGCTACTAATCAAATGGCTGATATTTTAAATTGTCATCCTAAGGAACTTGTATTTACAAGTGGTGCTAGTGAGAGTAATACTACTGCTATTAAGGGTGTTGCTATTAAATATGCTAATCGTGGACGTCATATTATTACTTCTAAATTAGAACATAAAAGTGTTTTAGAAGTTATGGGTTATTTAAGTAGTATTGGATTTGAAATTGATTTTGTTAATTTACAGGATAATGGACAAGTTGATTTAAAGCATTTAGAGGAGTTAATTCGTGAAGATACAATAATGATTAGTATTTGCTGTGTTAATAGTGAAACTGGGTTTAAACAACCTTTAAAAACTATTAGACAAGTTATTAATAAGAAGAATCCTAATGTAATATTTCATAGTGATTTAACTCAAGCTTTGGGTAAGACAAGATTTTATTTAAGTGATTTAGATTTAGCTAGTTTTTCTAGTCATAAAATATTTGCTCCTAAAGGAGTTGGTATTCTTTATAAGAGACGTGACTTGAATATTGATACTTTAATATATGGTACAACAGAAAATTGTCCTTTTAGAGGTGGAACTCCTGCTTTACCTTTAATAGTTTCTTTTGCAAAAGCAATGAGACTTGCTAATGATAAATTAGAAGCTAATATTAAAAAGTGTCAAAAATTAAAAGATGAATTATTGAAAGGACTTTCTAAATATCCTATTCAAATTAATTCTAATGATTTATGTGTTCCTCAAATAGTTAATTTTAGTTTAATGCAAATTAAAAGTGAGACTTTTGTTCATGCACTTGAGAAACATGAAATATATGTTTCTACTACAACTGCTTGTTCTTCTAAGGAAGAGAGTACTATTTTAAAAGCATTATCTAAAGGTGATAAGAGAGTTAGTACTACATCTATAAGAGTTAGTATTTCTCATCAAACTACTATGGAAGAAATTCATGAATTTTTAGAAGTGTTTGATCAAGTTTGGAATGAATTATTATTAAAATGAGAAAAGTTATATTAATTAAATATGGTGAATTAACTACTAAAAAAGATAATAGAAATTTCTTTATTAAGAGTTTAAAAAAGAATATTTTTTCTAAATTAAGTAGTTTTGAATTTGATATTATTGATGATTATTATAGAATGTTTATTATTCCTAAGAATGATGATATTGATGATATAGTTGTTAAACTTAAAGATATATTTGGTATTCATGCAATTAGTATTGCTTATAGTAGTGAAGATACTGATGTTGAAAATATTAAAAATATGTCTTTAGATGTTATGAATAATGTTTTTGGTAAAACTTTTAAAGTTGTTACTAATCGTAGTAATAAAGCATATCCAATTAAATCAATGGAAATGAATAATATAATAGGTGGATATATTCTTAAAAATACAAGTTTTAAAGTTGATGTTCATAATCCTGATGTTTATTTATATGTTGAGATTCGTAGGGATGCAGTTTATATTTATAATGAAGATATTCCTGGTCTTGGTGGATATCCTGTTGGTACACTTGGACGTGGACTTTTAATGCTTAGTGGTGGTATTGATAGTCCTGTTGCTGGATATCAAATGATTAAACGTGGTGTTCAAATGCATTATTTATATTTTGAAAGTAGACCACATACTAGTATAGAAGCTCGTAATAAGGTAATTAGACTAGCTCGTAAACTAGAAAAATATAATAGTGGTGGTAAATTAATGGTTGTTAATTTTACTAAGATACAAGAAACAATATATAAAAATTTAGATCCTGATTATTTAATTACGATAATGAGACGTATGATGTATAGAATAGCTGAGAGAGTAGCTAAACGTAATAAATGTCTTGCTATTGTAAACGGAGAGAGTGTTGGTCAAGTTGCTAGTCAAACATTAAGTAGTATTTTATCTGTTAATGATGTTACTAATTATCCAATATTAAGACCTCTTTGTTCTTTTGATAAACTTGATATTATTGAGATTAGTAAAAAGATTGATACATATGAAATAAGTATTGAACCATATGAAGATTGTTGTACAGTATTTGTACCAAGACATCCTGTAATTAATCCAAATTTAAAACATATTTATGAAGAAGAAGCTAAGTTTGACTTTAGTGAACTTTTAGATGAAGCGGTTAAAACTGTTGAAATTGTTTCTTTAGAAGAAGAGTATTCTGATTTATTATAGTATTTAATTTTAAAAATTATACATAATATATAATGGTGGTATTATGTGTAAGAATAAGTATAGTATAAAGAATAGTAAATTATATAAAATGAAATGTATAAATACTATTAATAAGGAATATGAGTCTTTGGAGAAAGAAGACTATGATAGAATAGAAAAATATACAGATAAAAGGTGAAAAATCACCTTTTTTTGTTGTATTTGTTAATTTTTTTGCTAATTTTGTATGGTAAAGTACATAAAATTTGACATTTTATATTTTTTGTGGTATAATGTATAAAATTTTTCAATGGGGGTTGAGAATATGAATGAAATGGAAAAATTAGATTATTTTTATGATGGTGGATTAGTTGAATATATGAGTGAAGAACAACTTGGTTGTGTAATTGCGTATATTTATAAGAATTTTGATGATTCTTTAAATTCAAGTGTTCAATTAAATAACTGTGTAAATTTAGTTAATTATATAAGAAGACATAATTTAACAATTGGAGATGTAGAAGCAGATAAATTACTTGAGAGAAGTAATAAATTAAGAAATATGTTTAATGTTCTTAATAATGCTGATATTTTAGTAAGAGTAAGTGCTTATCCTGAACTTAAAGAGTTATATGATTTATATTGTATTAAGAATGACGTTATTGTTGGTAGAGATGCGGATTATGGTTGTCTTGAACATAAATATGGTAAAAAAGATTTAGATTTAATAAGATTATATTTTGAAGATATTGCTAGATATAAGTTGTTAACTGCTGAAGAGGAAAAAGAGTTATGTATTAAAGTTAAAAATGGAGATGAAGAAGCTCGTAAAAAACTTATTGAACATAATTTAAGACTTGTTGTATCAATTGCTAAAAGATATGTAAATCCAGCTGTTTCTTTAGATGATTTAATTCAATTTGGTAGTGAAGGTTTAATTACTGCCAGTCGAAAATTTGACATTGACAAAGGATACAAATTTTCAACTTATGCTACTCATTGGATTAGACAAGCAGTTACTAGAGGTATTGTAAATACTTGTAGAACAATAAGAATTCCTGCTCATGTATATGAGTGTATTAATAAAATTAAAAAAGTTCAAACTGAATATTTATTAACTAATGGAGATTATCCAAATGTTAATACATTATGTGAATTAACTGGCTATAATGAAGAACTTGTTAATAGATGTTTAGAATATATGGATACAATTATTTCACTTTCTACAACAATTAATGAAGATGAAGATACTACTCTTGCTGATATTATAGAAGATGAGAGTTCTAGTTTAGATAATATTGGTGATGTTACTGATAAAGTAGCTCTTCAAACAATATTTGATATAGCAGCTTTAAGTGAAAGAGATATGTATATTATAAAAGCAAGAAATGGTTTCTTTGGTCGTGTATACACTTTACAAGAAATTGGAGAAAAATTTGGTTTAACTCGTGAAAGAGTAAGACAACTTGAAATAAAGGCATTAAAAAAATTAAAAACTGCATCTAAAAGACGTGATTTTAGTAGAATTTGTCAATACAATATGGAAAAAAATGATAATGAATTAGCATTAGCTCGTATGATGTAGTTGTATGATTATGAAGCGTATAACTATGCAAAACTAAAATGATTTTAAAAATTATAAAGGGGGTTTATAATGGAAGAATCAAATAATCAATTTATAGAAGAAGATATATCTGAATATATGAGTAGTGAAGAATTAGAAAAAATTCTTACTTATATTTGTAAAAAGTTTGATGTTATTGAAGATTCTAAAATTCAGTTAAAAAATTGTATGAATTTAATTGAATTTATAAAAAAACAAAATTTGGTTATTGGAGAAATTGAAGCAGAAAGATTACTGGATAAAAGTGATTATTTAAGAAATATGTTTAGAGTTCTTAATAATGCTGATGTTTTAGTTAGAGTTGAATGTTATCCTGAAATAAGAGAATTATGTAGTTTGTATTGTTTGAGAAATGATGTTATTTTGGGTAAAGATATAGATAGTTATTATGCTGATAGTAATTATGGTGAAAAAAAAGATTTAGATTTAATTAGAGTTTATTTTAATGAAATTGGTAAGTATAAATTATTAAGTGTTGAAGAAGAGAGAGAACTTGCCATAAGAATTAAAAATGGTGATGAAGAAGCTCTTCATAAATTAATCGAACATAATTTAAGACTTGTTGTTCCGATAGCTATGAGGTATGTTAATCCATTTAATACTATGGATGATTTAATTCAATTTGGTAATGAAGGGTTAATGGTTGCTGCTAGAAGATTTGATATTAATAAGAAATGTAAATTTTCTACATATGCATATTGGTGGATTAGACAAAGTGTTACAAAGGGACTATGTGATTATGGTAGAACCATAAGATTACCATTCCATGTTCAAGAACAAATTTATAGAATAAAAAAAGTTCAAAATAAGTATTTTCAGGAATATGAAAGATTTCCTAGTATTGAAGAGATAAGTGAAATTACACATTATGAAATAGACACAGTTAAAAGAGCAATTGAATGTATGGATTTAACTGTATCGCTTTCAACGCCAATAAATAAGGATCATGTTCTTGCGGATGTTATTGAAGATTATGACTCAAATTTTGATAATGTTGATCATGTAGCAAATAGAGAATTAGTTCTTTCTTTATTTAAAAAAGCTCATTTAAATGATAGAGAGATGTTCATTATTAAAGCAAGATATAATTTTCTTGATAGAAAATATACTTTAGAAGAAATAGCTAAAAGGTATGGAATAACACGTGAAAGAGTTAGACAAATAGAATTAAAGGTTTTGAACAAATTAAAAAAAGCTTCTATTGTTTATGATTTTGATATATTAAGAGAAAAAGAAGGAAAAAATTTAGCATTGTCTTATAGATTTTAAAATGTATGGGGGTTAACATGGAAAAAAGAATAAGTAATGGGGATTTACTAATTAATTATATTAATAAGTATTTTGATAATAGAGAATTTATTTTTTGTCAGCTTAATAATTATTCTAAATTATCTGGTTATATTAGTAAGAAGAAAATTATTATTGATGATGAAGTAAGTGAATTGTTACTTAGTAATGAGAAAATTAGTAAGATGTTTAAATTACTTAATCCAGTATTAGTAAGATTACTCGAATATAGAAATTTAAATAGTTTACTTGATATGTATTGTATAAAAAATAATATTTCTCTTAATAGAGATGTTGAAGTTTCTGTTAATAGTAGAAATAATAGTATAGATACAATTAAACTTTATTTGAGTGAAGTTGATAATTATGATTTATTAACTATGGATGAGGAAAAAGAATTATTTAGAAGAATAAGTTTGGGTGATGAAGATGCTCGTGTTAAACTTGTTGAACATAATTTAAGACTTGTTATACCAATTGCTAGAAGTTATTCTGGTAATGGTCTTTCTTTTTCTGATTTAGTACAATGTGGAAATGAAGGATTAGTTATTGCAAGTCGTAAATTTGATCCAAATAAAAATAATAGATTTAGTACTTATGCAGTTTGGTGGATTAGACAATCTATTGATAGAAGTATTGCTGATTATGGTCGTGCTATTCGTGTACCTGCTCATATGCATGAAACTATGATTAAAGTAAATAAAGCAATTAGAAATTATCAGCTTGTTAATGATGGAAAAAATCCTAGTAATGAAGAGTTAAGTATATTAACAGGTATTGATAAAGATAAAATTAAAAGGGCAAAAGATAGTTTTGATAGTATTATTTCTCTTTCTTCTCCAGTGTGTGGAGATGAGAAAAAAACTCTAGAAGATGTTATAGTTGATAATAATTCTTTAATTGATGAAGATAGAGAAGAAATTGATAAAGAATCATTAATTAATGAAATGATTTTAAGAGCAAAATTGAGTGAAAAAGAAATATATGTTATTAAATGTAGAAATGGTTTTTTTGGTAAAATACTTTCACTTGATGAAATAGGAAAAGAATTAGGTGTAACTAGAGAGAGAATTAGACAAATAGAAAAGAAATCATTACAAAAGCTTGCTTCTGTTGTAAGGAAAAAAGAAGAATATGAATTTGGGGGAATTCATTATGGAAGAAGTTTATAAATATAATGATAAGGATTTGTTTTTAAAAGCTAAAAATGGAGACGAAGAAGCTCGTGAAAAAATAATAGAATCAAATTTATGGGTTGTTCATAAAATTGTAAAATCATTTTTAAAAAATAAAAATATAGATAGTAAACTATATGATGATTTGGTACAAGCTGGTAGTATTGGTTTAATAGTTGCGTATGAAAATTATGATATTGAATCTAATCAGGCATTTTCTGATTATGCTGTTATGACGATTCTTCATAATGTATATAGTTCAATGTTTAATAATAATGGGGTTAAATTAGATAGAAATAACAATTTAAAACTTTTAAAAATAAGAAGAGTTATTTCAGACTATATGAATAAAAATAATGGTAATGTTCCGAGTACAAATTATATTGTTGAGAAGACAGGATATAGTTTAGTAGTTGTTGAAAGATTACTACGTTATTTAAATGATTTTGTATCTTTAGATGAATGTATTGAAGTTATGGATGATGAGGAGATTGATGCATTTTTTTATGAAGATTTAAATCATGAATTTGAGAGAGTTGAACTTAGAGAATATGTTGATAGAATAATGATGTTTTCAAAATTAACTGATAATCAGATGACTGTAATTAAATCTATGTATGGTTTAGATGGTATAGTTTATAATTTAAATGAACTTTCTAATATGTTAGGTTTATCTAAACAAAGAATTGCTACTATACATTTACATGCTTTAAAAAAGATAAAAGAAACTATTTCAGATGTTTATGTTGATTCAGGACTTAGATATGTATTAGATAAATTAGATTTAGATGATTTTGATAAATATATTATTTTTGCAAAGTTATATAAAAAAGGATTAACTAAAAAAGATATTCAAAGAAGATTTGGATATGACGGAATTGATATGAAAATAATTTTAAGAAAAGTAAGAAGACATTTAATATATGCTTTACAAGATATAAATGAAAAAGAGTTGGCTCTGGGGGTGTCAAATGGAAGAAGATTTTATTAATGAAGTAAGTGAAAATGAAGAAATAGATGAAATTGTTGATATTAGTGAATGTGCTAGTGATGATGAAATTGAATCTATAAAAAATTATGTTAATAGATATTTTAATAGTGATTCATCTAAAAATGTTTATAATGATTTTATAAGATTAAGTAATTTTATTAAAAGAAAAGAAATAACAATAGGAGAAATTGAAAGTGATAAATTACTTGAAATTGATAAAATAAAAAATGGATTAGATATTTTATATAGAGCTGATATTTTAACAAGATTAAGTAATTTATATAATATTAATAATTTAGTAGAACTTTATACTTTAAGAAATAATTTGTTAATTCGTAAAGATGCAGAGTTTGGATTATTTTATGATTCGTATGGAAAAAAGGATTTAGATCTTTTTAAATTATATTTAGATGAAATTAGTGAATATGATGTTTTAACTGATGAAGAGGAAAAAGAATTATTTATAAAAGCTAAAAATGGAGATGAAGTAGCTCGTAATAAATTTATAGGTCATAATTTAAGACTTGTTGTTTCAATTGCTAAAACTAATACATCATTTGGATTATCACTTGATGATTTAGTTCAATATGGTAATGAGGGGTTACTTAATGCATATAATAAATTTAATCCTGAGTTTGGGTTTAAGTTTTCTACTTATGCTTATTGGTGGATTAAGCAATATATTTATAGGGGTATAGCTGATGCTAGTAGAACAATTCGTGTTCCAGTTTATATTCATGAATTTATTATAATTATAAGAAGAGTAATTGGTAACTATGTTTTAGAAAATGATGGAAAAATTCCAAATGCACAATATATTTCTGATGTTACTGGAATTTCTCTTGCTAATGTTAAATTAGCATTGGGACAACTTGATAGTATGCTGTCTTTAGATGTTACTATGTGTGGAAATGATACTTTCGAACATGAATCAACTTTAGCAGATTTTATTGAAGATGAAACTTCGTATGATGCGTTTGATGCAATAGATTCAAAAGAATTTACAGATAGAATATTAGATGGAACATATTTAACAGATAGAGAAAAATTTGTAATAGAGGCAAGATTTGGTTTTAAAGGAAGAGATTACACTTTAGCAGAAATTGGTAATTTATATGGTATTACTCGTGAATGGGTGAGACAAATAGAACTTAGAGCTTTAAGAAAATTAAGATTTACTGCTGATAATATTGAACGTATGTCAAGTAGAAAAGTTAAAGAATTAAGATTAAATTAAGAAGGTTGTCCTTCTTTTTTTATTTTGTTATAATTTTTATTAAGATAGGATGTGTTTTTTATGAGAAAAAAAGGTTTTACATTAGTTGAATTACTTGCTGTTATAGCAATTTTAGCAATATTAGTTATTGTAGCAATGCCAAATGTACTTGGTATGTTTAATGAAGCAAAGCAAAATACATTTGTAACAGAAGTTCAAAAAATAATGGATAGTGCAAAAGGTGAATTTACAAGTGATGCGTTTAATAAGGGTGGTAAAACTGTATATTATAGTAGTACTGATAATAATGTGCTTGGTACATCTAAATTAGATATAGATGCTCCTGATAAAGAATACTTTATCGAAATGGATAGAAATGGTGAATTTAAGAGAGTAGTTATATTTGATGATAATTATTGTTATGATGTTTATTCAAATAATGGTAATTCATCAATTGGAGTAATTACAACAACACAGTCTAAATTAATGAGTGATGGTATAAAAAAATCAAGTGTCGTTATTGATGATGTGTGGGAATCAGGAGGAGATGGTGTAGAAATAACATATAATGGTACTAATTATTTTGTTGGTGGTTGTGAAGGAGTTGTTACGGTAAAAGGAAAAGATACAAATGTTCAATTAGAAACAGTTAAAATTAATGGTGCTGAATTTAATTATGTTCCTGGTATGACTTGGGAAGAATGGACTAATTCTGAATATAATACTGCTGGTTATGTTGCACGTTCTTATAGAATTGATATTGGTTCTAATAGTGTAAAATATGGTACTCCTGTTTATTCAGGTGGTGCTTTAATTGCATATAAACAATATGCAAATCCAGCACATCAAATTATTAATGATGAAGTTTATTTTCTAGAAGAGGCTTGGCTTTCAGCAGCTACAGGTGATGGTTTAAATGTTGGAGATGTATATTATGATTTTACTCAAAATGGTGGTAATGTAATATTTGAACAAGAAAAAGTTGTTAATAGTGTACCTAATTTTGGTGGAGATTCTGAATCTTGGGATTAAAGGGAGATACAAATATGAAGAAAAATGGCTTTACATTGGTTGAATTACTTGCTGTTATTGCAGTTTTGGCAATTTTAGTAGCTATTGTTATGCCTAATGTTATGAAGGAATATAATAAAGCTAAAGCAGATGTTTTTGTAGTTGATGCTCAAAGTTTTATAAATAGTGCTATGAGTAAATTTACGAATGATGCTTTAATACAAAGTGGTAAAACGATGTATTATAGTAATATTTATAATAGTGATTTAAACACACGTACTTTGGATATTGATAGTGATAAAAATTATTTTATTGAGATGGATAGAAATGGTAATATTAAAAGATTTGTTTTATATGATAATACATATTGTTATGATATTTTTACTACATATGGCGGTGACTCAATAGGTAATCTTGAAGGAACTAAATCTGTTAATAATAATGGAAATCCTATTAGTAAAACTACTTTAAATTCTAGTGCTGTTTGGGAAAGTGGTAATGATAGTGTTGATATTACAGTTACTAAAAAAGATGGAGTTATTGAGTCTTATTTTGTTAAAGGATGTGAAGCTAATAGGCACTCTTTTGATAAGGATATAGAAGCTGATACAAATGTTATGTCATTATATGGTGTATTGCAAAAAGAGGCTGAAGAGGGTACTTATGCTAAAAAGTATGAAGGTCTTCATAAGGATTCTTATACAAAAAATGCAACACATGATATTTATCATTTTAGAGCTGATAATGATACTGAAGCAGATGTTATTTTAAATAAAAACAATGTTTTGTTTGCTAATTATTGTTGGCAAATGACTAGAACTACAGATACTGGTGGTGTTAGACTTTTATATAATGGAAAACCGGTAGATGGAAAATGTAGTTTAGGTAGAAGTGATAATGGTGTAATTGGTGGTTCAATTTATAATTCGTCAGGTCTTTCTGTTGCTGATGTAGGATATGTGTATGGTACTAGGTATACTGCTAGATTTATTACATCATATAATGGTTATTATTTAGGTGAGAGTGTAAATTATGTAAATGGAAAATATGAACTTGTAAATCCTATTCAGATTGCTAATAAACCAGAACATGAAGAACTTCTTGGTCATCATTATTTTTGTGTTGATAATGATATTGAAAATTGTGAAGAGGTAAGATATATATATTATTATGCTACTCGTAATCATCTAAGAACTATTTTACTTGAGAAAGGTGATACTAGTGTATTTGATACTCTTGATAAAATGTTAAAACAAAATTTGACTGATTCGTCTGTTAAAACTAAAGTGGATACTTGGTATGAAAATAATTTGCTTTCATATTCCGGGTATTTTGAAGATAGTATATATTGTAATAGTAGAAGTCTTTATGAAGATCCTGGGTTTTTTACTTTTGAAAATTCTGGTTGGAATCCTGAAGGATATGCTGCATATGATTTACATTTTGGTTTAAATGGTGCTGAACTTGATTGTAATAATGAAACAGATAAATTTAGTACAAGTAATCCAAATGCTAAATTAAAATATCCAATTGGTCTTCCGACTACTACGGATTTGAAAATTTTAAATAATAATAAACTAAGATCATCTGGTGATGAATATTGGACTTCAACTGCATCTCAATTTTATAACGATCATTATTCAATATCTAAAGCTAAAGTTTATAGTGTTACAAGTGAAGGTAGTATTAGTTCATCGTTTGTATCAAATAGCATTGGTATTCGTCCTATGATTTCTCTTAAGGCTGATGTTAAGTTTAAGAGTGGGGATGGTAGTACTAGTAACCCTTATGTTGTTAAGTAATTAAAAGAAATTGTCTAATTTTTGTTAGACAATTTTTTATTTTACATTTAATAGTTTATTTAGTATAATAATAACGAAATAGAAAGAAGGAAATTTTTTATGAAAATATTAAGTGTTAATGCTGGTAGTTCATCATTAAAGTTTACTATGTTTGAAATGCCAGAAGAAAATGTAATTATTAATGGTACATTTGAAAAAATAGGTTTAGAAGGAAGTTTTTATTCAATTAAATATAATGGAGAAAAAACTAAAAAAGAAGCTGTATTAAAAGATCATACAGATGCTGTTAAGATTCTTCTTGATGAATTAATTAACTATAAAGTTATTAAATCTTATGATGAAATTAATGGTGTAGGTCATAGAGTTCTTCATGGTGGTAGTACTTATTTTGATAGTATTATTGTTGATGAAGCTGTTGAAGCTAAAATTGAAGAGTTATTCCCATTAGGACCTCTTCATAATCCTGCTAACTTAGCTGGTATTAGAAGTTTTAAGGAAATTTTACCAGATACTCCACAAGTTGCTGTATTTGATACTGCTTTCCATCAAACTATGGCTCCTGAACAATATTTATATGCTGTTCCATATTCTTGGTATGAAAATTTTGATGTAAGAAAATATGGATTCCATGGAACAAGTCATAGATATATCGCTGCTGAAATGAATAAGATGTTAGGAAAAGATGCTAAGTTAATTAGTTGTCACATTGGAAATGGTGCTTCATTATGTGCTATTAAAGATGGTAAATGTGTAGATACATCAATGGGATTCACTCCACTTGCTGGATTAATTATGGGTAGTAGAAGTGGTGATGTTGATGCTAGTATTATTCCATATATAATGGAAAAAACTAATAAAACAGCTGAAGAGGTTATTACTGATTTAAATAAGAAGAGTGGTATGCTTGCTTTATCTGGAGTATCTAGTGATATGAGAGATGTTGAAGAAGGATACTTAGCAAATGATCCAAGATGTGTTTCAGCTATGGAAGCTTATGTTGGTAGAATTTGTGATTACATTTCTATGTATAATACTGAACTTGAAGGAGTTGAATATTTAGTATTCACTGCTGGAGTTGGTGAAAATAGTGATGTACTTCGTAGAATGGTTGCAGAAAGATTTGCATTTATGGGTGTTAAATTAGATGAAGAAAAGAATTCTGTAAGAGGATTTAAAGGAGTTATTAGTACTGAAGATTCTTCAATTAAAGTAGTTGTATTACCAACTGATGAAGAAGTTATGATTGCTAGAGATACATTTAATTTAATCTAATAAAAAATAAAATAGAAAAGAGAATATAATGAATAATATATATAAAACAATATATAATGAAATAAAAAAATATAAGACAATATATATTGCTAGACATATTGGACCAGACCCTGATGCGTTTGGGAGCCAAATTGGACTAAGAGATTCAATTAGATTAACATTTCCTGATAAGGAAGTATTTGCTGTTGGTACTACAGTATCAAGATTTAAATACTTTGGTAAAATAGATAAAGTAAATAAGTATGATTATGAAAATGCTTTATTAATAGTTGTTGATACTCCTGATAATAAAAGAGTTGATATTGATGAATTTTTATCATTCAAAAATGTTATTAAAATTGATCATCATCCTCGTGTTGATTCTTTTGGTAAAGTTGAATTAATTAAAGAGGATGCTAGTTCTGCTAGTGAACTTGTATTTGAGTTAATTGAAAATACAAAACTTAAGATGAGTGAGAGTATTGGTTTTTCATTATTATGTGGAATTGTTAGTGATACTAATAGATTTTTGTTTAATATGAATAGCAATACTTTAAATAATGTAAGTTCACTTTTAAAAAAGTATAAAGTTGATTGTGATAGGGTTTATAGATGTGTATATAGCAAACCTTTAAATGAAATTAGATTAATGGGGCATATTGCATCTACAATTAAAGTTAATAAATATGGATTTGCTCATATTGAACTTGACGAAGATATTTTAAATTCTTTAGGTGCAGATGCTAGTGCTGCTTCTAACATGATAAATGATTTTAATAATATAAATGAAATTATTGTTTGGGTATTTGTTACTCACAATGAATCTAGTGGACTTTATAAAATGAATATTAGAAGTAGAGGACCTGTTATAAATGAAATTGCTGCTAAATATAGTGGTGGTGGTCATAAATATGCGAGTGGTCTAAGAACTCAAAATAGAAGTGATGTAGATAATTTACTTAATGATTTGAGTGAAGCTTGCCGTGAATATTATGAAAGTAGGGATAAAAATGGAAGTAATTAATGTTGAAGAGCCAATTATTGCTGTTAGAGTTTCTCAATATCCAACTGATAAGAAAAGTGAGTTTCTTATTTTAGGTCGTAGTAATGTTGGTAAGAGTAGTTTTATTAATACGATTATTAATCGTAAAAATTTAGCTAGAACAAGTGCTAAGCCTGGTAAAACTCAAACATTGAATTTTTATCAAATTAATAAAGAATTTTATATAGTAGATGTTCCTGGTTATGGTTATGCTGCTACAAGTAAAAAACAAATTGAAAAATTTGGTGTTATGATTGAAGAATATTTAAAACAAAGAGTTAATCTTAAACATGTTTTTTTACTTGTTGATTATAGACATAAGCCAACAGAAGATGATATTTTAATGTATAAGTTTTTAAAATACTATAATTTACCTGTAACTATTGTATGTACAAAATATGATAAAGTTAATAGATCTCTTCGTGCTAAACAAGATGATATTATCAAAAAAACGTTAAATCCTGCACTTGGAGATGAAATCGTGAATTTTTCTAGTATAACAAAAATAGGAAAAGATAGAGTGTATGAGATAATTGAAAATATTCTTAATAAAAATGCTTGAAAATGATTTTGAATTTTATTATAATGTTAATAGAATAGAGGTTGATATAAAATGAAAAAAGATGGATTTACTTTAATAGAATTATTAGTAGTAATTGCAATTATCGCAATATTAAGTGTTATTATTGTTCCGAGTGTTATTACTGTAAATAAGAATGTTAATGATAGGTTATATCAACAAAAGCAAGAAAGTATTATTTCTGCTGCC
Source organism: Bacilli bacterium (assembly GCA_017473105.1). The sequence continues at coordinate 176,412 of JAFUNE010000008.1, read as the reverse complement.
GAGTTATATGCTAGTAATAATCCAGATATCTTTAATGGTGCAGATAAGGTATATGTTTATGTATATCAATTAATTGATGCTGATTATTTAAAGATTGATACAAAATATGGACAAGGTGTATGTACTGGAACAACAGATAATATTTCTAAAGGGTGTGTAGTAGACCCAAGAGGTTCATCAGATAAACCAATTCTTAATAATGAGAAAGTATTACTTACTAAAAAAGCTGTAGGTGTTGTTGGAGAATTTGATGATGGTGATGATGATATTTTACAAGATAGTGATACATTAGTAAATGCTGTATGTAAGAGATTTGAAAATGGAACATTTATGGGATTATATTCTGCAGATACAAATAGTCAATGTGCTTGTTTCGATGATCCAAGTAATCCAATTAATGGATTTGATAGTTTAGGTAAAAAAGGTGAAAGTGGACCATCTAGTGATATTGAAGCTTGTTTAATTGTTAGTGATTCTGAATCAGGAAACGTTAATAACTGGTTAAAATATGGTTCTAGTGAAGCTAACTGGAGAGTACTTGGTGTATATAAAGTAGATGGTGTTTTATATCCTAAAATGATTACAGCAGATGTTATTGATTAATAAGAAGGGAAACCTTCTTTTTTTATTTCTTTTTTTGTTGTATAATTTATGTTAGGAGTGTATCATATGAAAGATTATTTTATGTATAGATTTTCTAATGAAATTGAATTTAATTTAAAAGAAAATGATTTTGCTACTATTGTTGGTAATAATAATGATTTGATTATACATACTTTATTACATGGAAATAAAAAATGTAATATATTTGTTGGCGATACTGAACTTAATAGTAAAACTATGGATATTATTAGAAGACGTGTTGGATTTGTTTTGTATAAACATTTAAATATATTTGTAGGTGAAACTGTTCGTGATGAAATCGTGTTTGGTCTTGAAAGTTTAGCTATGAGTAAAGATGATATTACACAAGTTTTAGTAAGTGAAAGTAGACTTTTTAAGTTAGATGAATTATTAGATAGAGATCCTAATAGTTTGGGTGCTAGTGATAAAGTTAAAATGAAAATTTTATCTTCATTGATTGTTAAACCAAATGTACTTGTTATTGATAATATTATGTGTGAGCTTGATTATGAAGATAAGTTACTAGTTTTTGATATATTAAAAGAGTATGCTAAAAATGGAATGATAATTATTAATTTTACTAATGATATAGAAGAGGCATTATTTGGTAATAAAGTTATTGTAATTTATGATAAGAAAGTAATTTGTGAAGGTAAGACTATGAGTGTTTTAAATGAGGAGAAAATACTTAAGAGGCTTAATATAGGTTTACCTTTTATTGTTGAGTTAAGTAAATATTTTATGGATTATGGTATGATTGATAAATATTATTTAACTAATGAGAAATTGATAGGTGCGTTATGGAAATAAAGTTTGAACATGTTAGTTTTGTTATAGATCAGGGTACTCCACTTGAGAAAACTATTTTAAATGATATTAGTTTTGCGATTAAGGGTAGTGGTGTTTATTCTTTTGTTGGTGCTTCTAATAGTGGTAAGAGTGCTATTGGAGATCTTATTAATGCTCTTGTTACTCCTACAAAGGGAAAGGTTAAAGTTGGAAAATTTATAAATGATGGCTCTAAAATTAAAGATATAGATAGATTAAGATTTGAAACAGGATATGTTTTTAAAAATCCATATGATATGTTTTTTAATAAAACAGTTAAAGAAGAATTAGAATTTGGAATGAAATATTTTAATTATAAAATGGATAAAATGAGTTTAAGGACACTTGATGCGTTAACATTAGTTGGACTTGATGAAGATTATTTGAATTTTGACCCTCAAATTTTAACTCTTGTTGATGCTAAGAAAGTTGCCCTTGCAGTTGCTTTAATTCATAATCCAAATATAATTATTTTAGATGATTATACTAGTGGTCTTGGATATAAAGATAAAAAGGATTTAGAGAGATTACTAAAACTTTTAAAAACTAAGTATAATAAAATAATTATTTTACTTACTAAGGACACTTCTTTTGCTTATGATATAAGTGATGAAATATATTTGATGCATGCTACTAAGTTAGTTGCTAGTAAAGCTGATAAGACTATTTTAAGAGATGAAGAGTTACTTAAGGATATTAAACTTCAAGTTCCTCCAATAGTTTCTTTTATAAATGCATGTAATAAAAAGGGACACGAAATATATCATTATACTAATACTCATGATTTAATTAAGGGGGTGTATAGAGATGTATTCTAGGAATTCTTTTGGTTCTTATTATCCCATTGATTCTACAATACATAGATTGAACCCAGTTTTTAAATTAATTAATTTTATTATAATGATTTTATTAATGATACTTTGTAAGTCATTAACTATACATATTTTTGCATTTTTACTTGTATTAATTATGTTACTTTTAAGTTTAGTACCATTTAGATATTATTTTGATACTTTTTGGTCACTTAGATATTTATATATTATAATTGCATTTTTATGTTTATATTTTGATAAGTCTTTAGAAATATGTTTTGTATGTATTTTAAAACTTGTTTGTTTAGTAGAGTATTTAAGTTTGATTGCATATACTACTTCTCCTAGTGAGAGTGCTTATGGTATTGAAAAGTTTTTATCTTTATTTAATTTTTTATTTTTACCTGTTAGTAGGTTTGCATTTAAATTAAATTCATTGTTAAGATATCATCCGCTTAAGATAACTGTTGAACATAAAACATTTAAAATTGTTTCTTCTCGTGGATTTGATTATTATTATAGTAATATTATTACTCGAGCTTTACTTTTTACTAGAGTAAAGGGGAGAATTAAGAAATTAATTAAAATAAGAAATAAAGAAATTGCTTTTTGTCAACAATTAAGACTTTTTAGTTTAAAGAAATATAGAACTAATTATAGAACTAATAGAGTTTCATTTAATGATATATTTTTCTTATTATTCCATATATGTTTAATATATGCTTATTTGGTTGATGGTGGGCTTATATGAGATATTTAATTAATTTAAGTTATGATGGCTCAAAGTTTTATGGTTATCAGATTCAAAAGAATAAAGATACTGTTGAAGGTGAGATTGAAAGAGTTTTATCTAAAATATTAAATACTAAAATAAATACTATTGCATCTTCTCGTACAGATAGAGGAGTTCATAGTAAGAATCAGTATTGTCACTTTGATTATGATAAAAAACTTGATGTTAATAAGTTATGTCATTCTATAAATAGTTTGATTAATAAGAGTATTTATGTAAAGAAAATTGTAAAAGTAAATGATGATTTTCATGCTAGATATTCCGTGTATAAAAAAGAATATATTTATAAAATTAATATTGGTGAATATAATCCTATAGAGAAAGATTATGTATTTCAATATAATAAAAGTATTGATAAAAAATTACTTCAGGAGTTTTGTGATATTATGAGTGGTAAACATAATTTTAGAAGTTTTACATCTGATAAAGATAGAACTGATTATGAACGTGATGTTAAAATTAGTTATAAGATTAATAATAAAATATTATATTTAAAGTTTGAATCTAGTGGCTTTTTAAGATATATGATTCGTAATATTGTTGGTTTATTAATTGAAATAAATGATGGTAAGAAGAGTATAAATGATATTGATAAAATATTTAAATCTCTTGATAGATGTTCACTTGGTCGTGGTGCTAATAGTGAGGGGTTATATTTAAATAAGATTGAATTTATGTAAGGGAAGATTTTTATCTTCCTTTTTTTTATTTGCTTTGATATAATTATATTAGAATAGAAGGGTAGTGTTTTTATATGCTTGGAAAAATTAAGACAATAAGTAAAAATAGTGCTGTTGTAGAAATAAATAAAGAAGGTGGTCAAACAAAAGATTTGATTAATCTTCATGTTGTTTTTGAAGACAATGATAAAAAAATACTTGGAGAAATTGATTCTATTTTAGAGGATACTATTAAAATTACATTTTTAGGAGAACTTACTGATAATGATTTTATTGGTGGTTTAATTAAAAAACCTAGTTTAGATGCTAATATTAGAATTATAAATGAGCAAGAATTAAGAATTTTAACTGGTAGTGAGGAGAGGGGATTAAGACTTGGTGTTTCTCCTTTATACAATGAATTTCCTTTAAATGTTAATATAGATGAATTATTTTCAAATCATACTGCTATTTTTGGTAATACTGGTAGTGGTAAAACTTATGGTATATGTAGAATAATTCAAAATATTTTTCCAAATTCTCAAACTATTCCTTATAAAGCTAATTTATTTATATTTGATTCTTATGGTGAATATATAAATGCTTTTAAAGATTTGAATAAAAATAATCCTTATTATTCTTTTAAGGTTATTACAACAAGTCCTAAAAAAGATTATGAAAAATTGAATATACCAGTTTGTTTACTTGATTTAGAAGATATTCTTAATTTACTTGAAGCAACTAATTTCAGTCAAATTGCGATGGTTGAGACTGCTCTTGCTTATGTTAAGATGTTTGCTCGTGAAGATAATGAAGCAATTGATTTTAAAAATCACATTCTTGCTAAAGCGATTATTTCTATTATGTATACAAATCAAACTGCTGCTAGAATAAGAGATCAAATATTTGAAATATTAAGTGAAACAAGTACAGATAATTTAGCGCTTGATACTGAAGTACCTGGTATTGGATTTACTCGTAAATTTAGAAATTGTTTTGATATAGATAGTGAAGGAAGATTTGCTGAACATAAAATTATCTCTGATTATATAAAACAATTTATTGATGAAGAGAGAGAATGGAATTTTAATGCAGAGGGTGTATATTATAGTCTTAAAGATTTAGAGACTGCGCTTAACTTTACTTTATATAGTGAAAGATATTTACTTAATGAAGCGATGTATGATTCTGCGATGAGTTTAAAAGTTAAATTACATGATTTAGTAACTCGTAGTAATGGGCAATTCTTCTCTGGAGATAGTTATATTACTTTAGATCAATATATTAAAAAAATACAAATTAATGGTAATAAGAAAAGTCAAATTGTTAACTTCAATTTAGAAGATGTTGATGATAGATTTGCTCGTAGTATAGTTAAAATATTTGGACGTATGTTCATGAAATATACTAAAGGACTTGAAAATAGAGCGTCTTTTCCAATTCATATGATTTTAGAAGAAGCACATAGATATGTTCTTGAAGGAGACGATAAAGCTTTATTTGGATATAATATATTTGAAAGAATTGCTAAAGAAGGTAGAAAATATGGTCTTTTATTAAATTTAATTACTCAAAGACCAACTGATTTAAATGAAAATGTTATTAGTCAATGTGCTAATTTCTTAATATTTAAAATTAATCATCCTGCTGATTTAGAATATATTTCTAAGAGTGTTCCTAATATGAGTGAGGATGTAGTTGAAAAACAAAAAACATTGCAAGCTGGTACTTGTGTTGCGTTTGGTAGAATATTTAAAATACCAATGATTGTTAAGATGGAGAAGGCAGACCCACCTCCAACAAGTGCTAACTGTGATATATATGGTAACTGGATGGTAAGACTTAAACAATAGGATAAAGAATAAATAAGGAGAGGATAATTATGTTTGATATGGGTGATCACTTTAGAATTGATATAACAAGATGTAAAACACCTGCTGCGTGTGTATTTAGAGGTAATAATTATAGAATTAGTGTTTTATCTGATTCTTTGATTAGATTTGAATTTAATCCGTCAGGTAATTTTAATGATTATCCTACCTTATTTGCATATAATAGATCTTTTAGTCAACCTAAACTTAGTGTTGAGGAAGATAATCAAATTATAGAAATAAAGAACGAGAAGTTTACGATTGAGTATCATAAGGAGAAACCTTTTGTTGGTACTAGTATTTATCCTGAACAAAATTTAAAAGTTGTTGTTAATGATAGCGGTAAGACATGGTATTTTAATCATCCTGAAGCAAGAAATTTAAAAGCTACTGCTTATAGTTTAGATAATGTTTCATCAACAAATTTGGGAAAAGGACTTTTTTCTCTTGATGGATTTGCAAGTATTGATGATTCAGTTACTCCAATTATTAATGAAGCGGGTAATTTGTTACTTCCTCAAAAGGGTATAGTTGATACATATTTATTTGTGTATAATAACGATTTTGGTGTTGGATTAAGAGATTATTTTAATCTAACAACACTTCCACCTTTAATTCCAAGATATGCTCTTGGTGTATGGTGGGCTAAAAATGAAAAATATAATGAAGATGGTATTAAAGATATAATTAATTCATTTAGAAAAAATCGTATTCCATTTTCTGTTTTATTACTTGGTGATTATGCTAGAACTAAAAATAAATATTCTAATTTGAGTTTTTCTTTAGATAAGAATATTTTTCCTAGTACTGTTGCTTTGAGTAATTATTTACATATGAATAATGTGTTTTTGGGAGTAAATACTCTTACTGATGGCGTACTTAGTATAGAGGAAGAAAATCATAATGAGTTTATTAAATTATATGATCAAGATACTGATAAGAATATTCCTTTAAATGTATTCGATTCTAAAATTATGAATGGTTTTTTAAAAGGGATTATTACTCCTTATTTAAATAATGGTATAGATTTTTTATGGATAGATGATAATAAGATTGAAAATGCTTATAGAAATCATGTTATGAATTATTATTTATATAAGAATTTTTATGCTAGTGTTATGAAGAGAAGTTTAATTTTATCTAGAAATTTTGGTATTGCTCCTCATAAATATAGTATTTTGTATTCTGGTAAGACTAAGATAAGTTGGAAGACTTTAGCAACTTTACCTGAATTTAATTCATCATCTTCTAATATTGGCGTTTCTTGGTGGAGTCATGATATAGGTGGTTTTGCTGGTGGTACAGAGGACCCTGAACTTTATATGAGATATGTTCAGCTTGGTGTATATAGTCCAATACTTAGACTTTCTAGTGAAGGTGGTAAGTATTATAAGAGAGAACCTTGGAGATGGGATGCTAAGACTAATGGAATAGTTCGTGATTATTTAAATTTAAGACATCAATTAATTCCGTATTTATATAGTGAAGCTAAAAAGTATTCTACTTATGGTAGTACTTTAATTCAACCTTTGTATTATAAGTATCCTCAAACTTATGATGAACCACTTTATAGAAATGAATATTATTTTGGTAGTGAGTTATTTATAGCTCCGATTACAACTGCTAAAGATAGTATTATGAATAGAGCTGTTCATAGGTTATTTCTTCCAAATGGTGTATGGTATGATTTTAAGACAGGTAAAAAGTTTATTGGTGGAAGACGTTATGTAACATTTTATAAGGATGAAGATTATCCTGTATTTGCTAAAACAGGTGCTATTATTCCAATGGCAGTTTTGGATCCTAATAAGTTAAATGATACAAGTTCTCCTAAAAAATTAGAGATACATATTTTTCCAGGTAGAAGTAATACATATAAATTATATGAAGATGATGGATATTCATTTAAATATAAGCAAGGTTATAGTTTTACTACTGAAATTAATTATTATTATAAAGAAAATGATTTTTCTGTTTCACTTGAACCACTTGAGGGAAAAGCTGGTGTTATTCCTGAGAAACGTGATTACAGAATTAGATTTAGAAATACTAAATATACAGATGGTGTTCAAGTATTCTGTGATCAAGTAAATGTTCCTTATAGAAGATTTATTGAAGATAATGATTTTATTATTGAGTTTGATAATATACCAACATCTTCTAAAATATTTGTTTATTGTAAGGGACAAGATATTGAAATAGATGCATCTCGTGTTATAAATGATGATTTAGTTGGAATCATTAGTGATTTAACAATATCTACTGAATTAAAGGAAAAAATAGATGAAATTATATTTAGTCCTGAGAGTATTGATTCTAAGAGAATTGCTATTCGTAAGCTTAGATTTAAAGGTTTACCATCATTATTTATTAAGATGTTTATGAAATTATTTGAATATTTAGCTGAAATTTAAAAAGAAATTTTATATTTCTTTTTTCTTTTGTTGTAATTTAAAAATATTTGTTGTATAATTTAAGCATATTTTGATGACGGAAAGAGTAGTAAATATATTAATTATTTATAGAGAGTTAGTGGTTGGTGAAAACTAATAATATGTATATATTGAACTTGCTTTTCATAGAAATAACGTATGTTGGCGTTAACAACTAAAGATGCATAAAACTTTATGAATTAAGGTGGTACCGTGGGTAATCTCATCCTTAAGTTATAAAGTTTTTATTTGTTTTAAAGGAGTGTTTATGAAATTTATTAGTGATTTTATGTTATTATTTTTGTTAATATTTTTATTTGAATTATTTTATGTGAATAAATTTAAAAAAGATTTTAATAAATTAAAAGAAACAGATCCTGTTGTTATATTTGTGCTCAGATATAATATAGATTTAAGTAAGGTAAGTTATGTTTATTTAAATAATGTACTTGCTTTTGTAAATTCATTTATAATTTCATTAACTGCTACGATAATAACAAATATTGATAATATTTTATTAGCATTAGCTATTTGTTTTATAGTTTTATGTTGTTTACTATATATTTTATATGAATTGACAGGTAAATATTTTAAAAAATTAGAAACAAAAGAGAAAGTTGTTAGAAAGAAAAGAAAGAAAAGAAAAAATAAAAAAAGTGAAGGTGAAAAAAATGTATAATTTTAAAGAAGTTGAAAGTAAATGGCAAAAGAAGTGGGATGAAAATAAAACTTTTAGAACTTTAAATGAATATGACAAGAAAAAGTTTTATGGTTTAGTTGAATTCCCTTATCCAAGTGGTGCTGGTATGCATATTGGACATGTTAAAGCGTATGCTGGACTTGAAGTTATTTCAAGAAAAAGAAGAATGCAAGGATATAATGTTTTATATCCAATTGGTTTTGATGCATTTGGTTTACCAACAGAAAACTATGCTATTAAAACTAATACTCATCCAAGAAAAGTAACAGATAAAAATATTGAAGTATTTACAAATCAATTAAAGAAAGTAGGATTTTCTTTTGATTATGATAGAGCAATTGATACTACTGATACTAATTATTATAAGTGGACTCAATGGATTTTCTTAAAAATGTTTGAGAATGGTCTTGTTTTTAGAGATAAGACTTTAGTTAATTATTGTCCTAGTTGTAAAGTTGTTCTTTCTAATGAAGATTCTCAAGGTGGTAAATGTGATATTTGTCATAGTGAGGTTGTTCAAAAAGAAAAAGATGTTTGGTATTTGAGAATTACTGATTATGCTGAGAAGTTACTTGAGGGTCTTAAAGACGTTGATTACTTGCCAAATATTATGACTCAACAAGAAAATTGGATTGGTAAGAGTACAGGTGCTTTTGTTAATTTTGGTTTAGATAATGTAGATGAAAAATTAAAAGTTTATACTACAAGACCGGATACTTTATTTGGTGTGACATTTATGGTTATTGCTCCAGAACATCCAATTATTGATAAATATAAAGACCAAATTAGTAATTATGATGAGCTTGTTAATTATAGAGAAGAAGCTAAGAAGAAAACTGAATTTGAAAGAGTTGAATTAAATAAAGAAAAAACTGGTGTTAAGATTGATGGATTTATGGCTATTAATCCAGTTAATGAAACAAAGATACCAGTATATGTATCAGATTATGTAATGATGGGATATGGAACTGGTGCTATTATGGCTGTTCCTGCTCATGATAGTCGTGATTATGAATTTGCAAGTAAATTTAATATTCCAATTATTGAAGTTATTAAGGGTGGAGATATTTCAAAAGAAGCGTATGCTGGTGATGGAGAAATGGTTAACTCTGATTTCTTAAATGGAATTGAAAATAAAAAAGATGCTATTGCGAAAATGCTTGAATTTTTAGCAGATAAGAAGATTGGTGAAAAAGCTACTCAATATAAAATGAAGGATTGGGCATTTAATAGACAAAGATATTGGGGAGAACCAATTCCAATTGTACATTGTCCTGTTTGTGGTGATGTTGCTGTTCCTTATGAAGAATTACCACTAAGACTTCCAGAAGTTGAAAATTTTGAAGTTGGTACAGATGGTGAAAGTCCACTTGCTAAGATTCCTGAGTTTGTTAATTGTAAATGTCCTAAATGTGGTGGTGACGCAAAACGTGAAACTGATACAATGCCTCAATGGGCTGGTTCTAGTTGGTATTATTTAAGATATATTGATCCAAATAATAGTGAATGTTTAGCAGACCCAGAAGCTTTAAAATATTGGTTAGAAGTTGACTGGTATAATGGTGGAATGGAACATGTTACAAGACACGTTATTTATTCTAGATTTTGGCATCATTTCTTATATGATATTGGAGTTGTTCCTACTAAAGAACCATATGCTAAGAGAACTAATCAAGGTTTAATTCTTGGTAGTGATGGTGAGAAGATGAGTAAGAGTAGAGGTAATGTAATAGATCCACTTGATATTATAAGCGAGTTTGGTGCTGATGCTCTTAGAAGTTATATCATGTTTATGGGAGATTATGCTGCTGATTGTCCATGGAACGATAATGGAATTAAAGGTATAAGTAGATTTTTAGATAGAGTTTATAATTTACAAAATAAATTAAATGATAATGAAGGATATACTAAGGAACTTGAAAATATTATTCATAAAACTATTAAAAAAGTTTCAAATGACATTGAAAATATGAAATTTAATACAGCAATTTCTGCATTAATGATTATGATTAATGAATATGATAAAGTAGAAACTATTAGTAAAGATGATTATTTAGTTTTAATTAAACTTTTAAATCCAATTGCTCCTCATGTTACTGAAGAAATTAATGATGTAGTATTACATAATCCTGAACTTGCATATAGTACATGGCCAGAATATGATGAAGAGAAGACAATTGATAATGAAGTTAGTATCGCAGTTAGTGTTAATGGTAAACTAAGAAGTACTATTAAAGTAGGTGTTGATATGGATAAAGAAGAATTAATTAAGATTGCTAAAGAACAAGAAAATGTTAAAAAATATATTGATGGACATGATATTATTAAAGAAATTGTTGTTCCAAATAAAATAGTAAATATAGTTATAAAGTAAGATTTATTCTTACTTTTTTCTTTTTTGTGGTATAATTTTTATATAGTAGGTGAAATATGAAATCATATATAGAGTTAAATGATGAAGAGAAAAAGCAGCTTGAAGAGTTAATTAATGAAGTAAGATTATTGTTACCGGATTATTTAGAACTTTTTTCATCTGAAAAGTTAGATTCGTCTAATAATATAGTTCTTAAGACTAAACAAGATTATGATAATGATAAGAATTTATTATTGAGATTAATTGAAGATAAGAGAAAAGATGGGTTTATTAATAAAGAAAAATCTAAGGAACTAAAAAAAGCAGTTATTGTTTTATTTACTGAATTTATAAGAATTTCTCCAAAGAAGAGTATTGAAATTAAGGAAGAAGAACCTTTAAAAGATGTTATTGAAGAAGTTAGTGATTCTGGTAAAGATGAGCATGAATATAGAAGTGTTAACGGTTTGAAAATGAATGTTGGTGAGTTATATGCATTAGTTCATGGTACATATATTAAAATACCTGAAAAGATACTATATAGACTTGTTGATATTCCAGGTGATGAAGAAAAGCAAAGACTTCAGTATTTTATAACTAATGATGACGAGATTGATTTTATACGTGAAGATGATATTAAAATAATTAAATAGGTGGTGTTAATATGGAAGAAAATAAAATTGATAATAAAATGGATAACAAAATAGGTTTTGTTGTTGGGGGTATAGCTATTATAGTTTTAATTGTTATATTTGTTATTGTTTCATTGATAAATGATAAAGATAAAAATGTTGAAAAGGTTGAATTTGAACAAGTAACTGCTTATTCAAATAAAATGACAGAAACGATGGAAAAAGCTAAAACTATGGAATTAGATGAAGCAAAATCATTTGTTGTTTCTGAAATATATGATACTAATGAATTATATGGTGGAAATGATAGTGTTGATTATTTATCTAATCAATTATTACAAAAAACATTAGCAGATAATTCTGCGTCAGTTGATGAATTTATTGCAAGTATTCAAAAAGAACTTGATAATGTTTCTAGTAGTTTAAATGATGGTGTTGATGAATTATTGAATGGAAGTAATAAAAATGTTTTAAAATCTTCTATTACAATGAGATCAAATACTGTTTGTAGTGATGAGAGAATCGATGATAAATACTGTGTTGATAAGTTAAATGCTAGAGTATATATTTCAGATGCTAATTCTGATAAATGGGCTGTTATTATTCATGGTTATATGATGAGTGGTTCGTTGATGTATAGTGCTGTTGGAAATATGTATGCAGAACAAGGTTATAATGTTTTAGCACCAGATTTAAGAGGTTTTGGTAGTAGTGATGGTAGTGTTGCTATGGGATATTTAGAAAGTTTAGATGTATATGATTGGATTAAAGATTTAAATCAAAACTGGAATAATAAAGAAAGATATGGTGTTAATGTTGCCCCAGAATCAATTGTTGTTCATGGAATATCTTTAGGTGGAGCGACAACATTACAACTTGCTACTAATCCTGATATTAAGTTAGCTGACAAGGAACCATATACTTCAAATTTAACTGATTTACATGTTAAAGGTTTTGTTGATGATTGTGGTTATACTTCAATGAGCGGAATTATAACAGGAATGTTATCTATGGGTGAGCTTGTTGATTTAACATCTATATTATCTTCTTTAAATATTGATTTAGATGACTTTATGGCAGAAATAAGTAATATTGCTAAATTAGAAAATATTCCTGGATTTGAAGATTTTAATATTGAATCACTTGAGAATATTGATTTTTCTGAACTATATAATAATTTAGAAAGATTTACTTCTTCTTATAATAATTTACAAGATGAAATCAATAAATATATTAATAGTAATGGAACATATCAAATTCCTGGATTTGATCAAGATAAAATAAATGCAATGTTAAAAGATTATTTAAATTATGGTGATAATACTGATATTAAAGATAAAGCTAATAGTATTATTCAAGATTCTCAAGATAAATTTAATCCTGATGATTTATTTAATAATTTTAATCCAGGTGATTTAAGTAATATAATGGGTGCATCAGTTAATCATAACAATAATGATTTTAGTTTAGATGGTTTAGTTGCTAAAGCACTTATGAATTTAGTTGGCGTTGGTTTAACAGAAGATAATTATGCAAAGTACTCAAATGTATTTAGTGAAGGAAGAGAATTTGTAAATGGTAGTAAGGTTATGGTTATTCATGGTACTGCTGATACAACTGTTCCTCATAGTAATGCAGATGTTGTTGAAAAGAATGTTAAACCTGGTATTTTAGTTCATAAATGGGATGCAGAATTGCAACCACATGCATTTATTGTAGTGGGTATTAAAAAAGATGAATATAAGGGACTAGTTAAAAACTATGTGAATTGTTTAAATGATAGTTCTTGTGTTCAAATTACAAAGTAAAAGATTTCTTTTACTTTTTCTTTATTTTTGAATAAGTGGTATAATTAATATAATAGGTGAAGATATGGAAGAAATTAAATTAAGAAAAAAAGAATATACTCTTTCTATAATAGAGTCTGGTGATATAAAAACTATTTCACTTAATGATTTTAAAAAGGAAATAATTACGTTTGGTAGAGATAAGAAAAACGATATTGTACTTGATTCTCCGATTGTTTCTTCTAAACATGGTTATTTTAAAATAGATGATGATTCTATTTCTATTTATGATAATAAAAGTAAGAATGGATTATTTATAAATAATATTTTATTATTTGATGGTTGTGTAATTGGATATAATGATACTATTAAAATAGATAATCCTCTTGATCCTTTAGTACAAGGTGTATTGATGGTTCTTAGTACTGAAAAGGATTCTGATAAATGGAATACGTTTAATTTATCTAAAAAAGATGAAATTGTTATTGGTAGAAATAAAGATTGTGATATAGTTCTTGATAGTGTTACTATTGCTAATTATCATGCTAAAATTATTAAAAGAGATGAAGGTTATTATTTAGATAATTATGATAAAAGTGGTGGCATAATTATTGATAATAAGATTTTAAATGAAGAAGTTAGACTTAGGGATAAAGATGTTTTTATTATCAATAATATTAAATTAATTTATGATAATGATAAAATATTATATCAATCAAATGAACATGGTGTGAAAATAGAGGCTATTGATGTTGTTAAAACTGTTAAAGTTAAATCTAAGAAAAAGAATATATCTGAACATGTTGATTTTGTTGCAAATCCTGGTGAGTTTATTGCTTTTGTAGGTGGTAGTGGTGCTGGTAAATCTACTTTTATGAAATGTATTAGTGGTGTTACTCGTGCTACTAGTGGTCGTGTTCTTTTAAATGGTGTTGATTTATATGAGAATTATTCTGTTCTTAAAAACTTGATAGGATATGTACCTCAAGAAAATATTATATTTGATGATTTAACACTATTTGATATGTTAAAATATGCTGCTAATTTGAGAATGCCTGAGGATGCTACCAAAGAAGAGAAACTTAATAGAATTAATGAAGTTCTTGAAATTGTTGAAATGCTTGATAAAAAAGATGTTATGATTAAAAGTTTATCAGGTGGTCAACAAAAGAGAGCATGTATTGCTGTTGAATTGATTGCTGACCCTCATTTATTCTTTTTAGATGAACCTACAAGTGGATTAGACCCAGGTACAGAAAGAAGTCTTATGAAAACTTTAAGGAAGATGTCTGATAGTGGTAAAACTATAATATTAGTTACTCATAATACGCTTAATTTACATTTATGTGATAAAGTTGTTTTCTTTGGTTATGGTGGAAAATTATGTTTTGATGGTAAACCAGAGGATGCTCTTAAGTTTTTTAAAGTAGATGATTTTGTAGATATTTATAATAAAATCAATGAAGATGTTGATAGTTGGAAAGAAAAGTTTAAAAAATCAAATATAAAAGAAAAAGAAGAAAGCGATAAGAAAAATATTAAACCAAAAAGTACTATAAAATCTAAGAGTTTTTCTAAACAATTTTTTACTTTAGTTAGAAGAAAATTTAAAGCTTTATTTAATAATAAACAACAATTATTAATGTTATTTGGTCAAGCTCCATTACTTGCATTTTTGTTAACTCTTGTTGTTACTGATAATATTTTTTATTCGTATGAAGAAACAAAATCAATTATTTTTACCATGTCTAATGCTGCGATATGGCTTGGACTATTGAATTCTATTCAAGAAATTTGTAAGGAGAGAGTTATACTTCAAAAGGAACATATGGCAGATTTAAGGTTATCTGCATATATTCTTTCAAAATTAACTTATTTAATAATAGTTGCAATTATTCAATCTATTTTATTAGTTGTAACATTTGTTTTAATTGTTAATGTTCCTCAAACTGGACTTTTATTTAATTGGGTATTAGAAACAATAGTAATTGTATTTTTAACCACATTTACTGCTTCTTCTATGGGGCTAGTTGTTTCGGCTATTGCTAAGGATTCAGCTACTGCTATGACAATGCCTACATTATTATTAATTCCACAATTATTGTTTTCTGGTATATTGTTTCCTTTAGGAGGTATAGTTGGAAAATTATCTAATTTAACAATATGTAGATGGTCAGTTGAAGCTCTTGGTACTATTAATGATTTAAATAGTTTGGTTAGTGAAATACAAGAAGCAATTCCTGGTTATGTTAGAACTATTGAAAGTTATTATACATTTTCTTTAAATCATTTAAGTTTTGATTTATTTATGATGTTACTTATGTCTTTAATTTTTTCTATGATAAGTTATTTTATTTTAAAAATTCAGTTAGAGAGTGGTAGATAATATGAAAGAAAAATTACTTAATAAATATAAAATTATAGAAACAAATAATACCGGTGGATTTGGGGTTATATATAAAGTAGTTGATGAAGAAGAAAATGTATATGCATTAAAGAAATTATCTGTTCAATTAAGTGAAGAAAAGATAAATAAATTACTTGAAGATGGATATGTTTCAAAAAATGAAATAATAGAATTTTCTAAGAGTCAAATTAATAATGAAATAGAAACTTTAAAGAAATTTAATTCTGATTATATTATTAAATTATATGATGTTATTATTGATAAAGATGATTATTATCTAAAACTTGAATATGTAGAAGATATTAAAACATTTTTTAAAGATAAACAAATAAGTGAAGAAGATGTAATTAAGATTTCGCTTGATATGTGTGAAGCACTTTTAGAACTTGAAAAGAAAGATATTGTTCATGGTGATATTAAACCTGGTAATATATTTGTAGGTGAAAACAATTATAAATTAGGAGATTTTGGTTCTGCTTGTATTAGTGGAAGTAAAAGTTCAAATGTATATGCTACACTAAATTATGTTTCTCCTGAAGTTTATAAAAAGGAGAAAATTGATTTTAGAGCTGATCAATACTCACTTGGAATAGTGATGTATTATTTATTATCTGGTAATTTACCTTTTGTAAGTGATAATATTCCTTTAAAAGATGCTTTTGAAATAAGAATGAATGAGAGTATAATTCCTGAAATATTTGATGTTCAAAATGAACTTATGGGTATAGTATTAAAAGCATGTTCTTATAATAAAAAAGATAGATTTAAAAATATTAGTGATATGAAGGAAGCTCTTCAAAAAATTCTTCCTAAAGAAAATCATATTAAAGAAATTGATTTTGTTCCTAGTGAGAATGAAACTACTTTAAGTATTTATGATGAAAAACTAGTTAGTAATCAACCTAAAAAGAATATTAATGAAAATAAAAAATGTAATAAAAAAATAAAGATAAGTTTTAAAAAAGTTTTATTAATTTTAATATTGTTAATGATTCCTTGTTTTTTATTTATGCATTATTCACTTACTAAAACATGTAAAGTTGGATATGTTAATAAGAATGGATTTTGTGTTAAAGGGAATTATTATTGTCCTGATGGATATGTTTTAAATGAGCGAAAAAAATGTCAAAAAACAATTGAGTCAATTGATGCTAAAGTAAGTTATACATGTAAAAGTGGTTATACACTTGCTGGTGACTTGTGTGTAAGTGATGATGTTAAGGAAGTTGTTTATAAATATGAATGTTTAGATGGATTTACTTTAAAAGGAGAAAAGTGTGAGAAAGTAGAGTCAGTTGATGCGGTTGCTACATATAAGTGTCCTAGTGGATATATTTCTTCTGGTGATCAGTGTGTTACTGTTTCAAATGTTCCTGCTACAAAGTCATATGCATGTGATGATTCTTCTTATACGATGTCAGGTAATACTTGTACAAAGACAATTTCTAAAACAAGTCAGCCAACTCAAAAATATACATGTTCATCAGGTGGAGTATTAAATGGTACTATGTGTGAGTATACTGAGTCTCCACAAAGTATGTGGTTTTATACACCATCATGTACAAAAGGAACATATAATTATAGAGATATGAAATGTCATTATACGGAAAGTGCTAAACTATCTTATACTTGTAATGAAGGTATACTTAGTAGTGATGGTAGTTGTGTTTATAAGACTACTGAAACAAAACCTGCTACTTTAAAGTTTGTTTGTCCATCAGGTTACGTTTCTATTGGAAGTGAGTGTGCTAAAACAACAGGTATGGCGGCTACTGTTAAGTATATTTGTCCAGATAGTGCTACATTAAAAGGAAAAAAATGTTACACAACTATATCTACAGATGCTGTTGGTATGTATTCTTGTCCTGATGGGTATGTAGCTAGTGGAGTAAATTGTTATCGTGAAGAATTTTTACAAGCGGTTAAAAAATATACTTGTTCTAGAGTTTATACTCTTAATGGTGGAAAGTGTGAAAAGTATGATGTAGTTTCTGCTAAAATTAAATATGATTAAGTAGTATTTATACTACTTTTTCTTTGGTATCAAAAATGATACACAACATTTGCATATAAATACATTATTTGTTATTATCAAGGTAATGTGTAAAGGAGAATCTGCTATGAATAAAGAGGATTTAATAGAGTATAAGAAAAAGATTGCTGAGTTAAGTGAAAAAGAAAAAAAGTTGAGAGATTTAGAATTAAGAAAGTATGCCACAGGTGAATTGCAAGGTCCACCAGTAGGATATGCAAGTATTGATAAACCTTGGTTAAAATATTATCCTGAAAGTATAAATGATATTCAAATACCAAATCAATCGATTTATCAACTTCTTGAGCAAAATAGTCAAAAAATGTTAGATAAACCTGTTATTAGATATTTTGGATTTAAAACGAATTTTAGAGATTATTTAAAAAGAATAAATAAAATTGCTATTTCTTTAAATAAAATTGGTGTTAAACAAGGAGATATCGTTCCTTTAGTTTTACCTAATGTTCCTGAATGTAGAGAACTTATATATGCTTTAAATATGATAGGCGCAATTTCATATCCTTTAAATCCATTAATATCACCTCAAGTATTTGATCAAATAATGAGAGAAAATAAAATTTCGAAATTATTTGTTTTCTCGGGACTTTATTCGAAGTATAAAGATAAAATTGAAGGAAATTCTGATTTACAAGATGTTGTGTTATTAAATGGTGATGAGTCTTTACCATCTTTTTTAAGAAAAACTATGCAATTTAAAGATAAATTAAAAAAAGAAGAAAAACCAAATTATTTATATAGAAAAGAAAATATTTCATGGGATGAATTTTATTCCTTAAGTAAAGGCGTAAAGGGAAAAATAGATTCTGTATTTGTTCCGAATCAAACTGCTATTATCATTGGTACTAGTGGTACTACAGGTACTCCAAAAGGCGTTTGTTTGACTAATGAAAGTTTAAATGCTATGACTTTACAACACATGTATGGTGACATGAATATTGCAGAAGGTGATTTACTGCTTGATACTATGATGCAGTCAATTAGTTATGGTTTAGCTGTAACATTATATTCTGCAAATTGTGGTCTTGAAACTATAATAATTCCTGAATTAAATACTCATATTTTACCGTTGTTAAGAAAATACAAACCTCAACATTATACGGGTGGGCCTGTACATTATGAAAATATATTAAAAGATTTAGGAAATCAGCCAATAGATTTACCACCTCAAAAAAATATGGTATCAGGTGGTGCTACTCTTGATAAGAAAGTTGAATCTAAACTTAATAATTGCGCTATGACAGAAGATGATGGTGATATTTATGTAAGACAAGGACTTGGTTGTACTGAAAATGGTGGTGCTTCCACTTTTGCTAAAAAAGGTGCATATAAATTTGGTGGAGTTGGAATTCCATTGGCACTTGAAAATATGGGTGTTTTTATTCCTGGAACAGATGAAGAAGTATTAACAGGTCAAACTGGTGAGTTATGTATAACAGGTCCTACATTAATGACAGAGTACTTTAATAATAAAGCTGAAACTGAAAATGTATTAAAAACCCATTCAGATGGAACATTATGGTTACATATGGGTGACTTAGGGCATATTGATGAAGATGGTCAAGTGTATATTACTGATAGAATTAAAGAAATATTTATGAGAAATTGTTTTAATGTTCATCCAAGTACTATTGCAAAAAAAATACTAGAACATCCTGGTGTTGATAGTTGTAAGGTTATTGGTGTTGAACATCCTATTGATCAAATGGTGCCTCTTGCTTTTATTAAATTAAAAGAAGGATATGATTTAGAAGTTACTAAATATGAAATAGAAGAAATGTGCAAAGAAGGATTAGAAGAAACAAGTATTCCTTTTGAATATGTGTTTGTTGATTATATGCCAATTAATTTAGGTGGAAAAATAGATACAAAACAACTTTTAGATGCTTCTGGTATAGATTATATGAAAAAT
This sequence comes from Bacilli bacterium, assembly GCA_017473105.1. The sequence continues at coordinate 156,552 of JAFUNE010000008.1, read as the reverse complement.
AATAATGTTAAAGAACTTAAATTAGTTCATGTTGAAGCATTTAAGAAATAAGTATAAAACAAATAATGTTTTATACTTTTTTTAATTGAAAAATAAAAATTATATATGTATAATTATAATAGAGGTGAATTGTATGCAGATAGTAAGTTTTTCATTTTCAATATGTTGTTTAGTATTGATTATCTTAATGGGTTTATTTTATTTTTTTAGAAGAAAAACTAAAAAAGTAGAAAACAGAATATATTCATATATGATAATTGCTAATTTTATTGGGTTAGTTTTAGATATTCTTGGATATAATATTTATTATAATACTGGAAATAACTTGTTAATAGAGTTAGTTTCAAGGGTATATTTTATTTACTATTTTATGTGGACTTATTTATTTTCTGTATATGTTTTTTATATTAGTTATAAAAATAGCCAAAATTTTACCAAATTACTTGATAGGGCAAAAATATTTTATGCAGTATTAATGCTTGTGTCTGTAATATGTATCATGCTATTACCCATGGAAATTGCTTCATCAAATGGTCATATATTTATGGAAGGTCCTGCTGTAATATTTAGTTATACTGTCACTGGAATTTGTGCTTGTGCAATTTTGTTATTTTTACTTAGGAATTTTAAAAATGTTCCTAAAAGGGAATATGTACCTGTATTTTTATTGGTTTTATTAAGTATAATAGTGTTTATAATACAAAGATTTAATCCGGAATTAAATATGTTTGTATTTATGCATTTCTTAGTTACTTTTGTAATGTATTTTACTATTGAAAATCCTGATGCAAAACTTGCAGAACTAGAAGAGCAAGCAAAACTTGCTGCTATTAATGCTAGTAAAGCTAAGAGTGAGTTTGTTGCTAGCATGTCTCATGAACTTAGAACACCATTAAATGCGATTATTGGTTTAAGTGAGGATATTGAGTCATTTAAACATTCTGTTCCTGAAGATGTTCGTGAAGATAGTGAAGATATTATAAATGCTTCAAATACTTTACTTGAGATTGTTGGTAATATTTTAGATATCTCTAAAATTGAGAGTGGTAAGTTAGAAATTGTTAATACTTATTATAATCCTCGTGAAGAATTTGAAAGTTTAAGTAAGATTATGAGAACTAAGGTTGCTGAGAAACCTATTGATTTCATTATTAATATTTCTCCTAATATTCCTAAAGTTTTATATGGAGATAGACTTAGAATTAAACAAATTATAAATAATTTCTTAAGTAATGCAATTAAGTATACTGAGAAAGGTCAAGTTGAATTTAAAGTTGATTGGATAAGTGAATCTAATGCTTTAGATATATCTGTTCGTGATACTGGTAATGGTATTAAAGAAGAAGATAAAGATAAGTTATTTGCTAAATTTGAAAGACTTCAAGTTGAAAAAGTTTCTTCTGTTCAAGGAACTGGTCTTGGTTTATCAATTACAAAAGATTTAATTGAACTTATGAATGGTACTTTAGATGTACAAAGTGAGTATAAAAAAGGTAGTATATTTAGAGTAATGATTCCTCAAGTAATTGGTAGTGAAGAAGAATTAAATAAATTAAAAGAACAACTTGCTTTTGATGAAATTAATATTGATTATTCTGGTAAAAAGTTATTAATTGTAGATGATAATGAACTTAATATTAAAGTTTTAAATAAAGCGATTAAAAGTTATAATTTCTTAGTTGATGAAGCTCATAATGGTAAAGAGTGTATTGAGAAAATTAATCAAGGTAATACTTATGATTTAGTTTTACTTGATATATTAATGCCTGTTATGGGTGGAGAAGAAACAATTAAACATTTAAAATCTTTCCCAAATTTTAAAACTCCAGTTATTGCATTAACTGCTGACGCTATGAGTGGTGCTGAAGAGAGATATAAATCAATGGGATTTGATGGATATATGGCAAAACCTTTTTCAAGAGAGATGATTGCTAAAAAATTGTATTCTGTGTTTGGTAGTGGAAACTCTAATGTTGTTAGTACTCCTCAAGTTGTAACTTCTCAAGTGGCAACTCCTCAAATGGTTGCACCTCAAGTAGAACAAGGACAAGTTTTAACTCAACTTCCACAAGTACAAGCTCAAAGAGTGGTTATAGAAAATATGGTTATAAATGAAAATCCTGTTATTGTTAATACTCAAGGGGAAAATGGAGATATTCAAAATAAATAAGTACGAATTAATTCGTACTTTTTTTATATAATGTATTATGAAAAAATATGAAATAAATATATTTGAAAATATGATTCATATAAAAAATTATAAAAAAATATGTAGTATAAGTGATGAAATAATATGTATCGAATTATTTGAATTTTTAGTAAAAATAAAGGGAAAATCTTTAATAATAGTTGGTATTGATGAATTTGAGATATGTATTAATGGATTAGTTTATAATATAGAGTTTTTATATGAATAGAAGAGTTAGAATAGAAGTTAAAACTAATTATGATTTGGTTTCTTTTCTTATTGAGAAGAATATTTTTTATAATGAGTTTTATCATGAAAAAGATATTTATAAATTTAATATTAATTATAAAGATTATAAAAATATTAAGTTTAGATTTGAAAGTAGAATAATTAGATATTATGGTATAGGTTTTATTAATAATTTTATTTTAATAAATAGATATTTTATTATAAGTTTATTTGTTTGTTTTTTGTTACTTTATAATTTATGTAATACTATTTATGAAATTAATATTAATTGTGAAGATAAGTATGTTTTAAATAAGTTAAATGATTTTCTTATTTTGAATAATTTTAGTTTAAAAAGAAAAGTATTTAAATACGAAAAAATTAATGATTTGAAAGATAAGATTCTTAAAAATATTAATGAGATAGAGTGGATTGAGTTTGAAAGAGTTGGTTCTAGTTATAATATAGATGTTAGTTTAAAGTTTATTGGTAATAAAAATATCGTTGGTGAAAAGAGTAATATTGTTGCTAGTAGAGATGGAGTTATTCGTCATATAGTTGTTTATAATGGTGAAAAACTAAGAGAAGAAAATGAGTTTGTTAAGAAGGGTGATGTTATCGTTAGTGGAAGAATTTATAAAGATTGTACACTTGTAGATGAAGTTGAAAGTAGGGCTCAGGTTTTTGCTGAGACTTGGTATTTAGTTAAAATAAATGTTCCTCTTATTTATAATGAATCTGTAGTTAAGGATAGTTTTAATCATTATTATATTGATTTTTTTGGTAAGAAGATTAGTTTGATTGGTCAATATAATCCTAAAAATAGTGTTCGTGAAAATAAATGTGTTTTTGATGAATCATATTTACCTTTTAAAGTTTATAGGGAAAAAGTTTTAATTCTTGAAAATGTTAGTAATAAAATTAGTTATGAAAAAGCTTTAGATTATGGGGTTAAGAAGGGTAGTGAAGAAATTGAAAAAATGCTTGGTGATGGTGAATATATAATAAGTAAAAATGTTTTGAAAAAAGGGCTAAAAAGTAGTAAAATGTATATAGAAGTATTTTTTAAAGTTTATGAAGACATTGGAGTTACTTCTAATATATTTGAAGAGGAAAATATAAATGAGGAATGCGATAGTTGATGTTATTAATATGTCATGGCCTACTGTAGTTATAGTTGTAGTTATTTCATCTATAATGAGGCTTGCTTATATCATAAAAAATGATAGAAAAAGTTTTCGTTTGTATGAAGAGTTATTTAATTTAATGTTTATCGTTTATCTTCTTGTATTATTCCAACTTGTAACTAGTCAAGATTTAATAGGTGGGGGTACTAATTTAACTCCATTTAAAGAGATATTTAGATATGAATTAATGAGTTCTGCGTTTATTAAACAAGTTCTTGGTAATATTGTATTATTTGTACCTCTAGGTTATTTTGTTAGTTATTATTGTAAAATTAAAGGTATTGTAGGTATAACAATTGTTTCTTTGTTATCAAGTGTAACAATAGAAATAGTTCAACATTTTATTGGAAGAAGTGTTGATATAGATGATGTTATATTGAATGTTATTGGTGGGATAATTGGTTTTTTACTTTATAAGTTACTTAAATCAATTAATGAAAAATTACCTAATTTCATGAAAAAGAAGTGGTTTTATAATTTGTTAAGTGTAATTATAATTTTATTAGTTAGTTTATACTTAGTTAATACATTATGGGGGGTATAAAATGGAAGAATATATTTTTAATACAACAAATAAAGAAGTTGATTTATATGAACTTGATAGTATTATTAAGTTTGCATGTAAACATTTAAAAGTTGAAAATCCTTTATTAAATATTATTATTGTTGATAATGAAAAAATAAGGGAAATAAATAGAGATTATAGGAATAAAGATGCTGTTACTGATGTTATATCTTTTGCTTTTGAAGAAGTTAATGATGTTGAGTATGATGGAATTAGATTTCTTGGTGAAATATATATATCTTATGAGAGATGTGTTAGTCAAGCAAAAGATTTTGGTCATAGTGTAAAACGTGAATTTTGTTATTTGGCTGTTCATGGATTACTTCATTTACTTGGCTATGATCATATGGTAGAAGAAGATAAAAAAGTAATGAGAGCTCTTGAGGAGGAAATATTAAGTGAGTATGATATCAAGAGATGAGAGAAAGCAAACTAAAGGTATAAAGAAGTTTGTCAATAGTTTTAAGTATCCAATGAGTGGACTTAGATATGCATATAAAAATGAACAAAATTTAGCTGTTGATGTTGGTGTTGCTTTAATAGTTTTGATATTTGGATTTATATTTAAAATAAATAAATATGAATGGGCTATTTTAGTTTTAACGATAGGACTTGTTATTTCTTGTGAACTTGTTAATACTGCAATTGAAGCAGTAGTTGATTTAGTTACAGAAGAATATCATCCGCTTGCTAAAGTAGCAAAAGATACTGCTGCAGCTGCTGTACTTATATTTGCTTTTGTTGCGGTTATTGTTGGATTAATTATATTCGTTCCAAAAATTTTATTATTATTTTAGGAGAAATTAAATGAGAGAAAAATTAGAAAATTTATTAGAAAATAGTTATGCCCCATATTCAAATATGCATTTTGCTTGTATAGTTGAAACTAAAAATGGAAATTTTTATAATGGTGTTAATGTTGAAAATGCTTCTTATGGAGCAACTGTATGTGCTGAGAGAAGTGCTATATTAAATGCTGTAAGTCATGGTGAAAGAGAATTTAAAACTTTATATTTAATGACTAGTAGTGATGAAATATGTTATCCATGTAATTTATGTAAACAAGTATTCTTAGAATTTTTTGATAAGGATGTTATATTTAATATAATGACTAAGAGTGGAAAAATGGAAATACTTAGTTATGAAAAATTAATGAATACTACGTTTAGTAAGGAGGATATTGTATGAAAAGTGGTTTTGTAACTTTAATTGGTAGACCTAATACTGGTAAAAGTACTTTATTAAATTCTATTATTAAAGAAAAAGTTGCAATTATTTCATCAAAGCCACAAACTACTAGAAATTTAATACAAGGTATTTATAATGAAGAAGATACTCAAATTGTATTTGTAGATACTCCAGGTATTCATAAACCTGTTGATAAGTTGGGTGTTGCTCTTAATGCTCAAGCTTATTATTCTATTAATGATGTTGATGTTATTTTGTTTGTTTGTGATGCTAGTAGTAAATTTGGTAAAGGTGATCAATTTATTATTGATAAGCTTGCTAATGTAGAAAAACCTGTATTTTTGATTTTAAATAAAATTGATAAACTTACTGATGATGAAATATTACTTAAAATAAATGAATATAAAGATTTATATGAATTTGCTGAAATAATTCCTGTATCTGCTTTAAAAGATGATAATACAGATAGATTGATAAAAGTATTAAAAGAATATTTACCAGATAATGTTAAATATTTCTATGATGGAGAAACTACAACATTAGATATGGATTTTAGATTATCAGAAATGGTTCGTGAAAAAATATTTATTCATACTAATGAAGAAGTTCCTCATTCTATTTCTTGTAAGTTAGTTGATTATTACGAAGAAAAGGGAATTGCTAAAGTATATGTTGATATTATAGTTGATAGAGATTCTTTAAGAAAAATAATAGTTGGATCAAATGGGCAAATGATTAAGACTATCGGTCATGAAGCAAGACTTGATATGGAAACATTGCTTGGTAAGAAAGTTTACCTTGAACTTTATTGTAAAACAATAAAGAAATGGAGAGAAAAAGAAAAATTTATTAAAGATTTAGGTTATTTAGTTAATAATGAAGAATAAAATTTAATTTTTTGAATAATATTTTAGTTTTTCTTGCAATATAATATTGTAAGGAGAAGATATGAATAAAAAAGAAGCTTGGAATAAATTTAAAGAAACGGGTAAGATTGAATATTATTTAAAATATAAGAAAGGAAAATAAGCATAAAGATTATTCTTTATGCTTTATATTTTGATATGAAGTTGATTAATGTAGAAGGGATTGTTATTAGTACTATTCCATATAAAGAAAATAGTAAGATTATTAATATATTTACTAAAGAGAATGGAATTATAGGTTGTGTTGCTAAGGGTGCTAAGGGTTTAAAAAGTAAACTTAGACTTGCAAGTGAAAAGTTTGCTTATGCTGAATTTAATATTTCATATAAGGAACAAGGTTTATCTACATTAGTTGAAGGTAATGTTAAAGATTATTTTATTAATATTAAAAGTGATATTAGTAAAATTAGTTATTTATCTTATATATGTGAATTATCTAGTAAAGTTTATAAAGAGTGTAATGATAATGAAGTATATAATTTAATGTTAGATGCTATTTTTAAGATTGAAGAGGGGTTTAATGAGAAAGTTATTACAAATATATTGGAACTTAAGTTTTTAAATTATATTGGTATTAATTTAAATTTGGATGAATGTGTTACTTGTGGTAGTAAAAAAGTTGTTACTATTTCACTTGAAAAGGGTGGATACATTTGTGCTAATTGTCGTAGTAATGAGATTCTTGTCGATGAGAAGGTTTTAAAACTAATGAGACTTTATTATTATGTTGATATATCTAAAATTAGTAATCTTGATATTGATAATAGTGTTGTAAATCGTATTAATGAAATTATTAGTGAATATTATGATTTATATTCTGGTGTTGCTAGTAAAAGTAAGAGTTTTTTAAAAAAGTTAGAAGAATATGAATAACTTCTAGTTTTTTTATGCAAAAAATAAAAATTATAGTAAATTATTTAGACTTTAAGGATTGCGTAAAAAAATAAAAAGAGTATAATTATAAAATAGGAAGAAGTATGAAAAAAGTATTATTTATTCTTTTATTATTGCCATTTGTAGTAAATGCTAAAGAAATAGTTTTTGAAACAAATGTAAGTTATGGTGGAAGTGAATCTGATTATATTACATCATCATTACCAACAGATGACGGTGGATATATAATGGTTGGTTACTCTGATTCTCCACAATTAGATGGTATGACAAACTTAGGATATGAGGATGCCATAATAGTAAAATATGATGAAAACGGAACCGTTGAATGGAAAAATATTTATGGTGGTGAAGATGATGATAAATTCACATCAGTAGCACTAACACAAGATGGTGGATATTTGGCTGTTGGAGAAACAATTTCTCCAAATATAACCGGTATGAAAGAATTTGAAACATATTCAGGAATAATGGTAAAATATAATAGCATTGGAGAGGTAGTGTGGCAAAAATACTGGGATTATGAATTTTCAGATCACTTTAATGAGATAATTGCATTACCTGAAGGAGAATTTGTAATTGTTGGGTATACAGATTCATTTCCGCCAACACCGGATTCTTCTGATTATCAAGCTGTTATTTTAAAAATAAAAGATGACGGAGAAATAGTTTGGCAAAAAACATTTAATTATTCGGGAGACGATAGTTTTGAATCAGTTATTGCAACTAATGATAATGGATTTGTAGTTCTAGGAACAAGCGATTCTAATGATATTGAAGGGCTAAATTCTAATGGCGAAACAGATGGTATTATTATAAAATATAATGAAAATGGTGAAATAGTATGGAAGAAAAATTGGGGTGGTAATAATTATGAGAATTTTTATAATATATCACCTACAAGTGATTCTGGATTTGTTATAGTTGGAGATTCTTTCTCATCAAATATAGAAGGTATAACAAATGAAGAGGAAAATAATAAAGCTGTCATTATTAAATATAATAAAGATGGAGAAATCCAATGGTCTAAGTCTTATCATGGAAATAATAATCATAGTTTTAATGATGTTTTAATAACACCAGGAGATAATATAATTGTTGTTGGTACATTTGATTCTGATAATATTGAAAATATGCCTGTTAAAGGGTATGCAGATGCATTGCTTGTATTATATGACAAAAATGGTAATTTAATATTAGAAAAAAGTTTTGGAGGATTAGGTTCTGATACTTATAATGTGGCTTTGTTTACAAAAAATAATAACTTAATTACATTAGGAATTTCTGATTCAGAAGATATTGTAAGTGATGAAAATGTAGGTTATGAAGATATAATCCAATCAAAATATAATATTGATTTTGAATTAAATAAAACTAAAGAAGAAAATGGTACCTTCATTATTGAAAGTAATGGATTTACAGGAAATGTAAAACCTAATCCGAATGAAGGATATGAAGTTGATAAAGTTATAGTTAAAGATAGTGAAGGAAATATTATTGAGGCAGTAAAACTTCAAGATGGAACATATTCATTTGAATTATATGATGATGTAAGTGTTGAAGTTTTATTTAAGCAAATTATTGAAAATCCTAAGACAGGAATTAGAAATATAACAGGGATTTTATTTACAATTTGTCTTTGTTTTATTAGTGTTTTTTTAGTATTAAAAAATTATAATAAAAGTTGTGAATTATAAGAAATACTAGTAATAGTATTTTTTATTTTTATGTGATAAAATTATAATAGGAGATAGAATATGAAAAAAATTTTGTTTTTTATATTAATAATGATGATTCCTTTTGTTGTTAATGGCTTGGAAATTAAAGATGAGTTAATTTCAAGTTTTGATAAAAATAATAGTGATTATTTAGAAAGTATAGAAATTGATAAAAAAAATAATTATATAGTAATAGGTGAAACTACAAGTTCAGATATAGAAGGCTTTCCTTCAAAAGGAGGGTTGGATTGTTTAATAATGAAATATGATAATAATTGGAACTTGTTATGGACGAATAGTTATGGTGGAAAAAAAAGTGATTATTTGTATGATTTGACTATTGATGATGATAATAATTATTATGTTGTTGGTGAAACTTATTCTACTGATATTACTAATTTAACAAATGGTTATGCTTTAAATGGTGCAGCTGTTATTTTAAAATATGATGAAAATGGTAATTTATTATGGGAAAGATTTTGGGGTGGTTCTGGAAGTGATTCATTTAACTCTATAATTATGGATAAAGATGGTGGTGTTATTGTTGTTGGAGAAACTTCTTCTTTGGAAATTGAAGGTAGTTTACAAACTTCTTCACATTTTATTGGTGTAATTATAAAATATGATAAAGATGGAAATGTTGTTTGGTTAAAAAAATATTTAGGAGATAAATCAATTAATTTTAATTATATTACTAATTCTAATGATGGAGGTTTTTTGGTTACTGGTTCAAGTGCAGCAACTAACTTTGAAGATTTAGAAAATATTGGTTCTGCTGATGCATTGTTTTTAAAATTTGATAGTTCTTTTAATATTGAAAATAAAATATTATATGGTGGTACATTAGGAGATGGGTTTACTAAAGTTATTGAGTCTGATGATTTTTACTACTTTTTGGGTGATACCTCATCTGTTGAAATAAAAGATTCTGTGGATGATAGTTCCAATGATTCATTGATTGTTAAATATGATAAAAATGGTAATTTTTTATGGAAAAATAGTTTTGGTGGTTCTGGGTATGATGTTTGTGAAGATTTTGAGTTGTTAAATAACAACATCATTGCTGTTTGTTCAATAAATTCTAGTGATATAGAAGGAATGAATTTTAAAGGTGGTTCTTATGATACAGTTCTTTTAAGATATAGTAATTTTGATGGTAAACTTTTAGGTTTTAATAGTAATGGTGGTAATGGAGAAGATTATTTTAAAGAAATATTTTGTACTTCTAATACTGAATGTTTAATTGGTGGATATTCTTCATCAACTGATTTAAAAGATCTTCCTCTTACTAAATCTGCGATATTAGTTTTTAATATTAATTATTCTTATACTTATTCAATTTCAGAAAATATCAAATTCGGAAATGTTGAAGTTTCTTATGATAATAATTATGGTGTTATTTCTACTGTTCCAAATGAGGGATATATGGTTAATAAAGTTATTGTAAAAGATTCTTCGGATAATATAGTTAATACTATGAAAAAAGAAAAAAATAAGTATGTTTATGATTTGTATGATGATGTAAGTATTGATGTCAACTTTGTTAAAATTTTTAATGTTAATAAAACAGATATTGTTCATGGGGCATTAGATGTTGTTAAAAATGATGATAATTTTGTTATGTTGTCTCCAATTCCAGATAATGGATATGAATTTGATAAAATAATTATTAAAAATAGTAAAGATGAAATAGTTGAAGTTACTTCGTTAGATGATGGTGTATATTCATTTGAACTTAATGATGATGTAACTGTTGAGGTTTTATTTAAGCAAATTATTGAAAATCCTAAGACAGGAATTAGAAATATAGCAGGGATTTTATTTACAATTTGTCTTTGTTTTATTAGTGTTTTTTTGGTATTAAAAAATTATAATAAAAGTTGTGAATTATAAGAAATACTAGTAATAGTATTTTTTATTTTTATGTGATAAAATTATAATAGGAGATAGAATATGAAGAAGGTATTATTTGTTATTTTGTTATTTATTCCTTTTTTTGTTGATGCATCTATTATTAGTGTTGAATCTTCAGATAAATGGATTTTAAAAAATGATATAGATTTTGGAGAGGTTTATTTAACTAAAGATAATGAGTTTATTTATGTAGGATATAATAAAAGTGAAAAAAAATCTAAAATATTAAAATATGATTTAAATGGTAATTTATTATGGAAAAATATTTTGGATGATAATAATTCTTCTATATTATTTAATTCGATAGATGTTGATAGTAATGGTGATATTTATATTGCTGCTCAAACATTGTCAAATGATAATATTAATAATGATTATGATGGCGTTGTTTTAAAATATGATAAAAATGGTAAATTTATATGGGATAGAAAATTTGTTGGTAATTCTTTTGATGTATTTGGTAATATTTTAGCACTTGAAGGTGGTTATATTGTGTTTGGTTTATCTACATCTACTAATATAAATGGTATTGAATCAAATGGAGAAACTTATAGTTTTGGTATTAGGTATGATGAAGATGGCAATGTTTTATGGAAAGAAAAATATGATTTTTATTTTGATTCAACTAATGTAGTTTTTAATGATAATAGAGTTTTTGTCTTTAGTGAAGATACAAGTGAAATGTATGTAATTGATTTACATGGTGATGTTGTTAATCAAATTTCATTAGAACTTGATAATTGTGAAAGTTTTTTAATTGACGAAGAGGATAATATAATTGCTTTTGAAAAATATTTATCTAATGAGGGTGATACTTCTAGTAATATATATACTGTTAAAAAAATTGATAAAAATGGTAATTTATTATGGAAAACAAAAATAAGCAAAGAAAATGATATTCCTTATTTGGATGTTGTTAATACTTCTAATAATGGATTTATGGTGTTTGTTGGTGAAACAGTTAATGTTGATAAAATTAAAGATGCTAGATTTATTCTAAGCGCATATAAGCTTAATAAAGATGGGAAAATAGAGCATCAAAATGTGTTATATGATTATATGAGTAATAATTCAATATTAAATGTTGTTAATTCTGTTAAAGATGAATACTATGTATTTATTAATTCTAAGCCTAATGATAAATTTAAGGAAAATGGTATTTTGTCTTTTAAAGTTAGTTTGGATGATAGTAGTAAAACAGTAGATGAAAAAAAATCTAATGGTTTGGTTTATGTACTAATTGGTTTAGTTTTAATTGATGTTATTTTATTAGTGGTAAATTTAATTCAAAGAAAAAATAATAAATAAATTAAGGATTATTATTAATCCTTTTTTATTTTGTGATATAATTATTATTATGAATAATAAAGGATATTTAAAATTTTTTAAGAATACTAAAAGTGGTTTGATTTCTATAACAGTATTATATATAGTTATTGGGGTTCTTAGTTTTTTAACTCCGATTTTTACTGCGAATTTGCTCGCTAGTTTAATATATAATAGTTTTAGTTTAACATTAAAATATGCTATTGTAGTAGCTTTAGTTTATACATTTCAGGAATTTATTTTATATACTTCTGAGCATATTTGGAATATTAAAATTAGACCAAGAATTTTATTTAATGTTAGACAATATATAATAAAGAATATATTTGATATAAAGCTTTCTGTTATTCATAAATATGGTGATGGTTTAATTGAGGAGAGAATTGAAAATGATCCTAATGATGTTGCTAAAATAGTTAATTCTTTACAAAGAAATTCTGTTAATGCTCTTACAAAAATTGGTATAGTTATTTATATAATTATTACTGATTATAGAATATCTTTAGTTTATATAATTGGTATGTTACTTGTTGAATATGTTGATACGCTTAAACATAAAAGAGTTAAAATTAAAGATATGAAACTTGGTAATTCTCAAGTATCTGCTTCTAATTTTATTGGTGAAGTGGTTGAAGGAATGGGAGATATTAAAACTTTAAATATTGAGAAAAAAATTAGTTCTCATTTATCTAATAAATTAAATATTGTTGCTAATAATATAAGTGAAAAAGATATTTGTGAATCTACTTATGATAAAATCGAAAGAGTTATTTTATATATAACAATGGCTATGATTATTGTTATTGGAATGTTTTATTTAAATACTGGAGAAATAAGCGTTGTTAATTTGTTGATTATGTATTTATATCAGAATGATGTTTTTTCTTTGATGAGTGAAATATCTAATTTTAGAACGTCTATTAAAGATTTTAATTCTATTATTGATAAAATAAATCAACTAGAAGATTTTAGAAAGTTTGAGAAAGAAAAATATGGTAAAGTTTCTATACCTAGGGTAAAGGGTTCTATAAAATTTGATAATGTTTATTTTGGGTATGATAAAAATAATGTTTTAAATGGTATGACATTTGAAATAAAAGAAAAAGAGAGTGTTGCGCTTGTTGGTACCCCTGAGTGTGGAAAAAGTACAATTGTTAGTTTACTTACAAGACTTTATGATGTTAAAAGTGGTAGTATTACTATAGATGGAATTAATCTTGAGGATTTTGATGAGAGTAGTTTAAAAAAGAATATTTCTGTAGTTAATCAGGATTCGTATATCTTTAATATGAGTATTAAAGATAATTTAATGATTGTTAAGAGTGATGCGACTAGAAGAGAACTTGATAATGTTTGTAAGAAAGCAGATATTTATGATTTTATTATGAGTTTACCAAATAAATATGATACTGTTGTTGGTATGGATGGAGTTAATATTTCTGGGGGTCAAAGGCAAAAGCTTGCAATTGCTAGGGCATTACTTCAAGGAAGTCAAATTCTTGTGTTTGATGAAGCGACAAGTTCTATTGATAACGTAAGTCAAAATGAAATTCAAAAATCTATAAATAATCTTACTAATGAAAAAACAGTTATTGTTATTTCACATAGATTATCTGCTACTTCTATGTGTGATAAGATTTTTGTTATTGATAAGGGTGTAGTTGTAGCAGAGGGAAATCATAAAAATTTAGTTACAAATTGTAAAGTTTATAAAAATTTATATAAAAGCGTAAATAAAAAAATTAGATTTTAAAATCTAATTTTTATTTGTATCCATTTTCTTCAAAATATTCTAAAAATAATCTTGCTGATCTTTCATATGTGTAATCTTCTGCTGCGTATGATGGACCATTAAATATTCCTTCATCATTTGTTGGGAATGGTTCTAGGAAGAATTCTTTTGGTTTTTCAATTGCAGGTGGTTGTTTTTCATCTAAATCTTCTTGATATATTACTAAATAAAAATTATCATTTTCTATAGCAGATTTAATTTCGTTGAAAATTTTATTATCTAGTTTTAATTCTATTGAAAGAGAATATTCTGAATTTTCATTTACTAAATTAATTATTTCTTCTATTGTTTTTTGTTCATTATTTACTTTGAATTTAGCATTTTGTTTTCTTAATGTTTCTAATGATGTAGTTAATTCGTTAGTGAAGTTTTTATAATATTTTAATTTATATGAATATATGTACATTTGTTCAGTTCCTGGTATAAATGAATTGTTATTCTTTGTATATATATCACATAATTCTTCATAGTTGTTTGTTAAACATAAATGAAGAATATCATTTTCGATGCTACTTGCGTGTTCAGGATTAAAATATGAATATGCTTCATTAACTCTTCCAAATGCTTCTAAGTATCCTGCATAATTCGAAAGAATGTTATTACTTTTTATACCGGCTAGTACAGAACAAAATACTGTTTCGTTTTCTCTTGTGATTCCTTTTGTGTGACAATATTCATGAGTTATTGTATTTAGTATAGCAGTTGGTGATTGATCATAATCGAAATATGTTGTGTAGTTATTTGTTAGACCAGCAGTAGACGAACCATAAAATCCTTTTAGTGTATCACCGATATGTGTACTTTTAGTTGGATATAGTCCTTTTAATAGTGGAATAGTATCTGATATATTGTGTAAATCTTTTATGGCTTGTTTATTGTAATTTAAATCGTTTGTAATTATTTCATTTTTTTCATTTCTTGGAACGTTAATTGCACTTTCATATACTTTGTCTTTTAAATATATACTAAGTTTTTCTAATTCTTCTTTTGTATATGTTTTGTTTTTTGTTTCTTCAAATAAAATTGTATCAAAATTAGGCATGTGTGCATAATATTGATTATCAATTAAAAATGATAGGGCTCCAAAATATAAAAATACAAATAATACAATATATGCTGTATTCATTGCTTTGTTTCTTTTTTTGATTTCATTTTTTATATTTGCTGCTTTTAGAACGAAGAACATATATACAAGTATTGTTACTATTATTAGTACAAAGTTAAATGCTTTGATATGTCCAAAAAGAAAATAAAAAATTCCGTTTTTAAAATTTGAAATATGTTTTACATAGAATAGTGTGTATGATTCTGAGAAACTCATTATTACATTATTGATTAGTGAAAATATAATATAAAATAATAAGGTAAATCCAACTATTTTTGTTGTTTTGTTTAATTTAGATACTTTTTTTTCTATTTCTTGTTCTTTTTTTGTCATCTTTTTAAATTCGAGGATTCCAAATAATTTAGTTTTGTTTCTTGTTCTTTCAATTATCTTAAATTTCTTTTTATCTTTTTTCATAATATCACCATTATAAGTATAATAAATAATAATATTAGTTGCTAGTTTTAATGTATTTTTGTACATTAAGTTTTACGTAATTTAATTTTAGCACTCAGGTATTGACATTGCTAATTTTAGTGATATAATTATATTAGCACTAAGGGTTAAAGAGTGCTAAAAAGGAGGTATATTGTGATAGGAAGTAGACAAAAAGAATTACTTAAAACTATAGTAGAAGAATATGTTAAAACTGCTAGACCTGTTGGTAGTAAGGCTTTGTGTAAAAAATTTAAATGTTCAAGTGCTACTATTAGAAATGATATGGCTATGCTTGAAGAATTAAATTATTTAGAAAAGACACATATATCTTCAGGAAGGATTCCATCAGAAGAGGGTTATAGGTATTATGTTGATAATTTAATGGAGCCTAAAAAAATTAGTGGTGAAGATATGCTTAAACTTCAAACAATATTTAATAACAAAGAATTAGAACTTAATGATGCTATTAGTAAAAGTTTGGAAATAATAAGCGATATTACTAATTATACTTCAGTAGTTTTAGGAAAAAAAGCTAGTGATAATTTACTTCAAAAGGTAGAGGTTATACCTGTTAGTGGACGTCAACTTGTTGCTTTATTAATAACAAATATGGGACACGTTGAAAATAAAAATATTAAATTAGAAGAAAACATTCCACCTGAAGAAATATCAAAAACAACAGAATTATTAAATAAGATGCTTATAGGGACGCCAGTAGATGAGGTTCCAAGTAAATTAGAATTTGAAGTTAAACCTGTTATTAGGAATTATATTCAAAATTATGAAATAGTATATAATGCGTTTTATAATGCACTTTCTAATTTTACGAGTGAGAGAGATGTTAGATTTACTGGTAAAACTAATATATTAAAACAACCGGAATTCTCAACTGTTGATGATGTTAAAAACATTATAAGTAAGTTTGAAAGCAAAGATATGGTGAGTAAAATCGAAGAAACTGGAGATGAGGTTAAGGTATATATTGGTAGCGAGAGCGAAATAGATGATAATGTAACTGTTATTAAAACGAAGTATAAAGCTCAAGGAAGAGAAGGAACAATAGCTATAATTGGACCTAAGAGAATGGAATATGAGAGAGTAGTTAATATGCTTGAATACTTAAAAGATAGTATTGAAAGTAAAGGAAAGGAAAATTAATCTTGAAAAAAAATAAAAAAGATGAAAAAGAATTAAATAAATGTAATTGTACAGAAGACTGTGATTGCGGATGCCAAGAAGGTAAAGAATGTACATGTGAATGTAATTGTAGTGAAGACTGTGATTGCGGATGTCAAGAAGGCGAAAAATGTAAATGCCATAATCATGAATGTGAATGCGGTGATGAATGTCATTGCGGAAGTGATTGTGATTGTGAAGACTGCAATTGTGATGAATGCGACTGTGAAGAAGAGGGTTGCGGAGGATGCTGTGATGGATGCAGTGGATGCGGAAGTATGGATGAATCTACAATTAATCAAATCTTAGTTGCAAGAAATCAAGAATTAGAAGAAAAATATATGCGTTTACAAGCAGAATATTTAAATTTTAAAACAAGAACTCAAAATGAAATTAGTAGAATGCTTCAATATGAAGGAGAAGATTTTATTAAAGAAATTCTTAATATTAAAGATAATTTAGAAAGAGCTGTTATGATGGATGATAATGATCTTGCAGATGAAGTAAGTAGATTCCTAAGTGGATTTAAAATGATTCTTGGAAACTTAACAGCATTACTTGATAAATTTGAAGTAAAGGAAATAGAGTGTTTAGGTCTTGAGTTTGATCCTCATGTTGCTGAAGCAGTTTTAACTGATCATAATGAAGATAAACCTGAAAATGTAGTACTTGAAGTATTAACTAAAGGTTATAAATATAAAGATAAAGTTATTAGACATGCTATGGTTAAGGTTAATAAATAATGTCTAATAATAGAAAATTATTATCACGTTTATTTGCGCTTAATTGTGCTCTTGGTGGTGATAGTTTAGATGACATAATTTATATGTCAAAAGATTATATAAGAGATATCAGTGTTTCTTTAATTCTTGAAATTCGTGAACTTGAGGAAAAAGGTTATACTTATGATGAAATTTTTGAAATGATTAATAAGTGTGATTTTTCAGAATATAATTTGAGTGATGATGAGAAGAGTTTTTTAAGAAGAGATGCTGAAAAAACATTAAAAATTGTTTATAAAAAAGGAGAATAATATATATGGCAAAAGTAAATAAAGTTATTGGTATAGATTTAGGTACAACAAATAGTTGTGTATCTGTACTTGAAGGTGGAGAACCTAAAGTAATTCCTAATGCTGAGGGAAATAGAACTACTCCTTCAGTAGTTAGTTTTAAAAATGGAGAAGTAAGAGTAGGAGATGTTGCAAAAAGAGAGGCTCAAACTTCTACAAATGTTATTAGTTCTATTAAAAGATTAATGGGTACTAAACAAAAAGTTGAAGCAGAGGGTAAAAAATATACACCTGAAGAAATTTCAGCTAAAATTTTAATGAATTTAAAAGAAACTGCTGAAGCTTATTTAGGTGGTGAAGTTACTAAAGCTGTTATTACAGTTCCAGCATACTTTAATGATGCTGAAAGACAAGCTACTAAAAATGCAGGTAAAATTGCTGGTTTAGAGGTTGAAAGAATTATAAATGAACCAACTGCTGCTGCTCTTGCTTATGGTCTTGATAAACAAGAAAATGCTCATACAGTTCTTGTTTATGACTTAGGTGGTGGAACATTTGATGTTTCTATTTTAGAACTTGGTGATGGTGTATTTGAAGTATTATCTACTAGTGGTAATAATAACTTAGGTGGAGATGACTTTGATAATGCAATTATTGATTATATTGTTAAAGAATTTAAAAAAGAAAATGGTATAGATTTATCAAAAGATAAATTAGCTATGCAAAGACTTAAAGAAGGTGCTGAAAAAGCTAAAAAAGATTTATCTGGTGTAAAAACTACTCAAATTAGTTTACCATTTATTACTCAAGGAGAAAGTGGTCCATTACATGTTGATATGACACTTACTCGTGCTAAATTTGAAGAATTAATTGGTGATTTAGTTGAATCTACTAGAAAACCAGTTAGAGATGCATTAAAAGAAGCTAAATTAAAGAAAACAGATATCGATAAAGTATTATTAGTTGGTGGTTCTACAAGAATTCCAATGGTTCAAGAATTAGTTAAAGAAGAACTTGGAAAAGAACCAAGTAAAGAAGTTAACCCTGATGAAGTAGTTGCTATGGGTGCAAGTATTCAAGGTGGAGTTTTAACTGGTGAAGTTAATGACTTAGTATTACTTGATGTAACACCATTATCACTTGGACTTGAAACACTTGGAAATGTTATGACTGTTTTAATCCCAAGAAATACTACTATTCCTACAACTAAGAAACAAGTTTTCTCAACTGCTGCTGATAATCAACCAGCTGTTGATATTCATATTTTACAAGGTGAAAGACCAATGGCAAGTGATAATAAAACATTAGGTCACTTCCAATTAAGTAATATTCCACCTGCACCAAGAGGAGTACCTCAAATCGAAGTTACATTTGATATTGATGCAAACGGAATTGTTAATGTAAAAGCTAAAGATTTAGGAACTAATAAAGAACAAGCTATTACAATTACTGCAAGTTCTAACTTAAGTGATGAAGAAATCGATAAAATGATGAAAGAAGCAGAAGCAAATAAAGAAGCTGATGCTAAACGTAAAGAAGAAACTGAAATTAGAAATGATGCTGAACAAATGGTGTATGCTACAGAGAAGACAATCAAAGACTTTGGTGATAAAGTAAAAGATGATGAAAAAGAAAAACTTGAAGATTTATCTAAAAAAGTAAAAGATGCTTTAGAAGAAAATGATATTGATGAAATTAAGAAATCAAGTGAAGAATTATCTAATGCTGTAATGGAAGTATCAACTCGTGTATATCAAGAAAATGCTGCTGAATCTCAAAAAGAAGCTGAAAATAACAGTAATGATGAAGATGATGATAATGACAGCAAAAGTAATGTAAAAGACGCAGATTTTGAAGAAAAATAATTAAACTATATTAGGGCTCTTTATGAGAGCCCTTAATTTATAAAGGAGACAATATGGATTATAAATGGGATTTAACTAGAATTTTTAAGGATGAAGATGATTATAAAAATAGTATCGCTAAATTAGAAGATTTGCTTTCAAAAGTAAATTCATTTAAAGGCAGAATACTTGAGAATGAAAATACTTTTTTGGAACTTTTAAAGTTAGAGACAGAAATAAGTAAATTATTAAATAAAATTTATGTATATTCATATTTAGGATTTTATGATAATATGGCTGATGTTAAATTCCAAAAATATAAAGAAGTTGCAAGTTCTTTGATGGTGAAAGCAGATAGTGCTACTAGTTTTATAGTTCCTGAAATATTATCTTCTGATTTTAGTTTAATTTGTGAATTTATAGAAAAAAATAAAGAATTAGAATTATTTAAAACTTTTCTTTTAAGATTATTTAGAGAAAAAGAACATATTTTAAGCGAAAAAGAAGAGAAAATATTAAGTGATCTTGGTGAGGTTTTTGATATACCAAGTGATGCTTATGATGCTATTAATGAAACAGATGCAAGTTTTGGAAAAATTAAAAATGAAGATAATGAAAATGTTGTATTAACTTCATCAAATTATTCTTTATTTCTTACATCTAAAAATGAAAAAGTAAGAAAAAGTGCTTTTAAAAAGAAGCATGAATATTATAAAAATCATATAAATACTATTTCTAGTTTATATATTGGTCAAGTAAAGAGTGATGTTTTTTATTCTAAAACTAGAAAATATAATAGTACACTTGAAGCTCATTTATTTAGTGATAATATTAATACTAAGTTATATAAAAATTTAGTGAAAATTACTAATAAAAATACTAAATATTTAAAAGATTATTATAAGTTTAAGGGTGAGTGTTTAGGTAGAAAACTTCATATGTATGATTTATATTTAAATACAAGTAAAGTACCTGAAAAGAAAATCTCATATGAAGAATCAATCAAAATTATTAATGAAGCACTTAAACCTTTAGGTGATGATTATTTAGATAAATTTAATTATTTAGTTAATAATAGATGTATTGATGTTTATCCGAAAGATAAAAAGAGAAGTGGCGCTTATCAATGGGGAACATATGGAGTTTTACCTTATGTATCTTTAAATTATGAAAATAATATTGATTCTGTAAGTACATTTGCTCATGAAATGGGACATGCTATGCATACTTATTATAGTAATGAAAATCAAGATTATTTATATGCTAATTATCCTATTTTTCTAGCTGAAATTGCTAGTACTGTTAATGAGGTGTTACTTTCAAATTATTTGATTAAAAATGCTGAAAATAATGATGAAAAAGAATATCATTTAATTGATTTTCTTGATAAATTTAAGGCTACTGTTTATAGACAAGTTATGTTTGCTGAATTTGAGGATATTATTCATGAAAAATATGAAAACGGTGAATCTTTAACAAAGGATTTATTATGTGAGGTATATTATAGACTTAATAAAAATCATTTTAGTCCTCAAGTTGTAGTAGATAAAGATATTCAATATGAATGGGCAAGAATTCCTCATTTTTATACTTCTTATTATGTGTATAAATATGCAACTGGATTTATTAGTGCTTTAATTATTGCTGATAAGCTTGAGAGTGATGAGAGTTTTAAAGATAAATATATTAATTTTTTAAGTAGTGGTAATATTAAGTATCCTCTTGAATTACTTTGTGACTTAGGTATTGATATTACTGATGAGGATGTTTTATCAAGAGCATTTGAATTGTTTAATGAAAAATTAGAGTTATTAAAAAGTTTAGGAAGTGGTGAATAATATGGCAAAAAGAGATTA
Organism: Bacilli bacterium; assembly: GCA_017473105.1. The sequence goes on along the minus strand of JAFUNE010000008.1, from coordinate 135,198 downwards.
TTATGAGGTATTAGGTGTATCTAAAGATGCAAGTGATGCTGAAATTAAAAGTGCGTTTAGAAAAAAAGCTAAAGAATTTCATCCAGATATAAATAAGAGTGCAGATGCTCCTGAAAAGTTTAAAGAAGCACAAGAAGCATATGCTTGTCTTTCTGATAAAGATAATCGTGCTAAATATGATCAATTTGGTCATGCTGCATTTGATAATCCATATGGTGGAGCTGGAGGTGGCGGTGCTTACCAAGGTAATCCATTTAGTGGATTTGATTTTAGTGATATATTTGATGATTTATTTGGTGGTGGATTTGGTGGTTTCGGCGGTTCTTATGGTTCAAGTAGAAATCAAACACGTGCTAGAAAAGGTGCAGATAGTTTATATGGAATGAAAATTGATTTCATGGATGCTGTATATGGTTGCAAGAGAGATATTGATCTTGAATATTATGAAACCTGTGATGACTGTGATGGTCATGGTGGACATGGCGAAAGTACTTGTTCAGAGTGTGGTGGTAGAGGTGTTGTTATTAAACAATCTAATACAATTTTAGGTGTTATACAAACTAAGACTACTTGTCCTGAATGTAATGGAAAAGGAAAAAGTTATAAAACAAAATGTAATACATGTCGTGGAAATGGTAAAGTTAAGGTTAGTAAAACTTTGACTATTGATATTCCTGCTGGAATTGATAATGGTGAACAACTTAGAATAAGTGGAAAAGGTGAACCGGGAATAAATGGTGGACCTAATGGTGACTTATATTTAGAATTTAGAATATCAGAACATGAACTTTACAAAAGAGAAGGAATTGATATTTATATTAATTTACCTGTTACTATTACTGATTTGTGTTTAGGTTGTAAAAAAACAATTGTTACAATGGATGGTGAAGTAGAACTAAAAATTGCTGCTGGAAGTCAACCTGGCGATACTTTAAGAATTAAAGGAAAAGGTATTAATAGAAATGATTCATGGAAAAAAGGAGATTTTTATTGTGTACTTGATTTAATTATTCCTACTTCTTTATCTAGAAAACAAAAGAAATTATTAGAAGAACTTGAAGATACTGGTCTTGATGATTCTTCTGAATTTAAAAAATTTAATAAATTAAATAAATAGAAATAAATTATTTTATTTCTATTTTTTTGTAATTTTTTTTAAAATATTTATTTAATAAAATAAGTGTGCGTGATATAATTAATATAATAGGTGATTATATGAAGAATAGAAAAGGTTTTACATTGGTAGAAATTGTTGCAGCTATTGCAATAATGGCGATTATTGGATTGATTGCAGCTCCAGCGGTAATTAAAAAGTTTAATTCAAGTAGAATTCAAGCAATGGTAATACAGGAGAATAAACTTGTAGAAGCTGGTGATATTTTGCTTGACGATTATTGTAAAGATGCAATAGACTACGATAAGAAAAGAAAATGCAAATTTTATTATCAAGATCTTGCGTTAAGTGATGAAGATAAAACAAATTATTCTGATATTATTAAAGACAATAAAATATATAAATATATTTGTGTAAGCGACATTAAAGATTTAGATTATTATTCAGAAGAGTTAGTTTATTCAGGTACTCCTTGTCAAGGTGTAGTTATTTATGAAATAGATAAGAAGTCTAATTTGACGAGTGACTCATATTCTTATGTTAAATGTGAAGATGCTTATAAAACTCAAGATAAAAATGTAAAGATTGAAGAGTTATTTAAGGGATGCTTTGATGGTAGTAATGCTACAAATAGAGAAGAAACTTATACTGTAACTGTAAAACATGTTGAAAATGATTTAGGTGGTATGGAAATAAGTCCAAGAAAAACACATACTGTTAAGGAGTCTGAATTGTTAGATGAAGATGATGATGTTTTATTTGAAATTGAAACAATTCTTCATACAAGAAATGGTAATACATATAAGCCAGTCTTAAAAGTCGGCGGAGAAAATATTAAGTATAAAGAAAGAAAAGAAAATAATAAAACTGTATATGATATTACTGGTTTACCTTCTAAGAATCTTACTATAAATATTGTTTATACAGTTGAAAAACATGCAATTGTTTCTAATTTTTATAGATTTGTACCAGGAAAAAATGAAAATGAAAAGAGTCATAATGGTGTAAAAATGACTGGTATTGAGGAACAAAAAATAATAGGATATACTTTTGAAACTATGAAAGTAGATTTTCCAGAAACAATGGAGCAAACTATAGGTGAAAATCAAGAAAAATATAGTTTAGTTGAAGTTTGGGTAGAAGATAGTAAAAAAACTTTACCATTTGATGGTAATGTAGAAGTAACTCAAGAAGATACATTCGTAGATTTTGTATATCAACAAGATGAATTTAATGTAACTTATAATAATAAAGGTGGTACTGGATGTGATAAAGGAAGAATAAAATATAATAAGAAATATAAAGAATCAACATATTGTACACCAACTAAAACAGGATATACATTTAGTGGTTGGAGTTTAACTGATGGTGGAGAAGTGCTTGATAAAGAAAAAGTTAACTCTGCTTATCATGATATAACACTATATGCTAAGTATGAACCAAAGACATATACTATTACTTATTATATGGGAAAAGCAAGTTCAACTGTAGGAGTTGCTTCTATTGGAACATCAACTTGTAAATATAATGAAACTTGTGTTTTAACTGATTTTGCATCATTTAATAAACCATTCCCATATAGTTATCAAGATGAACAAGCAACTCTAAAAACTACAGAACATGGAAATTATGGATGGAGTTTTTATGGATGGACAACAGATAAGGATGCAACACCTAATGCAAGTAATAAATTTGATATAAATTATTCTAATAAAAAATCTTTTACATATAATATTGCTGGTAATTTAAGTTTATATGCTATAGGTAAAAGAAATATGCATTTTAATGGTGGTGTTGCGCCAGTAAAATCTTTTGCAGAATCTATTCAATATTGGAATCCATATGGAATAACAAATTCATATTTAACAAAAGTAAGTATTCCTAATGAAGTAAATATAGATACATGGACATTTATAGGTTATAAATGTGGAAATAGTGAGGCAAATAGTTCTATTACATTTGAAGCAGGACTTGCTGGTACTGAATACAAAATCCCATATAATACATGGCCATATACAAGAAGTGTATATAAGAGAACATTGTCTCTTGAGTATAAACCTAATACGGGAACAGGAACAATGTCTAATCAAACTGATACTCAGTATTATAATTCAGGTTATGGTAAAAATAATACTAATTATGGTGCAAATGAAACTAATCATACTTTTACATTAGCTTATAATGGATTTACAAAATCTGGTTATGAATTTGTTGAGTGGAAAGAAGATTCAACATCTGGTACAAGTCGTGCTGCAGGAAGTAGTTTCTCATTTTCTCCTTCTGTTAATAAAACAAATAAAAAGATATTTTATGCTAAGTGGAAACAAAATAATACTGTGTTAAATTCTTATAAGTGTGCTAATAAAACTGTTGGAAGTGCTCCTTATGTAATGGAGTATTCAGGTAATTGTCAAGTTATTGATGATGGAAATGGAAAATGGAGAGTTAAATATTTAACAACTGGTGATTTGATATTTACTCGTGGTTTTCAATTTGACGTCTTCTTGGTAGGAGGCGGTGGAAGTGGTGCTAACTACGGTGTTCACAGTGGTGGAGGCGGTGGTGGATATACTACTTCTGAAAATGGTAAAACTATTACTGCGAATGAATCTTATCATATTAGTATTGGTAAAGGTGGAATTGGTGGAAGTACTAATGGTAATTCTGGTGATCCTACTACAGCGTTTGGTTTAACTGCTGCCGGAGGCGGCGGTGGTGGAGGCGGTGGCTATATGGTCGGTCCTCTAAAAGGTGGAAATGGTGGCTCTGGTGGAGGAGCTGGTTCTGCTGCTGGACATGCAGAGCAATCTCCTTCTACTCCAGGTCTTGGTGGTACTGATGGACATGGTGGCAAAGGTTCATTTACTGGTACTGGTCAAGGAACAACAACAAGAGAATTCGAAGAAACTACTGGTGCATTATACGCTAAAGGTGGAGACGGAGCAAATTCTGGTGGAACTATAGCTGCTGGTGGTGCAAATACTGGAAATGGTGGTGCCGGTGGTGGTTATAATGGTGGTTCTGGTGTTGTTGTAATACGACAAAGTAACACAAATCCATATTTTACATATACAGGTAATTATGAAATAGTTGATAATAATGGTAATCAAATTAATGACTTAAACGGAGATTGGAAGATACGTTTCTTAACTGAGGGTAAATTAGTATTTAAAAATTTTGGTTCTGCTACAAATGGATTTGACGTATTCCTTGTAGGAGGAGGCGGTGGTGGTGCTAGCTACGGCGTTCATAGTGGAGGCGGTGGCGGTGGTTATACCACAACTAAAAAAGAAATGTCATTACAGTTAAATCATGAATATGATATATTTATTGGTCCTGGTGGTTCAGGTGGTGGAACAACAGCTGAATCTGGTGGGGAAACAACAGCATTTGGTTTATCTGCAGCCGGTGGTGAGGGTGCAGGTAAGGGAGGCTACATGGTTGGTTCGCTAAAAGGTGGAAATGGCGGCTCTGGTGGTGGAGCAGGATCTGCTGCTGGACATACAGAGCAATCTGCTTCTACTCCAGGTCTTGGTGGTACAAATGGAAATGGTGGAAGAGGTTCATTTCCAGGTACTGGACAAGGAACAACAACAAGAGAATTTGGGGAATCGACTGGTATATTATATGCAGAAGGTGGCGATGGACATAGTTCTGGCGGTAATATGCGTAATGGTGATGTAAATACTGGTAATGGAGGAGCCGGCGGTAGTTTTTCTGGTGGTTCAGGTATTGTTGTTATAAGACCAAGTAAACCTAATCCATATTTCTCATATACAGGAACTTATGAAATTGTTGATGATAGTGGCAATAAAAAAAGTGATTTAACTGGGAATTGGAAAATAAAATTTTTATCTTCTGGTACACTTACATTCAAAAATTTAGGTAATGCTTCAAATGGTATTGATGTATTTTGTGTTGGAGGAGGAGGAGGTACTTCTTTTTATGGTAATCATAACGGCGGAGGCGGTGGTGGTTACACTAAAACAAAAAGAAATGTATCTGTAGAAAAAAGTAAGAAATATGAAATAATTGTCGGAAATGGTGGTTCAAGTGGTAGTACTGGTGGTGGAAATGGTGGTTCTTCAAGTGCATTTGGACTAACTGCATCTGGTGGTCAAGGTGGTGGTAACGGAGGTTACATGATTGGTTCGCTAAAAGGTGGAAACGGTGGCTCTGGTGGTGGTGCCGGAGTTGCTGCTGGACATTCTGAACAATCTCCTTCTACTCCTGGTCTTGGAGGTACTAATGGAAATGGTGGAGCGGGTTCATTTCCTGGTACAGGACAGGGTTCAACTACAAGAGAATTTGGTGAAAATTCTGGCAAATTATATTCTAAAGGTGGAGATGGTTCAACTGTTTCTGGTGGAAGCTTTACCCATGGCGGATTGAATACTGGAGACGGTGGAGCCGGTGGTGCTTATTCTGGCGGTTCAGGTATTGTTATAATTCGTAACAAACGATAAATATAAAAAGTGTTGAATTTTATTCAATACTTTTTTTGTGATGTGTTATATGTATTCTAAAATTGACTTTTTGCTGTTAATATGGTATAATATTCACTTGTTTAGGGGGGCTAAATAAGTGAATAAAGAATTATTATATAATAAATATAAGGGTGAGAATATTTATATTTATAAAGATGAAAAAATTTATGATTATCAAATTGATAATAGTTATTATAAATCTTATGGAAAGATTTCTAGAGATACTATTAAATTAACTTTATCTGATGATAAATTAAGAGAATTAAGATTATATTTAGGTTTATTAAGTGATAGACAATTTAAAGCATTAAATGAATTTGTTGTTAATGCAAGAAATTTGGGAATTGATTTATCATATCAAGATCTTTTATTTTTAACGAAAGAATTACTTGGTTCTGTTAGTAAAATAAAATCTAATTCTATTGGTAGTCAAACTAAAGTTGAAACAGAAGAAGAAAAGAAGCAAAGAGAAGAGAATGAAAGACTTGAAAGAGAAAAACGTGAACGTGAGAGAATCGAAAGAGAGAGACTTGAGAGAGAAAGACGTGAACGTGAAAAAGAAGAAAGAATAAAGAAAATCATTGGTAAATTTTTATCTGATATCACTACAAAACAAGCTAATGGAAATTTTAGAGGATGGGTTTTACCTAATGGTTTATTAATTAGCCAATATAATGAAACATCAGATGCTTATATGGGTGGTTCGCCAAGAAGACAAGATCATAGTTCATTAGTTAAAACGTTTATGGCTGGACTTGAAGAATTTGATATTGATTCGTATAATCGTATTCAAAAAATATATAGTGATTATTTGAGCTTATATGGTGTAAGAAGTGGAGATTATGATGAATCATTTGCTGTTGAAAAACTTGGATGGATGCAAGTATCTGTATGTGGTTCTAGAATAATTGCATATAGAGCTGAGAGATGGCAAGATAGAATTTTAAGACCATTTTTCATGGATTATGGATTTACTTACATAGTTCAAGATAAAGGTAGAAGTTATGAAATGGAATTTGCACATTTATATGATCATATGGATGAAATTATGGAACTTGGTTTAAGAAAGAGATATCAAAGGATATTAAAATAATAAAAAATGTAAAAAATACTAATTTTATTTAAAAAAAAGTAGTGTTTTCGTTTTTTTTATCGTATATAAATAAATGGAGGCAGCAAAATGGCATTTATAAGTCAAGAATTAATTAATGAAATTAAGTCTAAGAATGATATTGTAGATGTCATTGGAGGATATATTAATTTAAATGAAAAAAATAAAGCATTATGTCCTTTTCACAATGATCATTCACCTTCGTTTAGTGTTAATGGTGATAAACAAATTTATAAATGTTTTAGTTGTGGAGAGAGTGGAAATGTAATTACTTTTGTTCAAAAGTATAATAATATATCTTTTCAAGAAGCTATAAAAATTCTTGCTGAAAATGCAGGTATTAATATTACTCTTGATACTCCTAAAAAACAAAGTGCTTACGATAAATATTATGATATTAATGATACTGCATTAAAGTATTATAAAAATAATTTAATATCTAGTGTTGGAACTGAAGCATATAAATATTTAACTGATAGAGGACTTACTAAAGAATTAATTAATGAATTTAATATAGGTCTTTCAACAGGTAATAAGTTATCTAGCATGCTTTTAAAAAAATATGATGAAGTATCTTTATTAAGTGTTGATATATCTAAAGAAATAAGTGGAAATATTTATGATACATTTCAAAATAGAATTATATTTCCGGTTATTGATGAAGATAGAAATGTAATAGCTTTTTCTGGTAGAAAATATTTAAGAGATGATTTAAATGATAATACTCAACCTAAATATTTAAATACTAAAGAAACTATTATATTTAAAAAAGGTAATGTTCTTTATAATATTAATAATTCACTTCAAGAAATAAAAAAATCTAAAGAGATAATTATTACTGAAGGGTTTATGGATACTATAAGGATGTCTTCAATAGGTTATAAAAACGTAGTAGCTCTGATGGGTACTGCTTTTACTAAAGAACATTTAGAAAAAATAAAAAGTTATAAATGTAGAGTTGTATTAAATCTTGATCAAGATAATGCAGGTAAGAGTGCTACAGTAAGTATCGGAGACGAACTTATTAAAAATAATATTGATGTATCTGTAATAGTATTTGATGACTATAAAGATAGTGATGAATATATTGTTAATAAGGGAAGGGATGCTTTTGATTTAGCATATAAAAATAGAATTTCATTTATTGATTTTAAATTAAAATATTTAAGACGTAATAGAAATATGAGTGATTCAGTTGAGATTAGTAAGTATATTAATCAAGCAATTGAATCATTAAATAATATAGATGATGATATATTAAGAGAACTTAAAATAAATGAAATTTCTCGTGAATTTGGTATATCAGATTCTGTTATAAAAGGTAAGCTTAAAGATAGAGTACGAAAAAAAGTAGAAGTTAAATCAGAAGTTAAGAATAAAAGATATAATAAGTATGATATAAGTGAAATTAGGATTTTATATTTGATGCTTCATTATGATGAAGTTATTAATGAATTTGAAAGTTCACTAGGATATTTAATTAATGATAATATGTCAAAACTTGCTTATAAGATAATAGAGTTTAGAAATGATTATGGTTATTTTGAATATAGTGATTTTATAGATTATATAAGTGAATTTGATGATATTAATGTAATATTAAAAGAAATTATGAAATATCCGAATAATGATGAGTATAGTAAGGACGAGTTAGATTCTTATATAAATACTATAAAGGAGTATAGTGTTAAACAAAGAATATCAAGTCTTAAACAGGAAATGAAAGAGACTTTAGATATAAATAAAAAAATAGAAATAGCTAAAAAAATAGAAAATATTAATAAGGAAGTGTTAAAATGGTAAACAATATTAAGACATTTGATGAAAGAATCAAAGAATTAGTTGCTTTAGGAAAGGAACAAGGATATTTAACTTATGAACAACTTGCTAAGAAAACTCTTGATTTAGATTTAGATAGCAATGCACTTGATGAGTTATATAATGTTTTAACTGATAATCAAATTGAAGTTAGAGCAGAAGATGAAGAAGATGGTGGAGAAGCTAGTTTAAGAGATGAAATTATCATTGATGATGTACCTGATGAAAGTAAGGATATGAGTGTTAATGATAATGTTAGAATGTATCTTAAAGAAATTGGTAAAATTAGTCTTCTTACACTAGATGAAGAACAAGAATTATCAAGAAGAGTTGCTGAGGGAGATGAGCATGCTAAAAATATTCTTGCTGAATCTAACCTTCGTTTAGTTGTTTCAATTGCTAAGAGATATGTTGGTCGTGGACTTTTATTCTTAGATTTAATTCAAGAAGGAAATATTGGTCTTATGAAGGCTGTTGAAAAATTTGATTATGATAAAGGATACAAATTTTCTACATATGCGACTTGGTGGATTAGACAAGCTATTACTCGTGCTTTAGCTGATCAAGCAAGAACAATAAGAGTTCCAGTTCATATGGTTGAAACAATTAACAAAATGGCAAGAATTGAACGTCAAATGACTTTAGAACTTAATAGAGAACCAACTGATCAAGAACTTTCTAAGAAAATGGGTCTTTCAGTAGAAAAAATCGCTGAAATTAGAAAGATTAGTCAAGATCCTGTTTCTTTAGAAACTCCAATTGGTGAAGAAGATGATTCTCATTTAGGAGATTTCCTTGCTGATGAGAGAACAATGTCTCCAGAAGAATTTGCTACTTATGAAATATTAAAGGATGAGTTAAGAGAGGTTTTAAATACATTAACTGTAAGAGAAAAAGAAGTATTAGAATTAAGATTTGGTTTATTTGATGGTTCTAGTCATACTTTAGAAGAAGTTGGTAAACAATTTAAAGTTACTAGAGAAAGAATTAGACAAATTGAAGCTAAAGCTCTTAGAAAATTAAGACACCCATCTAGAGCTAAGAAATTAAAGGATTTCTTAATTGAATAGAATTGAAGCTTTATATTCATTTATTAGTGAAGAAGATAAAGTTGTAGATGTAGGGTGTGATCAAGCAAAACTTGGTCTTATGCTTGCTAGTAGGGGTCAAAAATCTATTGCAAGTGATAGAAGTCTAAATGTTATTGATAGAGCAAGACATGATTTGGGAAGAAATAAATATATTGATTTAAGAGTGTCAGATGGACTTGATAATATTAATGAGGGAGAAGCTGATACGTTAGTTCTTGCTGGTATGGGTACTCATACTATGCTTGAGATTTTAAATAAAACTTCTCTTAGATTTAAAAAGATAATTACTATTTCTAATAATTATCATAATATTTTAAGAGAAAAAATGAATGAATTAAATTATAAAGTAGATAGTGAATTAATAGTTTATGATATGAATAAATATTATAATTTAATTGTATTTGTTCCTGGAAATAGAGAATATAGTGAGAAAGAATTATTACTTGGTGTTAATCATGTTGATTTGAGTATGTATATTAAATATATTGATTTTTTAAGAAAAAAATATACTAATATTAAAGAGACTTCGAAAGATAAAAATGAAAAAGTAGATAAAATGTTAGAACATATAAATTCTTTGTAGTTTATATGTTTTTTGTATAAAAAAAGAATCTTTTTATAGATTCTTCATTCTTAAAATTTTTTGCTTTGCTTCAGTAATATCTTGTCTTTTAATACCTGGATTTAATCTTAATGGTATTTTTGGCTCTTTTAATTCTATTATATTTGGTGCCATATATTTAAATTGTTCTAGTACATATTTATTTAATGGTATATTTTTTATTGTTACCATATAACGATTACTTTTTAATAATTCAGTATAAATTAGTTGAAGTTTTATATTTGTTCCATCTATTCTAACTATATAGCAAAGTGGTGGAAGTGGTATATTTTGCAAATCTGATAATTGCATTTTTTCAATTTTTGTTTTTAAAAATTCAATTGTATTTTTTGAAAATTGTGGTTTTGCTTTTTCTAATTCTTTAATATATTTTTCTTTTTCTGCTTCAAGTAATTCTTCTTCATTAAGATATCCCATGTTAGGTGAGTGATAAAGTTCTCCATATGATGTTATAAGATATACTTTTTCTGATTCATTGCTTGGTTTGAAAATGCTATTTAATTGTTCTCTAGTCATTGTTTCATATTTATTTATATATTCTGATTCATCATTTATATTATATGGTAATACTTTTGTCATAAATAGTGCAGTTGAATCATCTTTTATAACATATCTATCAATAGGAACTCCATCAGATATTGAAATATAGTGTTCATCAAAATTTAAAATTTGATTAGTAAGATTTATTTTATTTCCAAATAATCCTTGTCTTTTAATATGATTTGGTATATTGTCATATGGAAATATTTTTCTTAATTCATTCTCTAAATATTTATTTATAAAATCATATCTTTTATCTTTATTAAATACTATACCATCTTTATTTAATAATGTAATTGTTGAAGAATAAGGTATCATTATTTGTGCACAAGTTTGACTTACATAATGTGAAGGTATTCTATTTATTGTTTCGCTCATTATTTTTTCCTTCTTTCTAATTTAACTGAATGGTTATGAATGTATCCGTATTCAAGTGTTCCAGTTTGACTGTTATATATTAATTTTTCACTTTCTCCATCTATAAATTCTTCTGGTGTCATTCCATGTTCAAGTATGTAGTCTAGTGTTTCATTTCCAACTGAGATTGTATATCTTTTTGAATATAAATATGGTGTTATTTCTTTTACCATTTTAAAATCTTTTGTTATACTTGCATAAACAAGTGCATTTATAATTATGTCTCTTGTTACTTCAGCATCTTTTATATCAATATCTTTTACGGGTATATAAAAATCTTCTATATGATGATGTGTTTCTTTTTCGTATGTCATTACCGTACTTAGTAGATTTTGAAGATATTCTACTTTTTTATCATCTTGTTCTTTTTCTGTTGCTCCTGCTTTTACCATTTCATGAAAAATATTAAATTTGTACATTTTTACGTAATTTTTATTAACTAGTTCCATAGGTTCCTCCTTAAATGTTTTTTATTATATCATAATATATATTGTTATTTCAATCTTAAAGTTGGTTCAATAGTTTTATCGATTTCTTCTAATATTTGGTTACACACTCTTATATTTGTGTTTACATCATGATGAGAAGAGGGTAAATGAATGCTTTCTGTATGTAATATGTCATCTATTGATTTTTGTGATTCATAAGGAACTAATCCATCTGCTTTTCCTTCAAAAAAAATATCATTTATTATACATAGACTAATTCCCCAAGTGTTTAATGTTCTTATTGCTTCTGGTAGAGTAAATTTATCTATTCTTGTTGTAAAATTTTTAAATGAATTTATTTCTCCTATTGCAGCTATATTTTCATTGCAAAACATATTTTTAATAAAGTTTTTATCATATAAAGCTCTATGGGTTCCACCAATACTATTTTCTAAAGATATATCGTAGTCCATGTGAGAATAACTACATCCATCTTGATAAGTTTCTTTAAGTTTTTGAAATACTAGTTTACCAAGAGGGGAGTTTCCAAATAATTTTTTTGAAAAAGCTCTAGCTTCTGATAGTACTAATTTTGGAGATGCAAACTTAGTTCCTTGATAAGGTACAGTGACATTAAACAAATTGAATTTTTGGAATGATTCATTATGTTTGAAAAATCTTGGTGTATAAAGTGACATTGCTCCGCATTTTGATACTCCCATAACATTAATTGTTTTAGTGGATGGTAATATAGATAGTGAATCTATGTATTCTGCGAATTTTTTAGCCGTTTCTATAATTGGTGCATCTTTATCTATAAAGAAACATTGAATATGATAGTTTCCTTTTTGATGTTTGTAGTGTTCTATTACGTTATCTATTCTATATATTTTTTCGTCTATTTTTAAATATTCTTTTGTGTTTCTTTCAAGTCTTGAACCACTTGCGATTATTATATAGTTAATTCCTGTATTTGGTTCATTTATTATCGTTTTGTAGTCTGCGATTGAAAAACAATTTCCAAAATCTTCGAATGTTGGATTTCTCCATTGTTTATTTATTTTATCCCATTTAGCAAAATGTTCTATTGTTCCCATAAGATTCCTCCACGTAATCAAGAATTTTATCATATTAATTTTTTATAGTCAAATTTAGTATATCTTATATTGATTTTTAATGAAAATACATTTATAATAATTTTTATCTCGGAGGGTTATATGGAAATTAGAAGTCTTAAAAATCTTAGTATTTCATATTTAATATTAATTATATTAAATAATGAATATCAAGATATTGTTAGAAAATGCGCTGAAGTTGAACTTAGGAAGAGAATTAAACATTTAGGTTGGGAATATGATGATTTACTTCATTTTGATGATAAGGTAATAAATCAAAGGGGTCTTGATGCTAATAATTATTTAATATCTCAAAATGTTAATCTTCAACAATTAATGGAAACATATTTTACATATTGTCATGGTAAATGTTATGAGGAAAATGGTTTATTATTTAGCGAAAAGAGTTTATGTAATGGAAATGATTTAGGTAGTCCTTTTTTTACAAGAATATGTAATAGAGAAATAGCTAGACTTGATAAGAGAATAGGTAATGGTTATGCAACTGATAATCGTGATTTAGTAAAAGCAAGAGGTTTATTACAGGATAGAAAAAATAAAATAAGAGAAGAAAAACTTGCTTTATTAAAAGATCTTCCATGTGAATTTCTTTGTTACAATGATGCTTTATATCAAATTGATGAAGAAATATTATTAGAACCATATATGAATCTAAGTGAAGAAGAAAGATATAAATATTTAAGTAGCCCACTTGGTATTGTTAAGTTATCTATTGGAGATTTGCTTAGTGATACTATTTTAGATCCAGATGAAATTCAATATTTATATGGACTTCATTTTGTTAGAAAAGATGGTCGTAAATTAACTAGACAAAAACTTCAATTAATGTCTCAAATGAATAGTGGATATCAAATTGATTATAGTAGTGAAGCTATGAAAAGAGTTTTAAAATAAAAGAATATTAGATTAATTGTCTAATATTCTTTTTTTGTTTAGTGTTTTGTATTGATGAAGTTATTTCATCTAGTATTTTATTATATACTTTTGGAATACTTGTAACGTCATGATGTGCAGATTTTAGATGTTCACTTTTTATATCAAGTACTTTTTCTACTGTTTTTTGTGAGTGTAGAGAAGTTAAACCATCTGATTTTCCATGAAATAATAGTTCATCTGCAAAACATAGACCGATTCCTTTTATATTTAGTGATAGTAGTGCTTCGATAAATGTTTTTTCATCTATTTGTGTTGTATAATTTTTAAATAGTTGAATTCTTTTTATTGCTTCAATATTTTCTTTAGAAAATATATTTTTAATATAGTTTTTGTCATATTTATGATGAGATTCTGCTGGTATTCCTCCTGGTTGTGCTATATCATAATCCATATGAGAATTACTGCATATTTCTTTATATATTTTAAGTAATTTTAAATAGCTTTTTTTACTTAATTCATTATTTCCAAGTTTTGCGTTTAATAATGATTTAACTTCTTGAAATATTATAAATGGAGAAGCAAATTTAGTGCCTTGATATGGAACTGCTACATTATGTAGTGATGTTTTATTAAATGATTCTTCGTATTTAAAAAATCTTGGTGTATAAAAACTCATTGTACCGCATTTTGAAACGCTTATTAGATTTATAGATTTTGTATTTTCATTTATTGCTAAATTATCTATATATTCTGAAAATAATTTTGCTGCTTCGATTAAAGGTGCATCATTATCCATAAATAAACTTATTATTTGATAATTTCCTTTTTGTTTTTCAAAATGCTTTTTTACATAGTTAATTTTTAATTCTTTATCACTGATAACATTAAAATCTTTTGTATGTTGTTCAATTCTAGTACCATTTGCGATTATTATATAATTTATTTCACTACTATTTTCATCATTTATTATTGGTTCATAGATTGCTAATGAGAATGATTTTCCATATTCTTCAGTAGTAGGTGTTTTCCATTTATTTTCATTTAAATCCCATTTTCCTATTATATTTATTTTCCCCATATTTTTCTCCTTTTTTTACACGAATATTATTTATATCATATTTTTTGACTGATGTCAAAGAAATAGATTTATTTTTTTAAATATGTTATTCTTATTTTAAGGAGAGTAGTTATGTTTAAGAAAATTAAAGAATTAAAATTAAAGGTTAAAATTGCTATAATAGCTGTTGTTACTATATTTGTATTAACTGTTATTCTTGCTATTTATTCTACAATAAAAGTAAATATTTTAGAAAATAAGATTGAAAATTATATAGAGTGTGGAAACTTTTCATGTGAAAAAAACTAATATCTTTTGATATTAGTTTTATTATTCTTTAATTATATTTTTTAGTTTTAAATAAAGTTCTTTATATAAAATATTATTTGATAATTCCCATACTATATTTAATTTTATACTATCTTTAAATATTTCATCATAATACATATTATTTTGTATTATATTCCAATCTATATTTTTATATTGTTCTTTTAGTTCGTCACCTAAAGTATTTAGTGCTGCATTTATTTTAAATATAGAGTCGGTACATATATTAGATAGCTCTATGTTGTTATAGAATTTTTCTTCATTTATATTTTTAGTTTTTTCATATATTTCTAATATTATGTCATTTATATTTTTTATTATTTTAATGTCTTTTTCTTTCATTTGATCACCAAATTAATTATAACATTTTCTTATAGTTTTGGGTTGTTTTTTGAGTTTATATGTGTTAAAATACACCAGCAATGGAAAAGGAGGGTAATTATGAATAGTGATATTTTACTAAAAATAAGAGAAGAGGTTAGTAGAAGATTAGAAACTTTAAATAAAGACAATGAATATGCTAGAAGACGTGAAGAAGTTGAAAATGAAGAAGAAGTTAAAAAAATATTAGGTTTACCATATAATCGTAGTATTGGTCCTGTTGTTAAAAGTGAAGAAGATGTTATTATGGATGTTTATAATATGTATGCTAAAGAAATAGAAGAGCATGAAACACATGGTATTTATGTATATGATTCTTCATATGTAGCACTTGATTTATCTCTTGAAATGATTGAAGAAGGATATCCTTTACAAAAAGAAGTAGAGTATGATGACCCTCGTGTTACTCATAGATACTATTATAATTTAGAAGGGTTATATGTCGAGTGCGTTAATGTTGAAGATATAGAAGAATTTGAAAAACAAAACATTGTTATATATGGAGTAGATTATTCTAAAATTCAACGTGAATTTATTTGTGATTGTGTTAGAAGTACTCAAGCAGATGCTGTAAGTAAAGTGTTAAAATTAAAATAGAACTTATTTTAAAGTAAGTTCTATTTTTTTGGTTAATATCTCATTGATTATTTGTGATAATGAATTTATATCCAATATATTTTGTATAAATTCATATTTATTTAAATTATTTAATATTGTATTTATTTCATCAGATGTGTTTTCTTTACTTAATTCTAATTCTTTTATAAAGAATCCATTTTCTTCAGAACCATAATATAATGTTTCATAACTGCTACCATGTTTATCATGTTTGCATTGAAAATAATCAAAATGATTTTTTTCTCTATCATATGTTATTATTTTTTCATGTGTATGTGTTTCAAATTGAATTCTTTCATCGATTCTTATTTCTTTATCATTAATTAATATATTATAAATTTCATTGTTATTATTTATTATATAGTATGTTCCATATTTATGTTTTTGTTTTTTATTATCCCATGAAATATTATTAGAAATTAGGTTTAATATTTCATTTGATGCAAAATTTTGTATAGGAGCATAGTCACTAACTGTTACAATATAATAATCATTTTCTTTGGTAATTTTTATTTCACATGTGGGTTCTTCTATTTTTTGTTCTTCTTTTTTATATTCATGTTTTTGTTTTTTTCTTATTCTAATTAATTTTTCAAACATAATATTTCCCCCTAAGTGATGCATATTATAACATAAAAAGAAGATTAATTCAATTTAATCTTCTAGTACGTATTTAAGTATACTGTCAAAGTTTTTTCTTTGATTAATTTTTAATTCTTCTTTTTGTTTTTCTGAAAATGGTATTGTTCCTTTTATTCCACTATAGTATATGTCTTTAATTTGTAATTGTTTTACTGGATATATTTCACTTTCAGTTATTCCGTGTCTCATAAGTGAGTGGTTTGTTATAGATAGGGTACTATATGTTTCAAGTGTGTTTGCTTGATTAATTTTTTCATAAAATGCGTCTATATTTTCTAGGGTTGGTTTTATTATTCTTTCTATATCTATTTTAGATATTTTATCATTTTTTAGTATGATATCATATTCTAAAACTGAACCATAACAACTTAATAATTCTATAATATCTAATAATGCAAGTGATTTACTTCTTACTATTTCTGAATATTTTTTTAGATAGTTTAGAGTATATGGATCAAAATCGTATTTACTTGCTGTTAATTGATCTGCTAATTCTTGTGATAGATTATCTATATCTTCTGGTGTTAATTCTAGTATTGATTTTTTCTTTCTTGTTTTTTTTGCTTCTATTCTTTGTTTTAATTCTGGATTTTCGTCTTCGAATTTTTGTTCTAAATATTTTTTTATATCTTCTTGTGTAATTGTTATTTGCATGTTTTTTAAATCTTTTTTTATGTCATTAAAACTTTTTTTATAATAATCTTCCAATATTTTAATTAATATATTTGGATTATAGTATTCTTCTTCATTAAAATAGTTTTCTATTTGCATAATTTCCTCCGTTTTTATATTATGGTATATTTTTTATTACTTATATAGTTATCTTAGTTTTCGTGTGTATTCTTCTTCATATTCGTTTATTCTTCCTAATGGAAACATTGTAAGTATTTCATTTGAATTAGGTATTGTGAATACTCTTAATATATGTATGTTATTTCCTATATTGGGATAGGGGATATCGTAGATATCGTTTACAATGAGTCTATTTACTTTATATTGTGGTAATAACAGTGATTTTATTTGTGTAAATAGCAAATATATATCGATATCTTGACTAAATTCGTGTGAATGTTTTGCTATTATATGTTCTACGGCTACATATTCGTCATAATCGATAAGTTGAGAATTATTATATCCATAAAGTTTTAATTCTTGTTCTTTAAAAATTACATTGAGTTTTTTATAAAATAGTAGAAGCATTTTGATATCATCGTAAAATTGGTAGTCTTTATTTTTTATAAAGTATTCTAATGCTTTTTCATAATTATCTTGTTTTATATAAAATGCTATCATTTGTGATATTGCAGAGTTGGAAATATCAGTTTCTATTAAACTAAGTAGTGTTTTTTCTGCTTCTTCAATTTGTCCTTTAGCAAATTGTGTTCTTCCAACTTCAAGTTTTGCATATAATGAGTTATTTTCTTTAACTAGTTTATTAAATATTTCAAATGCTTTGTCATAGTTTTTTTCTAAAAATTCTAATTTTCCTAGTTCTAACATTGCATGAGTACTATTTTCTTTTTTTATCAAATATTCAAAATGTTTTCTTGCTTCTTCATAATTTAATAGTGTCATTTCAAGTTTACCAAGTTCGAGTCTTGCAAAATGGCGATTTTGTTCTGATAATAGTTTTTTAAATATTTGTTTTGCTTTTAATTTATTTCCTAATTTTACTTCTGTTCTGCCTAATTCGAATAATGCGTATGAATCATATTTTTCTTTTAATATTTTTTTGAAGTATTTTTTTGCTAAAAAATAATCTTTATCATTAAATGCTATTTTTCCTAACTCTAACATTGCTAGATGTCTATTTTGAGAAGTAAGTAATTGTTCAAAGTATTTTTTTGCAAGTATTATATTATTACATTTTAATTCTAATTTTCCCAGTTCCATTAATGCATATGTTTTGTTTGGTGTATCAAGTAGAGACAAGAGTAGTTCTCTTGCTTTATTATAATTTTTTTGTTTTGCTTCTGGCTTTGCAAGTTCTAATTTTGCATAATTTTTATTTTGTTCATTAAGTAAACTTTCAAATAATTCTTTAGCTTTATGGATATTTCCACATATTACTTCAAGTCTTCCAAGTTCAAGTTTAGCATATGAACTATTATTTAGTTTAATAAGGTATTCTAAATGTTTTCTTGCTAAATCATAGTTTTTACATTTCATTTCAAGTTTACCTAATTCAAGTCTTGCATATGTTTCATTTGATGTACCGATTAGTTCTTCAAGTACAATTCTTGCTTCTTTAAACATTCTTTTTTGTGAAAGCATTTTTGCATAAGAAAACTTAATGCTTAAATCATTTTTATTTTGTTCATATAGTTTTTTCATTTCTTTGACATTATTTTTTGATTTAATTTCATTAAATTTTTGAAATGTATAACTATCCATAAAGTCTCCTTTCTTAATTATCTATAGTATTTATATCTTTCGTTAGGTGGTACTAATTTTTTTATTGATTCAATTTCTTCTTTTAAAATTAATTCTCTTTCTGGAATAAAAAATTCATTTCTTGTATATGGTATATACATTTTTCTTTCATTGTCATATATCATACGTGGTATTTGATGTATATTAAAATCGTTTAATAAGTAGTTATAAAAAGTTTCATAGGGTTTGGGGTCACTTGTTGTTATTCCTTTATTACATCTTTCTATTAAATGATAGTGCATATATTGTACAATTACAGTTTTATACCAATCTAACATTAATCTTTTTTTGTACCATGTGTATTCTGATGATATTATTCGTCTTATTGTTTCATTAGAATAGCCTTTATCTTTATATTGTTGTATTTTATCTTTTAAATATAAATCATTGTATTCTGCTTGATTAAGTATTTGAGTATTTTGATTAAATCCATCATTAAATGTTTCAGCTTGAAAACAATTTAAGAAAAATGTTTCCATATCATCCATAAAAATTGTTCTTGGATTTTTTGATTTGCCATATTTTTTATATTGTTCTATAGTATCATTTTTTCTTTTTTGAAAAAAACTCCTATAATATTTAGATAAATCTTTTTCATGTTCGTAATCAATAGAGTTTATTCCTTCTAATTGTTGTAACCATATTTCATTTTCTGTCATTCTAAAATATGTTTCGAAAAATAGGGTAGTTCTATCACAATCATGTCCTCCGAGTCCTAATGGATTTGAATATTCTATTGGCTTGCCAGTAGGGCTTAAATAACCAATAAAATTTGGCCATATAAAATTTTCTTTGCTATAGTTTTGATCGTTAACTATTTGATGATTAAATGGTAGTATCATATGTTACCTTTATTTATCTAAGTTTCTTATTAGCATTTGAGGATTTTCGCTACTTTTAAAATTATTTTTTGATATAGAAATGCTATCAATAGAACTGTATATTCCATCTTCAGGTTTTACTTCAGTTAATGATAGAGTAGATAGGTCTAAATCAATTTGATTTTTACCATCTCCGAAACCGTAATCTACAAGTTTTTGATATCCTCTAATTATTGTTTCATAGTTTGATCTTGCTAAATAACTTTTGTGTAATGATGATATTTTTAAATTTTTATCATTGTGATATAAAATAGATATTCTTTTTGATATAGTTTTATAAAAATCTAAAATAAATTCTTTTTTTGATTCTAAACCAATTATTTCTGATAGATCTTTTTCAAATAAAAATGTATTTATATCAGTACATTGTCTTGGCCATTTTCTAAATGAAACTAATTGTTCAATGTATCCATTCCATATTACTTGTACCATCATTGCTGCTATATACTTTCCAACAAGATATTCTGTATCATTAAATAATTCAGTTTGTATTATTTTTCTTTTTGATAATTTTTTTAAATAATTATCAATTATATTTCTAATTTCACCTGTTTTTCCTTTTCCTAGGCGTCCCATTCCATTTGTTAGGAAGTATGTATTAAGAGTACTTTTGTAAAAGTCATTAAAGTTATAATTCGCACTTACAATACATTCCTTTTTTTCTTTATCATATTTAATATTTATGTATGGAACAGGATTTGTATTAATTTCATCATTTTCGTTTTTATTAATAAATGCTTTAAATAAGTCATCTTGTTGATAAAATGATGCTTCTAATTTCATATTTTGATTAAAGTAATATAGAAAATCCATAAATTCAGAAGTTGTAAAATTTGGTTCATATCCTTTAGTTACTTTAGCCATTAAGTATTCAGCTACTAAGTCATTCATTGTAAATTCGTGTTCTTTCATATGTCACCTTTATATTAACTTTCTTTCATAATTATTATTTTTATTTGCTATGTATTGGTTGTATCTTTGTAATGAATCTGTTGCTCCCTCTATTGAAACTCCGCTTGATATTATATTTATTATATTATCTTGTTCATTTAGTCCATCTGATTGATAGCACCATGGTTTTTTAGGGATGATTGTTGTAAATTTAATTCCTAGATTTTTAATATATTCTTCATCAACTAGTTCTTCTTTATATCCATGGTCATATATATATATTATTTCTGCTATTTCATAGTCGTCTGATAATTCTCTAATATATGAATTTACTTTTTCTTTTATTGTTCTTGGATCCCTTTTAGTTATTATTTCATAATTTCCAAATCCTTTTTCTTTTGAAAGGTATCCATATTCATCTTGAGTAAAGCATTTTCCCATATATGAATCTTTATATAATATTTCTAAATTATTGTTATTATCTAATCTTGCTGCTTCGATAAGTGATTGATTCCACCATGTTCCCTCTGTTGTATAGTAGTTCCATTCATCAGAAGTATTATTTTCTGTTACAGGTGATACTGATGCAAATAGTAGTTCATCATATCCTTGTAATGTTTTATTTTCATGTATAAGACTTACTAAATCAAATGATAATTTTTCTTCATCTTCAATGCAAAAAGAAAAATCGTAAGTACTTCTTGATTCTGCAATTACAAGTAAGAGTGTTTTTTTGTTCATAATATTCTCCTTTAAAATGTATTAACTATTATATATAAATATTTTTGATAAAAAAAGAGTTTTTTAATTTATTTTTATATTTTAAGTAAGAATTTTTTATTTGAATAATATTTAAATAAATGTATAATAGTTTTTATATGGAGGATTTTGGAAATTATGAAATACAATGATGATTTATTTGAATTAAGTAAACAATATTGTGCTAGAGTAGAAGGGCGAGTTTATTCTGATGAGGTTACTAAACTTGAAATAACTGTTTTGAATATATTAATTGATAGATATAAGAGTATATTAAGTGTCTCTGATAAAAAACATGATGGTATTTTAAAAGTAAGATTGAGAAGTGTTGATGATGGGTATTTGGAAGTTGAAGAACTTATTAATATGGGGAAGTTTTCATCTTTTGGGAGTGATTATTCAATTTACGTTAATAAAATTCATGATGGTGTTTATATTGATTTGATATGGGATTATAAAAGATATTTTGAAGAATTGAATGGTTTGAATTTTGATAATTCAGATTTTTCTGAAAAAGATAATATTGAGTTTATGAATAGTGTTATTCAATTTAAAAAATTACCTTTGTCTCATAGAATTTCAGTTATTAAAAGTTTTAATAGAAAAGTAAAAAAACAAAAATTATTATTAGAAAAAGAAATGATAGATACAATATGTAAAAAGAATGGACATGATTTTACTGAATGGCAATTTAAAAATATTAAAGTTATGGAGAAAAATCCTTATCTAGGTTCTAGAGATTATATTGTACCTGAGGGAATGGAATGGATTGCTAAAACATATCCTCAATGGAAAAGAACGTGTAAAAGATGTGGATTAATTGAGGAGGTTACGAGTGAACCTGATGAAATTAGAGAAAAAAGACTTGAAAGTGAAAAACAAATTCAAATTGAGAATTTGGAGCATCAATTGAAGTTATTAAAAGGGGAATAAAAGTAAAAGTATTTGTATAAATACTTTTTTTATGTAAGTTTAAATATATGATTTGTTTTATTTTATTTTTATTATTTTATTCTTTGTGATATAATTATTTTAGAATAGAAAGGTATGATATTATGAATCAGGATAGTTTAAATAATACTAATGGTGCTAATATTAATAGTTCAGTTACTAGTGAAAATAGTATGAATAATTCTGAAAATAATATTTATGACCTTAGTAATTCTACTATGACTAGTAATAGCGTTAATAATTCTGAACCTGTTAATACTCCTTCTTTTGATGATGAGAAAGAAGAAGTAATATATGATTTAAGTAGTGCTAGTTTATCTAGTGAAGTTGGAGTTAGTGTTGATAAAATAGTTGATACTTCTTCTTTTAATCAGGTTGATGATTCTTTTGTTCCTGAGCCAACGCTTGTTATTGACGATGTTAATCATGAGGAAATAGGTAAAGTAGTGGATAAGATAATTACAAATCCTACGATTGAAGAACAAATACCTCAGGCAACACTTGTAATTGAAGATAATGGGGAAGCTCATAGTAAGAGCGATGACTTAGTAATTGCTGGGATGGATAGAAATATTAATACAAAAAAGAAAGTGATTGTTAGTAAACCTGAAGATGATATAGTTCCTGAGAATGTTGAAGAAGATTTGTTAAAAGCATATATTGGGAATAATTATGATAAAATGATAGGAAGTAGTTATAGTATTCCTGCGTTAGTATTTAGTTATTTTTATGTTTTATATAGAAAAATGTTTATACTACCATTTGTAGGTTTTATGGTTTGTACTATTTTAGTATATATTACTGATTTATTATTTATCTATCTTTTACCTTGTTTATTGTTTGCATTTACATTTAAGCCTTTATATATAAAAAAAGCTAAAAATTATGTTTCTAATGCAAAGAAGAAGATGGATGGTAAAAAATATAGTATTGTTAAAATGAACTGTGTAAATGATGGAGGTACTAGTTTAAGTTTTTGTTTAATAGGAGTTGTTTTCTTTTTAGTAATTATATTAGGTTTTTCTTTTTTACTTGTTAAAAAGGGAGATGACTCAATATTTACCAATATATTTGATATTATTGGTCTTGATGTTTCGTATTTAGATGAAACTTTAAAACCTGAAGTTCAAACTAATAGTATATATTCTGGTGTTTTAATGGAAGATATGGATGTTAAGATTAAAGATGAATTTAAAATTGATGTTTATGGTAAATTTAATAATGATTCATCTGATTCTTCTTATTATTATAACTATAATAGTGGGGAAGGTATATATGATAAATGTGAATTTAGATTCTTTTCTCCTATAGGATATGTTGATGGTAATGATTTATCTTTTCAAATGAAAGCATTTTATGAAGATAATCATTCTTCTGATGTTGAGAGATTTTTAGTTAATAATATTAAGTGGAATAAGTTTTATTATAGTAATTCTTATGGTCTTACTTATGTTTATATTACTAATAAAGATGGTAAAGTATATATACTTGAATATCTTATCCAAGAATCTGCTGATATTGATTGTTCTAGTTATAATGATGAAATTTTAAATAATATAAGTGAAAAATAACCAAACTATAAAAGTTTGGTTATTTATTATGGTTTGAATTTTGTTGTTATCTACAACTTTTTAGGTTCTTTACTTTTCTCATATAATGATGTTGTTTCATTCAATAATTCTTTAAATCTTTCATTTTTTAGGGTATTTTGAATATCTTCTAAAGGTAATCTATCATATTGCCAGATTGTATTATCATCACCATATTTTTTTTGAGTTCTATTATATCTGTCTAATTGTCTATAAAATAAATTAACACTTAAAATTTGAGTAACAATATTTAAGCTTTTAATATCGATTTGAGGATTTTTTAATAAGCAATCATTAAAAATTAAATTTAATGATTTATATAATTCACTTTCTACTGTTATTCCTAAATCATTTTTTATTAATTTATTTATAGTTTTTTCTTTTATTAAGTTTATCATTTCTTTATATTCATTTTTATTATTTAAACATCTAATTTTCTTTAATAAATCAATAGTTTTTACAATGTTAGGTTCTGTTTCATTGTAGTTCCAACCAGATTCTGGATTTAAACTTGTATATTCAATTTGTTCTAATCGTTCTTTTAAAAAATTAATTTCTATGAGAACACTTTTACTTAGTTCTAATTCTATTTTTTCTTTATTTTTTTCATAATATTCTTTTAAAGTTTTCTCTTCTTCTGTTTCAACTAATATATCTTCTGGTAAAAAAGATTCATAAGTAAAAAAATCATTTGCACTATCATATCTTTTTCCATAGCTTGTGCATAGAAATTTTAGAATAACAATTCTATTTTTGTCTAAATGGAATCTATTAATCCATGTCTCAACACAATCAAATGTTGTAAAATAAGTTAGACAATGATGTTCGTGCATCTGTCTACTATTTTCCCCAATATTTGGTACAATACCATCAGTAAATACTGATTTAAGATTAGATATATCTGTTATATGATACGCATAAATTGGTTCCATGTTTACCTCCATACAATTACTTTAAGTATACTACTTTTTTATTATTCTCAAAAGATTTATTTTCTGGGTATTTCTATACAAATAAAAATCAGTCATTTTATCGACTGAAAATATATTTAAAGTTCGAATAGTTCGAACAGATTTCTTACTGGTGCCCTAAAGGAAGAAGTGGAACAACTCCTAGAACAAAAGAATTAGTTAGTAATAACTATTAACTAATATGATTATACTATAAAATCACTAAAATGTATCAAAAAATAATAAAAATGTGTTATAATTTTATTGAAAGGTGAAATTATGGCAGATAATATGTATGATGAAAGTGATTTTGGAAAAGGGATTGTATTTAAAAGTGATGATGGTGGCGAACACGCTTCAATGGAAGCTGTTGAACAAGCTAATAAAGCATATTGGGATAGAATGAAGATTGATACATCACACAAAGATTATGCTCGTTATGCTGAACTAGAAAAAGCATATTTCGATTGCATTACACCAAAGTTTAATATTAACGATAAAGATATGATTCAACAAGTTCTTACAGCACAACAAGAAGAATTTGTTGCATATATCAAAGAAAGATATGGAAATTATTTATCAGAAGTATTAGAACAGTTTGGTTATGGTCAACAAGATAATAATAGAGGTCCAAAAAGATAAAAAAATATATTAATTATAATAAGATTTAGGATTAAAAAGGACAATTCCTTTTACACACGCTAATTGATTATGTCAATTTGCAAGTGTGTTTTCTAAATTATCAAAAATTTAGTATAAACATAGAATACGACTAATCGAAGTAGTCGTATTCTTTTTCTAATATATCTTCTTTTATAAAATCATTTACCTCTATTTCTTTATCAGTATTTTTAGAAATATCTATTAAATCATAAGAATTATATAAATCTTTTTCATAACATTCTTTTAAAATATTAACAGTTTTATTTTTATCATTTTCATTTTTAGAAAGTAGAATTCTTCTAAAAAAGTCTTTTAACATTTCTAATATATACTTGATAAAGTCAATTAAGTTATTATTATTTTGGTCTAGCTTTTCACATTCTTCTTCTAGATTATCTATTACTTTTTGCGAATAATTATATTCTTTTTCTAACTCTTTGTAATTAAAAATATAATCATCTAAATCGTTAAAAAAGTTTTGATATATTGCCTGATTTTGAATTTCTTTAGTATATAAATCTAGATATTTTAGTAAGATGTGATATGATTCACCATTAAGAATAATTGAATCTGAAAAAGCTTTCTTTTTTAAAAATTTTAACATATTAATAATTTTTAAATGTTCACTTTCTATATTCTTTTTACTCTTATTAGCAAGTCTTTCATATTGTCTAGTTATACCTTTTAATTGTCCTAAAGAAAGATTTTTGATTTTAGTTCCTTTTTCTCCACGTTCTAATTTAAAGCCTAGATTATTTAATCTAAAGCAATACTTATCTTGTAATATACTTAAATAATTTTGGTCTTTGATATAATCTCTTTTAGAAATAGAATATCTTTCTTTATTAACTCTTTTATCAAACTTTTTAACAAGAGGAACTACTACACAATGAATGTGCGGTGTTTTTTCATCTAAATGTAATACTGAATGTAATACTTGTTCTTTAGTATAACCTAAATCTTTATAAACAAACTCCATACATCCATTAGCCCATCTTAATATTTCTTCTTTTGACATCTCTTTAAAGAATTCTGGGCCACTTGTAAATATCATTTCATCTGCTACACAACTTTTAGAATCATCTACCATCTGATCAAAATCTTTATATCTATCTTGTCTAATAGTTTTCATTTTTTCTTCATGTTCTTTTCGATATTCTTTAGTAATTTCATAAAACTTTTCTCTATACTTCTTATCGCATTTAACCAACTCTATATTGTTAATACTATCTTCAATTCTTATATCTGGATTAGATTTATAAGATTCTTTTTCTCGTTTATTATGACTACTGATATGGGATAAATCATTTAATGTATTAATACTTTTGCATCTAAATATTGCATAACTCATTTGGTTGTTCTTTTCTGTTTAAACGAGAATATAATGCACTTTCTAAATCTAAAGTAATTACTCCTAATCTTAAAGTTTTATCATTATAATTTTTAGTATCTGATAAAACTATTAATCTTAATATTTGTTCATAATCTCCATTAGGTTCAAAACTAATATCTTCTAATTTGCTATCTGCTTCAGTTTCATAGTAATTTAGTTTTAAACTATTTTTTGAAACAATATCTTGTAATTTATTAAAATATTCCTTTGCTTCTAAACTTGTTTTACCTTCATGATTCATTGGTATTTTAAAACCTTTTTCATCACTAAATATATTAAAGTTATAAGGTACACCATAATTATTATGATAATTTACTAAATCAGTTAGAAAACTTTTTCTATATTCAATATTTAAAAGTTCTATTTTATCTCCAACTTTATTAACTTCAATATTATCAATATAAGTACCAATTATTCTTTTCATTTCTTCTCTTGAAGCATTAGTTAAATTTAGAATATTAGTTAAAAATATATCAGGATTAACAAAACTATCAATAGTTTCTGTATCTTCTAAAATTAATAAATCATTAGTAGTAAAGTTAAAGTTTTCACGTTGTTTTATTTCTTTAATCTTGTTATTAATGTTATCAATTTTATATCTAATACTTTTTAATTCGTTATCGAACTCATTCATTTTAACAACACCATTTAAATAAGCACATTTAATTCTTTCTTCTTGTTTTTCTAATTCTTTTAATTCAGTTTTATAATCTTTTGTATTATCTTCTTGTTTGTGTTTAATAAATGGCGTGTAATATTTATTAATCAAATTGTCTTTTCTTATTAGGTCATATAGTTGAAGTAGTAAACCATCTCTTATAGTATCTTCTTTGTAGTTAGTTCTACATTTTTCGCATTTATAGTAATAATATTTCTTACCACTTTTTCTTTTTGTAGTAGCTTTACCACCTAAAAAATTACCGCATACTGAACATTTTAATTTATTAGTAAATAGATAAGTAGCAGTTCTTTCATAATGTCTTGCATTTCGTTGTGTTTGGTACTGACAAGCATTCCATTTTTCTTTTGATACTATTGGTTCTACAACATCTTCATAATACTGAGGATGTTTAGTTCTTTTTCCATGAACAAAATCACTTTTATAAAGTTCATTAGTCATAATCTTTTGAATAGTAGAATCTAACCAATTTGTTCTACCTAATACTTCTTCTTGATTATAAATATTAGCAATACCTTGATAGCCTTTTCCTTCTAAATATAAATCATACATTCTAACAATAATATCTTTTGTTAATTCATCTGGCACTAATTTTTTATCAATTCTTTTAAATCCTATTGGAGTTCTATTTGGGATGTGTCCTGCCTTAATAGCACCAACCATACCAAATTTTGTTCTTTCTGAACATCTTTCAATTTCATTTTGACTAAATGCAGTTGTTAGTCTTATACACATTCTTCCTGTTGAAGTTAGTGTATTAGAATCATCATCTTTGCAATCTAAATCACAACCATATTTTTCTAATAATTTCATTAGTTTTTCTACATCATAAACACTTCTAGTTAGTCTATCTAACTTTAAAGCTACTATGACATTAACTGTACCGTTTTTAATATCATTAATCATTTGTTGATATGCTGGTCTTTTATCATCTTTAGCACTTATTCCTTCATCAGCATATATTGCGTGAATTTCATATCCTTTGGATTTACAAAATTCAATTAGTTTTTCTTTTTGTTCAGGTAAACTAAAACCTTCTCTTGCTTGATCGAGTGTACTAACTCTAATATAAATGTCTGCAATTTTCTTTTCATCGTTCATAAATTCATCTCTCTTTCTATTATTTTTTTGAAAGAGATTAAAAGCACAAAAAGTCCATACTTTTAACCTCAAGTATTTCACTTCCTTTTTGTACGCCTAGTTTAAAAACATTTAATTGTTTTTAATATGAACTTCCATATCTTTTAATTTAATACATTTAGAATAATCATTTATAAAAACTTTATCACTTCCATTAAATATTAAATAATTATTCTCCTTGATTGTTATAATATGTGGACTTACATAAGCAATATTACTTCCTTTAATATTAATTATACTTCCTTGTTTAATAGAATACTTATAACAAGCAAATCTGCATATCATATCAATTCTTTTTAAAACTTCCTTTTCAACTTCTAATGTTTTTACAACATCCATTAAAACTCCTCACTTTCCTCATAATAACAAAAAAACTAGACGGTACTTCTAGTTAATATTTATTACTACTCGAAAAGTTCGAGTTTCCTATCAATCTGGTGCAAGAGATGGGAATCGAACCCACAAGGTATTACTACCGGCAGATTTTGAGTCTGCTGCGTCTACCAGTTCCGCCACTCTTGCATGTACGTTAATTATAACATATTTGTTGTTCTTTTTTAAAGTTTTTTTTAAAAATATTAAATAAATTATCTAATTTAAGGCTATAAATAGGGCTTTGATTTGACTTTTTAGGCATTTTGTGGTATAATCTACTCGTCATTTAAAAAGGGGGTTTTAAATATGGCAAAGAAGATGTATTTTCAATTACAACCAGAATGTTTTAAATTATATGAAAGAATTTCAAGAGAAGGAGATATCAAATTAACTAGAGCAGAAGCATTTGATGTTAGTGATCCTTATTATAATAGATTAATATTTGTTGCTAAACAAAAGAAATTAAAGGGAAGAATTAATATAAGAGAACAAGTTACTGGTACTAAATTTGTTTTAAAAATAATACCTAGAGAAGATAAGGGTGCTATTGTTAAAGTTTATTCAAATAAATTAGAACTTAGAACTTATGGTGAAATTTTATTACAAGATGCTGTATTACCTCAACAAAAAGCTTCTGGATTTTATTGTTCTTTTAAACCAGTTTTAACTAGTGATGAAAAAGAAAATGAAAAACGTACTAGTGAAGCTTTAGATTTAAAACAAAATTATGTAGGTAATGTTGTTGATTTCTTTACTGATGCTAAGGTTGCTGCTAGAAATTATAAAAATGATATTCATATGCAAGATAAACAAGTTCAAAAGAATTTAAGACAATTATCAAGAAGATTAAGATAGGTTTTATCCTATCTTTTTATTTACACTCTTTTTTGTAAACTATATACACTAAGTATACATAGTTAAATTTTATGTGTTAATATTAAAATAGAGGAAGTACAAAAAATGTAACAACTCTAAAAAGGGAAAAAGAGTGTTGGCTAGGTGATATACACCAATTAGCTGTGTTTATTAGTTTTATATAGTTTTTTTATATTTTACTAATAAATTTTAAGAAGTTTTTACTTCTTTTTTTTTGTTATAAAAAGTGTTAATATATTTTTATGAAGATTAATAAGTTTAAAAAAGTTGGTAAAAATAAGTATAAGATATATTTTGATAATTCAGAGATAATTTTATTTGAAGATATAATTTTAAAATATGATTTGTTAATAAAAAAGGATATGGATGTTGATTTACTAGATGAAGTTATATTAGAGAATAAATATTATGAAGCATATGATTTGGCTCTTGGTTATATTGAAGTTAAAATGCGAAATAGAAAAGAAATTATTAAATATTTAAGTAAAAAAGAGTTTAATGATAATGAAATTAATTATGCGCTTGATAAGTTAGATAGTCAAAATTTACTTAATAATAAGTCATATATTGTTGCGTTTATTAATGATAAGGTTAATCTTAGTTTAGATGGTCCTTTAAAAATTAGAAAGAGTTTAGTTGAACTTGATTTTAATGAAAATGAAATAGATGATTATTTAAATACATTTGATGATGATATATGGAAAGAGAAGATTATTAAAATTATTAATAAAAAGAAATCTTTAATGAAGAGTAAGAGTTATTTTATGTTTATTAATAAAATGAAAAATGATTTATATAATATGGGTTATAGTAGTGATATGATTGATGAATATTTATCATCTATTGAATATGAATCTAATTCTCTTGATAAAGAGTTATCTAAATTAAAAAGAAAGTATAGTGATAAAAATAAAATTATTAATTCTTTACTTAGAAAAGGTTATACTTATGAAGAAATTAAATCAAAATTAGATGAATAAAAAACACATTTTATAAATGTGTTTTTATTTATTTTTATTGATTTGCATATTGAGATTCATATTGACTTACTAATACATCAAAATCATCTTTTAATTTAGTATCAACAAAAGTCATTTCATTTTTTTCTCTTAATTCTTTAAGAGCTTTTAATTGGAATGATGCTTTTGATGCTGTCTCTTGTGCTATTGTTTCTTTTATTTCAGCTGTTAAGTCTTCTTTTAATTCAGGTTTTGCGTCTTGGCTTTTTCTATATACAATATGATATCCATCTGAAGCTTTAATTGGAGAAGATGAATAACTTCCATCTTTCATAGTTCTTAGTGAATCTAATACTTCATCAGCGATATCTTCATCATTAACTTTTCCAAGTGTTCCTCCGTTTTCACTTGTAAGAGAATCTTTTGAATATTCTTTTGCAAGAGTTGCGAAGTCTCCACCGTCGTTTAATTTTTTAATAACTTCTTTTGCTTTTTCTAAAGCATCATTTTCAGCTTTTTTAATTTCATCGTCAGTTGCATCTTTTTTAGTGTCAACTGTAATTAATATATGAGATGCTTCAACGTCACCATATACTTCAGTTTCATAGTATTCATTAATTTGTTTTTCTGTTACATTTTCTTTAGCATATTCTAATGTCCATTGGTCTCTTCTAAAACTTAATCTTAAATAATCTTCGAATGATTCTTCAGTAGCTACACCATAATAGTAGTTTAAATATGTTTCATAGTCGATTCCCATATCTTCTGCAGCTTGTTTAATAGTTTTTACATTTTGAGAAATGTATTTCTTTTCTTCATCAGTTTCATCATATAATTTATCTAATAAGAATGTATCTATTAAATTCATTATTTTTTCTGCACCTTGAGTTTCTTTTAAAGCATCATATAATTCATTTGAACTAATTCCACCTTCTTTAAAAGTTACTACTGCATTTTCACCGTTAACTAATTTAACGTCTTTTTTACAACCTGTAATTAATAACATAGCACATATTACTAATAGTATTTTTTTCTTCATAAGTCCTCCTAACTCTTACTATGATAGCAAATAAATTTTTAAAATACAAGTAAATAGCATACACAAAACCTAAGTTATTTCATACTATAAAGTGTAAATATAAAAAAGGAGGAATGTTTATGAATACAGGATGTGGTTGTAATAACATTATTGGAAATAATACTGGTGGTGTAGGTGGTGCTGCTTTTGCTTTAGTATTGTTTATATTACTTGTAATCATACTCGGTGCTTTTATATAAAAAAGGAGGTGGTTATATGATGGGTTGTTGTCCTAATAGTGGTACTAATACTTTCTTTATTATTTTAATTTTATTTATCCTTCTAGCTATAATATTTGGTTTTGGGGGATGGTAGAGTATAAAAAAGAGATTTTTTCTCTTTTTATTTTTTTAAAATAGTGTTATTATTATAAGCAAGAGGTGACTAATATGATAGATATTAAAATAATAAGAGAAAACAGAGATATCGTAAAAGAAAATATTAAAAAGAAATTTCAGGATGATAAACTATCGTTAGTTGATGAAGTATATGAATATGATATTGAATATCGTGAATGTAAGAGTAAGGGTGACAATTTAAGAAGTGAAAAAAATAAATTGAGTTCTCAAATTGGTATTCTTATGAGAGATAAAAAACTTGATGAAGTAGAAGAGATTAAGAAAAAAATAGGTGAGATGCAAAGTGAAATCGTTTCTCTAGAAGAAAGAGAAATTGAACTTGAAGAAAAAATTAAAAAGATTATGATGGTTATTCCTAATATAATTGATGATTCTGTACCTATTGGAAAGAATGATGAAGAGAATGTTGAACTTGAGAAATTTGGTGAAAACAAAGTTCCTGAATTTGAAATTCCATATCATGCTGACATTTTAAATAGTTTTGATGGACTTGATAAGGATTCTGCTGGTAGAACTAGTGGAAATGGATTTTACTATTTATGTGGAGATGCTGCAAGACTTTGTTCTGCTATGATTTCTTATGCAAGAGATTTTATGATTGATAAGGGATTTACTTATTGTATTCCACCATTCATGATTAGAAGTGATGTTGTTACTGGTGTTATGTCTTTTGCTGAGATGAATGCTATGATGTATAAAATTGAAGGTGAAGATTTATATTTAATTGGTACTAGTGAACACTCAATGATTGGTAAATTTAAAGATCAAATTATTAATGAAGATGCTTTACCTATAAAAATGACATCTTATAGTCCATGTTTTAGAAAAGAAGTTGGTGCTCATGGAATAGAAGAAAGAGGTATATACAGAGTACATCAATTTGAAAAACAAGAAATGGTTGTTCTTTGTAAACCTGAAGATTCTATGGAATGGTATGAAAAAATGTGGAGATATAGCGTTGAACTATTTAGAAGTTTAAATATTCCTGTAAGACAACTTGAATGTTGTAGTGGAGATTTAGCTGATTTAAAAGTTAAATCTTGTGATATTGAAGCTTGGAGTCCAAGACAACAAAAATATTTTGAAGTTTGTTCTTGTTCAACTTTAGGTGATGCTCAAGCTAGACGTTTAGGTATTCGTTGTAAAGGAGAAAATGGAACATATTATTTACATACACTTAATAATACAGTTCTTGCTTCTACTAGAGCTATAATTGCATTTTTAGAAAATAATTTAAATGAAGATGGTTCTATTAGTATTCCTGAACCATTAAGAATGTATATGGGTGGAAAAGAAAAAATTGAACCTAAAAATAAATAATTATTAAATACTTAGTTTATCTAAGTATTTTTTATTTGTATTTTTATTTATTTTATTGTAGAATAAATTTTTGATACGTGATAGTTTGGGGGAACTTATGGATATAAATAAGCAACAACTGGTAGATGAGACAAGAATGCTTGGTAATGCTTTATATAATGGATTATCAAAAGATAGAATCGCTAGAGAGTATTCTTCTTTTATTGCGTTAAATTCTATTATTAATAATTTACTTGGTATGTGTTTAAATACTGGAATTATTTTGGAAAAGTATCCTAATATGGTTAAGTTCGTTAATTCTGAACATGAAAGATCACTTGTTAACTTTTATAAAAGAATTTTACTAGAGAAAGAATTGTTTGATGATATATTTACAAATCATGCTCATGTTTATAATGAATCTGAAATGATGGATTATACTTGTGGGGGAAAATTAAGAGGATATAGTATAGGTGATGCTAAAGATATATTACTTTCTTATTTTTCAAAGTATGGTAATAAAATATATAAAATCGTAAAAAAATATTTTGATGAGGGTAGAATTCAATTAGGTTTTAAAGATGATGAATTTAGTGCAGTTGCATTTTATTCTGGTTCTGTTTTACTTGAAAAAGGTTATGTTTGTATAACTCATGATAAATTTGATTCTTCAACACTTGGATATTTAGCTCATGAATTTGGACATGTTATAGATAAAGAATTATTTTATAATCCTCAACAAAAGAAAATAAGAGTATATGATGATCCTTTTAATGAAGTGCCTTCTGCATTTTTTGATTGGGGAATGATGGATTATTTATATGATACTAAAATAGATGAAAAAGGTGTTATTGCATTAAAAGGATATCATTTTAATCAAATGTTTTTTAGAAATTTATATCTTTCTAATATGATTAAAACTGAAAACTTGAAACTTGATGGGGTTGATATAGGTGAAGATTTTAGAGAACTTTGTTTATATGGTCTTGGTTATTATGTTGCTCTTGCAATGAATGATATTGCTAGAAATGATAGAGAAGGATATATGAAATATTTTATGAATTTAATATCTTCTCGTAATGAAGCTGATGTTGTTACTTTGCTTCAAAATGGGGGTATTAATAGTAATGAGTTTATAAATGGTGATATTCTTAATAGAAATATTGAATTAACATTAAAACAAATGAAAAAAAGATATAATATAAAAGAATAGGGATGATGTTATGGATATTGATGTATCTATGTTATTTGATGAAGTTTGGAAATTAGGTCGTAGTTTGTATAATGGTGTAAGTAAAGATAGAGAAAGTGATGAGAGTCGTTCTTTAACTGCTTACAATACTATTTTATATGATTTAACTGGACAAGCTTTTAATTGTAGTAAAATTATTTATAAACATCCTTATTTAAGAAATAAAATTATTAGAGAAAATAATAAAGGTCTTGAATTATTTTTTGATAGAGTTAGAAAAGATGAGAGGATATTTAAAATATTATTTGCTAATTATTACAATTTATGTATAGATACTGATATATTTAATTATACTCTTTACCCATGTGAAAAAAAATTTACAGATAAAGAAGTAAAAGATATTATACTTGGATTTTATTCTTTATTTGGTGACAGAGTTTATAATGTTGTTAAAAGATACTTTGATGAAGCGAGAATTCAAACAGGAAGTGGTATTTGTGAAAAAAATACTGATGCAACTTTTTATAATTCGTTACTGCTTAAGAGTGGATATATTGTTGTTAAGGAAAAAGAAAATAATATTAAATTACTTGCTGGATTAATTCATGAACTTGGTCATGCTGTTGATTATGGTACTTATTATCATCCTCAACAAAAAAAGGGAAAATATTATAGTGATATTTATCAAGAAGTTTCTTCAAAGTTTTTTGAATATTCTTTTATAAAATATTTAATGGATAATAGAATTGAATGTGATGAGTCATTATTTTATCGAGCTGCGTTTATAAAACAAACCTTTTATGAGATATGTATGCTGGTTGATATTTATACTGAAGGAAACATGTTTTCTACGGATATAGGTGATATGATTAAAAATAGTAATGCTTTTGTTTATGCTCTTGGTGGAGTTTTAGGTATTGGTATGAATCAAGTTATGGGAAAAGATTATCTTGAATATATGAAGAAGTTTAACGATTTTATTTGTTCTCGTAACGAGGGTAATTTTGTTGATTTGATTTGTATGGCTGGTATAGATGACATAGAGTATATAAATGGTTGTACTTTTGAAACGGAGTTTGATGAAGTAAGTAAACTTTTAAAGAGGAAACATAATATAAAGGAGTAGATTATGAATATAAGTGAAGAACAATTAAGAAAAGATATTGCTAAGTTAGAGCATTTATTAATGAGAAAGTATAATAAGAAAAACTATGCGCTTGAGTATATTATTATTGCTTCTTATGATGATATTTTAAAAAATATATATGGTGAGACTACCTTCGTTGAAGACAGGATTATGTCTGAAGATGTATATAAAATAATTCAAGATTTAGAGAGAAATATTATTAGAAATGTATGTAAATTTTATAATACTAATAAAGATATTATGTTAAATGGATTTAAAAGTTTTGAGAGTATTTTTGATGATAAAGAGTATCTTAGTTATTTGCCTCCATTTAGAATCAGCAGTATGAGTAAAAAAGATTTTACCGAATTATTACTTTCATACTTTTCTATATATGGTGATAAAATTTATAAAATTGTAAAGAAATATATAGATGAAGGAAGGATTGAACTTGGTTCTTCAATGCTTAATACTACAACAGGTGTTTTTATTGAATCAAGTTGTTTGAAAAATGGATATATTACAGTTGATAAGGGACGAAGATATGATATTTTAACATTAACTACTTTATGTCATGAACTTGGTCATGCGATTGATTCAGAAACATTTTTATTTCCTCAATCAAAAAGATTGATTTCTTCTGAAGATATTTTAACTGAGGTTCCTTCATGTTTTTTTGAAATTGGTTTTTTAAAATATTTAATAGATTGTAATTATTATTCTAAAGATGCTCATGTAATTCTTGCAGATACTTATTCTATGGGTAGAGGAATGATGAGTGAATATAGAAATGTTAATGCTTTAGAGTCATTTTATTTAGATCATTTAGGACATGTTGTTTCTGCAAATGGAAAATATGTTGATCCTGAGGGAAATGAAATGGATATGCTTGAAGATGGAAGTTTTCCATGTGATACTGCAAATATGATTGAAGCTATGAAATATTCTCTTGGTATTTATCTATCTTTAAATATGAATGAGTTATGTAAGAGTGATAGAGAGAAATATTTAAAGCAATTATTTAATTTTACTACAAGTAGAAAAGAAAGTGATTTTGAAGAACTTATTAATATGCTTGGTATTAGTCGTGAAGATTTTGAAAGTGCTAGATTAGTAAAACCAACTATTGATAAGGAAATGGAACTTGTTAAAAAGATTACATATAAACATGTATAAATTACATGTTTTTTTATATTCTTTAATATGAGATATTTTAAATTTATATTAT
The DNA here is from genome assembly GCA_017473105.1 of Bacilli bacterium. Next base: position 97,712 of record JAFUNE010000008.1, on the reverse strand, counting down.
TAATTATTATATGTATATTTATTTATATATATACAGATAGATTAATTAAATATTCTGTTAATAATAATTATATTTTGGATGAAATTGATAAGTATGCGAGAGTTAATAATAGATATTGTATAGAGGGAAGTATAAGTGAAGAGGGTATTATTCTAGGTTATAATGGTATTCTTGTTGATAAAGAAAAGAGTTTTTCGAATATGAAGGGTGGTTTATTTAATGAAGATAAACTCGTGTTTATGAGGGATGAATGTATTTTAAATAGTAGAGATAATTTAGATAAATATATTATTAGTGGAAATATTCATGAAAAGAATATAAGCATTGTTATTGATGTTGTAAATCATAATTATTATGAAGATATGATTAAAATATTTGATGAATTTAACATTAAATATAATTTAATGGTTAATGATTATTATGAGGGAAGTCAAACTAATTTGGTTTATAAAGGGAATAATGTTGATTATTTTGATAGTGTTATATGTGTTTATTATGATGAAGATAATTTAAAAGAATGTGAAAGAAATGGTTTTAATACTTTAAAAATAGTTAATTATATAGATATTGATTTATTTTCAAACATAAAAAAATTCCTTAATAAGGGTAATATTATATTTATTAAGGAATCTTATAATAATTTAAATGAACTTCGTATAACACTTAATTATATTAAGAGTCGTGGGTTTAATGTGATAAGTGTTAATGAGTTATTATTTTAATGTGAATTTTGTATTATCTTCAAATGTTTCTGGTGTTATTATTAGTTCTGAATATTTTTGTTCTGAGAATACTTGATATTTAATGATTTTGAATGCTTTTTCTATTATCTTTTTAATACTTCTTGCTCCAACACCAAGTTCTTTTGCTTTGATAGCAATTGCTTCTATACAACTTTCGTCATATATTAATTTTACACCAATCTCTTCAAGTAAATATTTATATAATAATAAAACACTTTTGTCAGATTCAGTTATTATTTTTTTGAAGTCTTCTATATCAAGAGAATTCATAACAATTAATGTGTTTCTTCCTAGAAATTCAGGTTTTAATCCATATTTTATAAGATTTTGTTCTGTATATGAATTTGTGGTTTTAGCTGCTTCTTCTTCATCTTCTTGGCTTGCGAAACCTAACTTTCTTTTTCTTTCGTTGAATTCTTCGATTCCACTAAATGCTCCAGAGAATACAAATGTTATGAATGATGTATCTATATCAAATTGACAATTTTTAGTTTCGATATGATATTTGTGTCCTTCTGACATTTTTAATAGTGCATCTAATACTGCAGTAGTATATACTTCGTGTTGTGAATTTCCTGATACTTTTTTATCTATTTCGTCTGCTATTATTATTCCACGTTCTGCTTTTTTGATATCTCCATTAGCAGCTAAGTATAAATTGTAAAGCATATCTGTTACGCTTTTTCCAACATATCCTGCAGCTGTGTATTCCGTTGAATCTTCATATATAACAGGAATATCTAATTGTTTTCCTATACATCTAAATATTTCTGTTTTTCCAACTCCTGTTGGTCCACATATTAATAAGTTATCTTTTAATGCAGGGGTTTTTATTCTTTGGTTTTTAGCAATAGTTGCTGCTATTTCTTTTATTTGTTCATCTTGACATATAACTGTTTTGCTTGTTTGTTGATATATTTCATTAGCATATATTTGGTTTTCTTTTGTTTTTGGATCATGTATATCAGGCATGTCATATAAGTCTCTTATAATTTCTTTTACTTCATGAACTTTGTCGTGTTTGTTTGCAAATATAGAAATTATTCCTTCAATTCCATCTGTTGATATATCTGTTAATTCAAATCTTTCTGGATCAATGTATTGTGTGTTAATAGATGTTGAACCTTTTGTATATACTTGACATAGAATGTAATCTCTTATAACCATTGTTTCATCTATTGATTTTTCATACATAGTTTGTATTTCTTCTTCTTTCATATCTGTTAAATATGATGGGAAACAATAGACATATTCTTCAGTTAGACATGCAGGGTCATCAATTGACACAAAAGTTTTATTGATTAAGTTTTCATTTGAACACATTGTTGCATCAGGTGTAAAAGTGTAAGAATAATTTCCAAGTTCTTCTTCTTTACCAACTGCAACTCCTTCAAGAGTATATGTGTAAGTTATGTAATCGTTATCTTCATCTATAATTTTTCTTTTGTAAATATATGCGATTGTATTATTATCTTTTTGCATAAAATACCCCCGTAAAAACATGATGAAATTTATTATATATTAGTAAAAATAATAAGTCAAACATTATTGATATTTAAAATTAAAAAATATATAATATGGTTGTAGGGTGGTAGTATGAGTAAAAAAATTGGAAATTTTTTAAAAAATACTGAAAAAAAATTAAATCATTTAGATAGAGTTATAAGAAGTGTAAAAGCTGATTGTGATAAGTTATATGTTGTTATATTGATTGATATGTTTATTTGTTATTTAATGTATTTTGTTAATATTGATGAATATAAAGTTTTAGAATTCTATAAAATGAGTCATACTATGAGAAAAACTTTTTTAAATGAAATTAAGCATAATTTTTATAATAGATTTTTATATAAAAAAGATATTATAGGCATTATTAAAAATAAAAATAAATTTTTAAATAGATTTAAATCTTATATTAAATATGAACTTGTTAATGTTAATGATATTAGTTATAAAAGATTTGAAGAATTATTACTTGAAAATAAAAAAGTATTATGTAGAAGCGCAAACAGAGATTTTGTTTCTTCATATGAAGTTTATGATTTATCTAAATTTAGAGGTGTTGGTTTTGTATTTGAAAAAATTAAAAATAATAAAATATTATTATGTCAAAAAAATATAATTCAACATAAAAAACTTAATGAGATTAGTAATAATTTAGTTGTTATTAATTTTGTCACTATGATAAATAATGGTAAAGTTGATCTTGTTAGTTCATATGTTAGTTTTAAGGAAGATGGAGAAGTAATTAGGGGATATATTGATATTAAGAAATCATGTGTTAAAGGGCATTTGAGAAATTCTAAATATAATATTTATGATATGGAAATTATTAATTATGAGATTCCTAAGATGGATGAGATGATTGATTATGTTACTAAGTGTGCTTTGGAAATTGAAGAAATTAAAGAAGTAGAGTGGAGTTTATGTTTAGATAATAGAGGTAAAATTCATTTAATGGATGCTAATACGTGGGATAATTATATATTTGCTCAAATACCTGAATTTTTAGGTAAGAATTCTGGTTTAGATAATTATTATAGAAAGATTATATTTAAATAAAAAGTACACTTTTTACGTGTGCTTTTTTGTTGTCTTTTTATCATTTATATGTATACCCTTTGCTTTACAAATTGTGATTATGTATGTTACAATTTTTTATATATAGTAAGAGATAAATATGGTATTTACTTGATGAGAATTGTTACCGGGTAAGTTATGTTTTAATATTGTAAACTGTTTGAAAGGAATTTATTTATGGAAAAGGTATTATCTATAAGCGTTGCTGCTTATAATATGGAAAATTATATAAGGGATACATTAAATTCGGTTGTTAATTCAGACGTAAAAGATTTAGTTGAGGTTATAGTAGTAGATGATGAATCAACTGATAATACAGTTAAAATTGTTGAAGAGTATATTTCTGAGTATCCTAATGTTATTAAATTGATAAAACAAAAGAATCAAGGTCCGGGTTCTACTTTTAATGCTGCTTTAAAGGTTGCAACTGGAAAGTATATAAAAATGGTAGATGCTGATGATTTTGTTAATGAAGAATCACTTAATTATGTTGTAAATCAATTAAAAAATATAGATTGTGATATGGTGTTAACAAAAATGGATTATTTTGATGATGCTGAAAAAAAAGTGTATTTTACTGCTGAACTTGGTTATGAAGAGGATACAGTAATGGATACTATTAATTATGATTATATTCCAGAAATGAATGCAATAAGTTATAGAACTAAAATTTTACAAGATAATAATATAAAATTAAGTAATGGTTTTTATACTGATATGGAATATGTTATTTTTCCATTATTATTTGTTAATAGTTTTATTTACTTTAATAAAAATTTATATGTTTATAGAACTGGTAGAGCAGGTCAATCTACAAGTATTGAGGGATATCAAAAACATTTAAAACAACATGATTATATTTTTAGAGAATTATTATCTTTTTTTAGAGATAATTATTATAGTTTCAATGATACAGTTAGATTGTCTATTGATAATCGTTTAATATATATGGCTGAAGCAGAAATAGACACATTATTGTCTTTTGAAAATGTTGATGTTGATAAAATAAAAGAATTCATTAATTTTATTAAAAGTATTGATTATGATTTTTATATTGAATTAAAAGATTATTTATTAAACGCTCGTAAAATTAATATTGAAGAATATGAAGAAGAAAATACTCAGTTACCATTAATTAGTATTATTATTCCTTTTTATAATTGTGAAAATTATTTAGTTAGATGTTTAGATAGTGTAGTTAGTCAAACATATAATAATTTAGAGATTATTCTTGTTAATGATGGTTCAACAGATAATTCTTTAGAAATATGTGAAAGATATTTAGAGAATGATAGTAGAATAAAAATTATCAATAAAGAACATGGTGGAGTTGCATCTGCAAGAAATGCTGGACTTGATGCAGTTACTGGTGAATATATTGGGTTTGTTGATAGTGATGATTATATAAATGAAAATATGTATATGGAATTATATAATGCTTTAATTCATAATAATTGTGATGTTGCAACATGTAATTTTTATCGTGTTTATGGAGAAGATTATTTTGTTGATTATACTTTTCCCTATAAAAATATTATTTTAAATAGAGAAGAAGCTATTAAAAGTATTTTATTAGATAAGGAACTTAGGGTTTATTTATGGACTAAACTTTTTTCTAAAAAAGCATTTGAAAATGTAAGATTTCCAGAAGGAAGAGAATATGAAGATATTGATGTATCAATTAAAACGTTAGAAAATGTTGATTCTATTATTTTTCTTAATAAATTCTTTTATAATTATGTAAATAGAGTTGATTCAATTGATAATAATTATGATGAAAAAAATGTTAAAGATAGTATAGAAATGGCATATTTTAGATATAAATACGTTAAAGATAATTATAATGATTTATTATTATATAATGTTATTTCATTAATTGTACGTTTTCATTATACTTATATTAATATAGATGACTATGATTTATTAAAAGAGTATATATATGTTATTAAAGAATTAAATGATGATATAAAATTGTTGAATGTTGATGATATTGTTTTTGAAACTGGTGAAGTAATATGGGAAAATTATTTGAATATCAATCAACTTTTAGAAATTGACAATTAAGTAGAAGGTAGATTATGAATTATATGAACATTTTAATTACTATTGATGATAATTATATAGATTATTTTTATAATCTACTTTTTTCATTGAAGAAAAATAATAAATCATTATTTAATATTTTTTTAGTATATTCGAATTTAAGTAAAGAAAATATTAATAATATAAAAGAATATATATGTGATAATAATATTGGAAAACTAAATATAATTAAATTTGATATTGATTCTTATAATTTCCATGTTAATTCAAGTTATATAACTATAACAGCATATATTAGATTATTTGCACCTTTATTAATAAATGATGATATTGATAGATTGTTATATTTAGACCCTGATATTATTTGTTGTAGTTCAATAGAAGAGTTTTATAATATAGATTTTGATAATAAAACATTAATTGCTTGTGAAAATATGTTTCATGAAGAAAATTATATGAAGAATATTAATCTTGGATTAAATTACGATAATATTTATTTTAATTCAGGTGTTTTGATATTTAATATGAAAAAATATTTAAAAAATATTAATGAAAATATGTTAATAGAGTTTATTAGTGATAATAGTGGAATATTAGAAAATAATGATCAAGATGTTTTTAATATGCTTTTTTATGAGGATGTAAAAATTGCTAATAACACATATAATTATCAAATAATATCTAATCCTTTAAAAGTGGATGCTGCATTAGTACATTATGCTGGTAGTCCTAAACCTTGGGATGAGGGTTATGAATTTGTATTAAAGGGAATTCCTTATTATAAGTTATTAATAGAAACAGGAAGAAAAAAAATCGCAAAAGAATTAATTATTAAACATTCAATTAATTATGCTAAGATGATAAATTGGCTTATTTATGAAGAAAATAAACAAATGGAAAATATATATGACGAGGATAATGATTTAGATTTTATATATAACGATTTAGAAGAGTTTGGTTGTAGATATGGAACTGAATTATATGAAAAATTAATTAGTGAAAAGTAAGTAAATTAATATGAAGGGAAGTATTTAATATGAATAAAATTAATATTCTTATTACAACGGATGGTAATTATTTACCACATGCTTATGAACTGATAAATTCTATAAAAATGTATAATGAAAATAAATTAAATATTTTCTTGGTTTATTGTGATTTAAAAGATAAAGAAATAAATGAATTTAAAGAATTTATTGTTTCTAATAATTATGGTAATGTACATACTTATTATATTGATGCATCTAAATATGATTTACCACTTCAAATTTCTTATTTAAGTATTACTGCTTATATTCGTTTATTTGCACCTTTACTTATTAAGGAAAAGATAGATAGAATTCTATATTTAGATTGTGATATTATTTGTAGAGGTTCTATTTTACCTTTATACAATGCGGATTTTGAAGGAAAACCTATTGCAGCATGTATAAATATGAATTATGAAACAAATCCTGATTTTAATTATAATCTTGGTCTTGATATTGAAAATGAATATATTAATTCGGGAGTTTTATTAATTAATATAGATGAGTATAAAAAGATTGTAAACGAACAAATTATAATTGATTGTATAACAGAATATCGTGATAGATTGGTGCAACATGATCAAGATTTAATAAATATTTTATTTTATAAAAATATGAAATTATTAAGTACTGATTATAATTATCAAATATTAAGACCTGAAAGAGAAGCTAAAATAGATAGTTGTTTAACACATTATGCTGAATCACCAAAACCTTGGGAAGATAGTTATTTTTATTTTATAAAAGGTATACCTTATTATGAATATTTAATTAAAAATAATGAAAAAGATAAAGCTTATAAATTAATAAAAAAACATATTCATAATTATTCTAATATATTAGTTAATAAATGTGATGAAGATTTGTTTGCACTTTATGATTTTACTGATAAAAGAAATGAATTATTAGAAAATAGAGATAAATATGTTAATACATTGAGTAAAAAGTTTTATAATGATATTGTTGATAATATTGGTATTACAAGAGAGAGTTTAGAATGTAAAAAGTATTATAAAAAAACAGCTAAATTATTTGATAGTTTAGAAATAAAATATAATGATACGTATTATTTTTATTATATAGATTATAATAAGAAATTAATTATAGATAAAGAAATGATTCAAAATATGCCTATTGATTATAGTAAGGTGATGTTATCATTAAATAGTATTAGAGAAAATTCTAGTAATTTGGAACATATTGATATATTATTTCATTCAATAGTAAATTATATTAATAGGGTTATTGGTAGTTTAGATGATAATAATAAGAGAACAAAGGAATTAAAAAAATATTTTAAAAGAATTATTAGTAATGATGTTTCATCTTTTGATGAGGCACTTCAAAGAATATTGTTTTATAATCAGTTATTATGGCAAACTGGTCATAAGTTAATGGGATTAGGTAGACTTGATAAAATTCTTTATGAATATTATATAAATGATATTAATTTAAATGTTATTACTAAGGAAACTGCTAAGGAAATGTTAGGTAACTTTTTAAGTGTATTACATGTGGATTATGAATATAAGAGTAATGAGTTACTTGGAGATATTGGACAATTAATAATATTAGGTGGGAATGATAAAGATGGAAATTATTTATGTAATGATTTAACATTTATGTTTATTGATTTAGTTAAAGAGTTACAAATACCAGATCCAAAAATATTACTTAGAGTTAGTAAAAAAACACCTAAAGAAATAATTAAAAGTTCTATAGATTGTATTAAGACAGGTATAGGTTCTCCATTATTTGCAAATGATGATATTATAATTAAATCATTATTGTCAGCTGGTTATTCCAAGGATGACGTTTATAATTATGGAGTATCTGCATGTTGGGAACCATTGATAATAGGTTCGTCTTTTGATCAAAATAATTTGATAGATTTAAGATTTTTATATCCACTTGAATATATTTTAAATAATTATGATTTAACTATTTTTGAATCATTTGATGAATTATTAAATGCATATAAGGAAGAAATGTATTACTATGTTAAAGATATAGTTGAATATATAAATAGTATAGATTTTCAAGAAGATCCATTATTAAGTATTTTTGTTGATGACTGCGTTTTTAATAATAAAGATATTGCACATGGTGGAGCTAGATATAATAATGTAGGTGTTTTATCTGTTGGGATAAGTAATTTAATTAGTTCTTTATTAATAATTAAGAAATATGTATTTGATGATAAAAGATATACTTTAGAAGAATTAAATAATAGAAGAATTAATAATGATTTTGATGGACTGGAAATAGTTAAAAAATTTGGTAATGATGATAAATATGTTATAGAATTAACTAATAAAATAATGAATATTACTTCTGATGAATTTAAAAAATATAAAAATAAATTTGGTGGAAATTTTAAATTTGGTTTGAGTTCTGCAGGATATATTACAACCTCTTATAATAGTGAGTCTTCTTTAGATGGAAGAAGTGAGAATACGCCATATAATGTTCATATATCTTATGATGGGATAGCTCCAACTGAACTTATTAATTTTGCTTCTCAGCTTGATTATTCAATTAATAAATTTAATGCTAATGTTGTGGATTATATTGTTTCACCTGATTTTATAGATAGTAATTATGATGATTTTTTAAATTTTATAATTTTGAGTATTAAAAATGGTTTTTTTGAAATGCAGATGAATGTGGTAAGTAGTAGTACGTTAATTGAAGCAAAAAATAATCCTGATAAGTTTCCTAATTTGATAGTAAGAGTTTGGGGATTTAGTGCATATTTTAATGATTTACCTGAAGAATATAAAAATATATTAATAGATAGAGTATTAAAAAGTGAAGGAGTTAAATAATAGATTTTTAAGGACAATTATGTCTTTTAATAATTAATTAAGATTTGTTTAAAAAAGTAATTAGTGATGTTATAATAAATTGGGAGATGTATATGAAAGATGTAAATTATTTAAAGGTTAATGGATTTAATGTTGATAGTGTTTTAGATTCATTAGGCGACATGGAAATGTATGATGAAATCTTAGGTGATTTTGTTAATGAAGGTTTAGTTAATAAACTTGTTAATTATAAAAATGAAAATGATATGACAAATTATTCTATAATTGTTCATAATTTAAAAGGAGAATGTTTATATTTAGGAATTGAAAGACTTGCTAATATGGCATATGAACATCAACTTAAGAGTGAAGCTAATGATATGGTTTATATAAATACTAATTTTAATACATTGTTAGCTGAGTTACAAAGAGTTCTTGAAGTGGCAAAAACTTATCTAGGTATGTAAGGAGTGGATTTTATGATAGGTTTATTATCTATATGTAATAATCCTGAAGTTTTAAGTATTTTAAGAATGCTTAAATTATTTCTAGTTGCTCTTCAAATAGCAGCACCGTTATTATTAGTTATTTTTGTTATGATAGAGTTTGTAAAAGCTCTTAGTGAAGGAAATGATGGAGCGTTAAAAAGAGCGTTTAGTAATTCAATATCAAGAATTGTAGCTAGTTTGGTATTATTTTTGGTTCCAACATTTGTAAATATTATTATTAGTGTAACTACAATGGATTATACTTATAAGTCTTGTTTAGATAGTGCGACAGTTGAAAAAATACAAGCTGCTTATGATGATAGAGCAAGAACTAGAGTAAATAGTTTAAAAGAAAGTTTAGATAAATTTTCTTATCAGCAAGCTCTTAGTGCTTTAGATGATATGAGTGATGGAGAAGAAAAAGAAAAACTAAAAAAAGAGCTGGAAAGTTTAAATTTAGTTATTAAAGCAAAAGAATTAGTAGAGAGAGTAAGAAATTCTAAAAGTGATAGTGATTATTCTAAAGCTGTAGATGCAGTTGAGAAAATTGAAGATAAAGAGTTAAAAAAACAACTTGAAAAAGAATTAGAAGAAATTTCTGCTAGTATGAGTGAACTTGTTGGCGATTATAGTTCTGGAGGTAATTATATAGAGAATACTTTAGGTCTTCCTCATTATCAACAATGTGATTCAAGATGGGGAAATATAAAGTATGATACTGGTGGAGGTCCTAATGGTGGAATGGCGACACTTTGTTCGTCTTCTTGTGGATACACATCATTTTCTATGATTGCAGCAGGACTTAATAAAGATTTCTCTATAACACCTCCAACAGTAGTTTCTAAGATGAGAAATATTAATATTGCTAAGGGTGAATATACAAGACGAGGTTATGGGGCAGCTAGTGTGGGCGAACTTACAAGTTCTTCTAATATGGCATATTATAATTTAAAAGCTAAAACATTAGGCGGTAGTGGAGAAAGTTTAAGAAAAAACATTATGAATGAGTTAAATAGTGGACATGCTGTATTAATATTAGTGCCTGGTCATTATATGACTTTAGCTCCTTCTAGTGATCCTGGTAAAGTGGTACTTCTTGATCCATTTTCTAACTGGGCAGATAGTAGAAGAGGCTCTAAAACAACTACAATTGAGAATGTTTGGAATATATATAATGGTATAAGAGGTGCGATTTCTTATAGTAAATAAAATAATAAAAAATCCCTTGTAACATAAAATTTATTATGTTATAATAGGGCTGACAACGAAGAGTGGGCATAAGTCCACTCTTTAATTTATATAAGGAGGAATTATGGAAGAAAAAGTATTCAATGCAATAAAGGCTCCGCTTAATGAAGAGAATATAGAATTAATTGGGGTTCGTTTTGGTGAAGAGGATGGAGAAAAGACGTTGTTTGTAACTATCGATAGTGAAAATGGTGTTGATTTAGATTTATGTGTTAAAGCAACTCATATTGTAAATCCAATTATCGATGAGTTAGATTTAGAAATTGAAGATTATGTTTTAGATGTAGGAAGCAAAGGAGTAAGTTTAGAAGATGAGAACTAAGAAAAAAGAAGATTTAGAACAAGCAAAATCTATAGAATTTAAAAAAGCTTTAGATTTTATTGTTCAAGAGAAAGGAATTGACGAAGATGTTGTTATTGAAGCAATGCAAACTGCTTTATCAACAGCATTTAGAAAAAATGAAAAAGCTGATTATGCTTCAAGAGTATTAATTGATAGAAATACTGGTGAAATTAAAGTATTTAAAGTTACTACTATTGTTGAAGATTATAATGATGATGACGATGATATTGATGAAGAAACTGGAGAAGTAAAAGTTGAACATGATTATTTAAATGAATTACAAATTAGTGAAGCTAAAGAAATTAATAGTGATTACCAAGTTGGAGATGAAATATTAGAAGAAGTAACTCCAAAAGATTTTGGTAGAGTAGCTATTAGTGTTGCTAAACAAGTTGTTCTTCAAAAAATTAGAGAAGCTGAACGTGAAAAAATCATGAGTGAATTTGAAGATAAGGAAGACGAATTAATGGTTGGATTCCTTGCTATGGAAGATGCTAAGAACTATTATGTTGATTTAGGTAAAGCTCGTGGTATTCTTTCTAAGAATGAATTAATTCCAGGTGAAAAGTTAACTATGGGTGATTCTATTAAAGTTTATATTACTAAAATAGAAGCTACACCAAAGGGACCACTTATTTTAGTATCAAGAAAGAATTATGGTTTTGTTAAGAGATTATTTGAACATGAAATACCAGAATTTGCTGATGGTACTTTGGAACTTCGTGGTGTTGCTCGTGAAGCTGGTGTTAGAAGTAAAGTATGTGTTGCTTCTACAAATCCAAATGTTGATCCAATTGGTAGTTGTATTGGTGAAAAAGGAAGAAGAATTGCTAATATAATTAATGAACTTGGAGGAGAAAAAGTAGATTTAATTGCGTATAGTCAAGATATGGAAGAATTTATTGCTAATGCATTAAGTCCAGCTAAAAATTTAAATGTTAGTATAACTGATGAAAAGAAAAAAGAAGCATTAGTTATTGCTGATGATGAAAACTTAAGTTTAGCTATTGGTAAAAAAGGTATCAATATTAAACTTGCTAGTAAATTAACTAAATATACAATTAATATTAAAACATTAAGAGATATAAACGCTGAAATAAACAAATAAATATAAATAGGAGGTAAATCATGAAACAGAGAAAAGTACCATTACGTACATGTGTTGTGAGTAATGAAAAGTGTGAAAAAAAGGATTTACTAAGAGTAGTTAGAAATAATGAAGGATTAGTGTTTGTTGATGATACTAATAAAGCTAATGGTAGAGGAGCTTATTTAAAGAAAGATAGAGATGTTATTTTGAAAGCTCAAAAAACTAAAATATTAGAACGTCATTTAAATACTAAAATAGAAGATGAAATATATGAAACTTTATTAAGTAAAATATAGAAAAGGAGGAATATTAATGAGTGTTAAAGATTATGCTTTAGAATTAGGTGTTGATTCAAGTGAAGTATTAAATAAATTAAAGGAACTAGGTTATTCTTATAAAAATGAAAATGATATTTTAGATGATGAAGCTATAATTGTTTTAGATAATGAAATGGCAAGTCGAGAAAACAATTTATCTGAAGAGTTAGCTGATAAGTTTGAACTTGAAGATAGAGCTGAAGAAGCAGCTATGGCTTATAATCTTGAATTAGATAATCATACTAAAGTTAAAGAAAAAATAAAAAAGAAAGATAATAATAGAAGTAATAAAGATGAAGAATTATCTTTAAAAAAGAAAAATATTTATAAGAATAAAACTAAACTTCAAAGTAATAAAGAAGAAGTAGAAAGTAATGTTGTTCTATATAAAGAAGGAATGAGTGTTGCTGATTTAGCTACTTCTATGGGTGTTAGTGCTAGTGAAGTTGTTAAAAAACTTATTGGAATGGGTCTTATGATTTCTTCTAATCAAGCTATTTCTTTTGATGATGCTAGTGTTGTAGTTCTTGAATATAATAAAGAACTTGTTAAAGAAGAAACAACTGATATTACAAATTTTGAAGAATATGTAATTAATGATAAAGAAAGTGATTTAGAACTTAGACCTGCTGTTGTTACAATTATGGGTCATGTTGATCACGGTAAGACTACTTTACTTGATTATATTAGAAGTTCTAATGTGGCTTCTGGTGAAGCAGGTGGTATTACACAAGCAATTGGAGCTTATCAAGTAGAAAAAGATGGAAGAAAAATAACATTTATAGATACTCCAGGACATGCTGCATTTACTGAAATGAGAGCAAGAGGTGCTAGTGTTACTGATATCGTTATTATAATTGTTGCTGCTGATGATGGTGTTATGCCTCAAACTAAAGAAGCTATTGATCATGCTAAAGCTGCAGGTGTTCCAATTATAGTTGCTGTTAATAAGGTAGATAAACCAAATATTAATGTGGATAAAATAATGAGTGAGTTATCTGAAGTTGGTCTTACTCCTGAAGAATGGGGTGGAGATACTATCTTCTGTAAGATTAGTGCTAAAACTGGTCTTGGTGTAGATTTACTTTTAGATAATATTAATGCTTTAAGTGAAGTTATGGAATTAAAAGCCAATCCAAATAGATATGCTACAGGTTCTGTAATTGAAGCTAAACTAGATAAAAATAAAGGACCAGTTGTTACATTATTGATTCAAAATGGTACTTTAAGATTAGGTGACCCAATTGTTGTTGGTGTTCATCACGGAAAGGTTCGTACTTTAAGAGATGATACTGGACGTGAAGTTGTTAGTGCCGAACCTAGTAAACCAGTTGAAGTAACAGGTCTTGAAGATGTTCCAGTAGCTGGAGATAAATTCATGGCGTTTGAAAGTGAAAAAGAATCAAGAAGTGTTGCTATTAAGAGAAAAGAAACTGAAAAGAGTAAGCGATTTGCTCATAAAGCATTAAGTTTAGATGAATTATTTGATTCTATTAAAGAAGGTAGAAAAGAAATAAATGTAGTACTTAAGACTGATGTTAAAGGTAGCGAAGAAGCAGTTAAAAATGCACTTTTAAAAATTAATGTTGAAGGTGTTAAAGTAAATGTTATTAGAAGTGGTGTTGGTACAATTACAGAAAGTGATGTTGTTCTTGCACATGCATCTAACGCTATCATTATTGGATTTAATGTAATTCCAGCTAAGAGTACAAAAGATACTGCTAAAGGGTATGAAGTTGAAATTAGACTTTATAATATTATTTATAAATTAGTAGAAGAAATAGAAGCTGCTATGAAAGGTATGCTTGATCCTGAATATGAAGAAGTTATTCTTGGTGAAGCACAAGTTAGACAAATTTTCCATTTTTCAAAAATCGGAAATATTGCTGGTTCTCATGTTACAAGTGGTGTTGTTAAAAATAATTCACTTTGTAGAGTAATTAGAGATGGTATCGTAGTAACTACTTCTAAAATTAAATCACTTCAAAGAGAAAAAGACCAAGCTAGTGAAGTTAAGAGTGGTTATGATTGCGGTATCGTTGTAGATAATTTCCCAGATATTAAAGATGGAGATATGATTGAAGTATTTGAAAATAGGGAAGTGAAGAAATAATGAGTAAATTAAAAGGTGAAAGAGCAGGTAGTGAAATCCAAAGAGAACTTAGTATGATTCTTTTAGAAGATGCTAGGGATGAAGATTTTAAACGTGTTACTATTACTGCTTGTGAAGTATCAAATGATTTATCTTTTGCAAAGGTTTATTTCACAACTTTTGATAATAGAGAAAAAGTTGAAAAAGATTTAAATAATGCTGCTGGATTTTTTAGAAGTATTTTATCTCAAAGATTAGTTATGAGACATACTCCTGAATTAAAATTTATTTTTGATGAATCAATTGAATATGGACAAAAAATAGAAAGAATAATTAAAGAATTAAATATTGAAAGTGAAGAAGAAACTACAGAAGAGTAGTTTCTTTTTTTATTGAATAGATGTCAATATGCTGTAAATTGACGCAACATAGGTGGTATGATATTATTTTAGTATATATGATATTAATAATATGCAAGGATGGATGTATGAAAAAGAAATTGATTTTATTTTTAATGATTATGTTTTTACCTTATGTGATAAATGCTAGTGAGAAATGCACAATAGTAAGTGGTAATGGGAAAGATATAGGAAGTGAAATAGATTGTGCAGGGGAACATTTTTATGTTATTGAAGATAAAGAAGATAGTGTAAGAATGCTTTCTAAATATAATTTGGATGTTGGATATGAATATAATAAGGTAATCATAACTGAAGAAAGATATAATGAAATTAAAGAGTTATGTTTAGGTTCTTCTTATTGCAAAGATATGTTTAATGAAGATGAGTTTAAAGGTTATACTAATATTCGTGATTATAATAAAAATGAAGATAATTCATATATATATTATATATATAGAGAAATAGATTCAGGTGTAATTAAGCAAAATTATAAAGCTATAGGTGCTCATGGTGATGAAAAAGGTAATCCTGAATTTCCTGAATATGGTATTTTAAGTGATTTTCTTTACCATTTTGATGGTAGTTTTGATGAATTATTTGGTAGTGTATATGGTAATAAAACATTTATAGATTATGATGTTCATCTTTCTGATTTTACGAGTAATGATAGAATGTCAATTTTTGATATTATGTCTTCATATAAAGATTATTTAAATAAAAATGGAAGTAATGTTATAAGTTTTGATATGATGTCTGTTAAAGAATTAAATAATTTAACATTGAAGTTAACTAATAAAAATTTACCACTTGAAGAATGGGCGATGAATATAGACGAATGGGAAGAAAGAGAAGGAATAGAAACTGAATATTATATAGTTGGTAGTATAAAAGAATTTTTACCACAAGGTTATGAATGGATATATAATACAACTTATTGGACAAAAACAGGAATTCCATTTTTTAACAGTGATGGTAGTATTAATTATAATGATTCAAGTGATTATATGTATTTTGTTGATACTCTTGGTAACTTATGTAATGCGTATGGATGTGAGGTTGCTTTAGGTGCTGGTGTTCGTCCTATAATTGAGATTGACAAAGATTCTATTAAATATAATGTAGTTTTACCTGAAGAAGAAACTAAGGGTAGTGTTGAAATTGTTGAGAATGAAAATGAAAATCTTGTTAGTTTTAGAGTATTTCCAAAAAATGGATATAAATTTGAAGGTGTTACATTAATTACAGAGTCTGGTGAAAAGATTGAACTTACTGAAAAAGATATTGTAGTTAGTGATGATGGTATTATGACTATTAGTGAAGATAAATTTAAAATGGGATATGAAAATGTTAGACTTGAAGTAAAATGGGGTGAAGATATTTTTAATCCTAAAACAGGTGTTAAAAATATTATTGGTTTAATGTTTACAATTATGCTTGTTTTGGCTAGTGGATTATTTATAATTAAAAATTATAATAAGAGTTTAGAAATTTAAGAAATACTAGAAATAGTATTTTTCTTTTACACAAAATGTAAAATAGATTTACTATTTTTTTTTATAATGTTATACTTAACTTATAAGATATATGAAATAATAAGGAGGTAATATGTCAAATTTATTCGTAGCTAATCCTGCTGTTTTAAGACAAGAAGGTGGCTCTATTCAAAATCAGGCAGGTTTGTTTGGTCAAAATATTGAAAAAATTTATTCTACATTAGATGAGTTATTATCAAGTGGTTATATTTCTCCAGCTGCTATGGCTATAGGTCAAAAAATTAGAGATAGTCGTGATGATTTAGATATGATGAAAAAAGTTATTGATGATTATGCTAATTACTGTATGACTACTAGTGCTACAGTTGTTAAAAATGAACAAAATATAATTGATAATTATACAAATAGAGGTTAGGAGGAAATTATGGACGGACAAAGTACAAATATTACATATGAACGTGTAAGTAGTGGTGCTAATACAATAAGTGAATGTGCAAAGAGTATGCAAAATATATTTTCTGATTTTGGTGCATCAATGAAAAGAGTTGGTGCTGAGGATGTATTTGTTGGAGATGCAAGTGAATCTTTAGGAAATAGATTTAATTCATTAAAAACAAAATTTGATGATTATGTTAGATTAGTTGATGAATTTTCAGCAATGTTAACTGGTGCATCAGAAGCTACTGCTAGAACAGAAAAAGCTCTTGCTTCAGAAGCAGATTCATTAAGAGGATAAAGAGTATTAAAAATACTCTTTTTATTTTGTAAAAGTACTTTTTATAAATTTATTTTAATGTTATAATTAATATAATATGGGATATAGTAACAAGGAGTATATATGGAAGATAAAAATGCTGATAATAGAATTATAAATACAAAAAAAGAAATAAGTATATTAGAAGATGATTTGTCTTCTAATAAGAAAAGTTTAAGTGAACTTGATTATTTAGAATTTAATATATCAAGTATTAAAAGAAATCTAAATGATTGTGTTGAACTTATAAATTCGTCTGTTAAAAACAAAAGAATTAATAATAAGTTTCAAGCTTTAGCAGATGATACTAATGGTTATTATGGAAGAACTAAAGCATCATTTGAAGATGAGAGAGTTGTTATAACTGATAGGATAACAGAGATAAAAAATAGAATTAATGAGTTAGATGAATCTTTGAAAAAGGATATGGAAGAACTTAGTGAAGAAAAAGATGAAGATAAAGAAGAAATTGAAGATGTAAGTGTTGAAGAAGAATAGAGGGATATGTAATGCAAATTGTTTTAATTAAACAAGAAAAATTATATAAATATAAATTTCCAAATGAAAATATTAATCTTTATTGGATTAAAGATGTTGATTATAATGATAATGAACGTGATCTTTTATCAGTTGAAAGAAATGGAGATTATTGGTCTTTAGTTAGTAGTGATGTTTGTTATATTTTAAATGATGATGAGATTAGAGTTAAAAATGTAAATCTTGCTGTTAATAAGATATATCAACTACGTATAAAAGAACATAGTGCTGAAACGGTAGCTCTTTTATATGTAGATGAAGAAAATGATAAAACATATACATCATATTCAGTAATTGAAAATAGAGAGTTTGCTATTGGTCGTGGGACTGATCAAAATATTGTTTTGGACAATCACTATATTGCTTTAAAACATGCAACACTTACTAAAGATGAAAAAGGATTTAAAATTGATGCTATTGATACTAAGTTTGGTGTTTATGTAAATGGTAATAAAATATCTTCTATGAGACTTGAAACAGGAGATAAAGTGTTTATTATTGGCTATACAATCATTATTTTAAATGATTATATTCTTATAAATAATAATAATGGTCGTGCTGTTGTTAATTCAACTGCTCTTGCAAAAAGGCAAATGCCAAAGTATTCTGAAGAGTTACTTGCTACGGAAGAGGATGATTCACTTGTTTTGTATGATGAAAATGATTATTACTCTAGACAACCAAGATTTGTTACTTCTATAACTGAAGAAATTTTAAGAATTGATAGTCCTCCTGGCAAGCAAGAACCTGATGATACACCTGTTTTATTAACTGTTGGACCAATGCTTACAATGACTATGACTTCTATTGTTACTTTATCTACTTCAATTTTAAACGTTACAAAGGGTGATAGTACTTGGATTAAAATATTACCTTCAGTGGTTATTGCTGTTGCGATGATTTCTTCTGTGTTATTATGGCCTAGTTTATTAAAAAAATATAACAAGAAGAAAATGCTTAAAAATGAAGAAAAAAGACAAAAGAAATATGGTGATTATTTAATAGAAAAGAGAAATAAAATTTCTACAATTAAACATAATCAACATCAAATATTAGTTGAAAATTATCCTGAACCAAAATATATACAAAATATAATACTTCAAAGAAGAAGAAATTTATGGGAAAGACAAATAATAAGTGATGACTTTATGAGTGTTAGACTAGGTATTGGTACAATCCCTTTAAGAATAAATTTGCAATATTCTGTTGAAGATTTTACAATGGCCGAGGATAATTTAAAAGACAATTTAGAACAAACTGCTGAAACTGCTAAGGATATTCCTAATTGTCCTGTTACAATTAATTTAGCAGAAAGAAATAAAATGGTTTTAATTGGTGAGAAGCAATATAAAGAAACAATGCTTAAAAGTATTATTTTACAACTTGCTACTTATCAAGCATATAATGATTTAAAACTTGTATTTATGATTAATGATACGAGTAGTGATATGTGGGAAAACTTTAAAATGTTACCTCATACATGGAGTGATAATAAAGATATAAGATTTTATGCAACAAATTATGATGATATGTCTAAGTTATCTTTCTATTTAGAACAAACATTTACTGCAAGAAAATATAATGAAAGTGATGGTGGAAAAAGAGTAGAAACTTCGTTGAATTATAAAAATGTTCAACCGTATTATTTATTAATTGTTGATAATATTAAGAAAATTAAAAATTTAGAAATTATTGACAAAATATTAAAAGAAGAAAGAAATTTAGGATTTGGTTTAATTGTACTTAATAATGGAATTGCAAATTTACCAAATGAAATTACTCATTTCTTATCAGCAGATGGTGAAAAAAGTGCAATTATTACAAATGATTTGAATAAAAATAATCAACAAGGATTTGCAATGGATTCTTTTGAAAATGTTAATTTTCCACTTATGTGTGAAAAATTAAGTAATATTCCTATTAAAACAGAAAGTGTATTAAATGATTTAAAGAATTCTGTTGGATTTCTTGAAATGTATAAGGTTGGTAGAGTAGAACAATTAAATATTCTTGATAGATGGATTAGTAATAATCCTGTTAATAGTTTAGGTGTTCCAATTGGTGTTCGTGCTGATGGTGAATTATTTACTTTAGACTTGCATGAAAAGTTTCATGGACCTCATGGTTTGATTGCTGGTATGACAGGTTCAGGTAAATCTGAATTTATTATTACGTATATACTTTCTATGTGTTTGAATTTTAATCCTGATGAAGTTTCATTTGTACTTATAGACTACAAAGGTGGTGGACTTACTGGTGCATTTGAAAATCCGCTTCTTGGAATTAGACTTCCACATTTAGCTGGTAAGATTACTAACTTAGATAAAGCCGAAATTAAAAGAAGTTTATCTTCAATTCAAAGTGAGCTTAAGAGAAGACAAGAATTATTTAATAAAGCAAAAGCTGAATTAAATGAAAGTACTCTTGATATTTATAAGTATCAACAGTTATATAGAAATGGTAAAATAAAAGAACCTGTTTCACATTTGTTTATAATTTCAGATGAGTTTGCTGAGTTAAAGAGTCAACAATCTGAATTTATGAACGAGTTAATTAGTACTGCTCGTATTGGTCGTTCACTTGGTGTTCACTTAATTCTTGCTACTCAAAAGCCAAGTGGTATTGTAGATGATCAAATTTGGTCAAACTCTAAATTTAAAGTTTGTTTAAAAGTTCAAGAAAGAGCAGATTCTATGGATGTTATTAAGTGTCCTGATGCTGTTACTATTAAGAAAGCTGGTAGATTTTATTTGCAAGTTGGTTATAATGATTATTTTGCGATGGGACAATCTGCTTATGCTGGAACAAAATATATTCCAAAAGATAAAATAACAAAAATAGTTGATAGAGACATTTCATTCTTAAATGATATAGGTGATATTGTTAGAAGTGTTGAGACAGTTAGTGTAGTTGAACATGCTTCTCAAGGGGAAGAACTTCCAAATATTTTAAAATATATTTGTGATAAAGCTAGTGAAAAAAATATGGTTGCTAAGAAATTATGGCTAGATAAGATTCCAGCTGAAATATATGTAACTAATTTGATGAGAAAATATGCTTTCTTTGCTCAAAAATATGATCTAAAAGCTGTAGTTGGTGAATATGATGATCCTAATAATCAAAGACAAGATTTATTAGTTCTTGATTTTAGTGAAAATGGTAATACTTTAATATATGGTGCTGATGATAAAGAAATTATGTTATCATCTATCATATATAGTTTGATTATTAATCATTCTGCTGATGAGTTAAATATTTATGTAGTTGACTTTGGTAGTGAGATGTTTAGTACATTTAATCAAGCTCCTCAAGTTGGAGATGTAATATTTATAAATCAAGAAGAAAAGCTTGTTAACTTATTTAATAAAGTTACTAAAGAACTTGAAAAACGTAAGAAATTATTTGCATCTTATAATGGTAGTTATAATATTTATATAAAGAATAGTGGTAAGAAATTACCAAGAATTATGATTATGGTAAATAATTATGAAGTTCTTGGTGAAACATATGAACAATATATTGATGTTATTGCTCAATTAAGCCGTGAGGGTGAGAAGTATGGTATATTCTTTGTAATAAGTGCAACTGGTATAAATGCAGTTAGAGGTAAAACATCTCAAAACTTTGGTACTCAATTATGTTTACAATTTAATGATGAAGGTGACTATGCAAGTATTCTTGGTCCTATTCGTGGCATGACACCAACTCCTGTTAGAGGAAGAGGTTTATGTAAGATAGGAGGACGTGTATTTGAATTCCAAACTGCTTATCCATATAAGTGGGAGAATATTAATACATTTATTAAAAATATTTGTGCTCAATTAAATGAAAAAGTATCTAAGAAAGCTGATAAGATTGCTGTTCTTCCAGATCATGTAAGACTTCAAGATATTGAAAGTCATATTGATACATTAAGTAATGTACCTATTGGTATTGTTAAAGAAAGTCTTGAAACAAGTACATTTAACTTTAATAGAAGTTTAATTTCATTAATTTCTGCACAAGATATATCAATGCTTGATAAATTTACTAGTTCACTTGCACAAGTATTCCAAAATATAGTATCAATTGATTTATATGTTTGTGATAAATCTGAAAGTTTTAAAGATGCTTCTAAATTTAAAAATTATTATTCTTTAAATTCTACTGAGGCATTTGAAAAAATGAAGCAAGTTTCTGAACTTGAGAATACTGATAGAACATCTGTATTTATAATTCATGGAATAGAAGAATTTATTAATTCTTTATCTGGTGGGCTTGATAGGGAATTCAAACAGTTTCTTGTAAAAGTTAAGTCAAATAAAAATATTAGATTTGTATTCTCAGATGCAGTTAATAAAATTAAATTATATGAATATGAAGATTTCTATAGAAACGGTGTACAACCAATAAATGCAATTTGGGTTGGTTCTGGTATTACAGATCAATTTACAATTAAGTCATCTACTTATACAAAAGAAACGAGAGCTGCTATACCTGGCGACTTTGGTTATAATGTTGATAGAGGTACTGCAACTTATGTGAAACTATTAGATTTTTATACGGAGGAGTAAGTTATGGATTTTAGAGTATATGTTATTATGGAAATGCCAATACTTGATAAGAAATATGAACTTCTTATACCTATTGACAGAAGAATACATGATTTAATTACTATTTTGAAAAAAGCTATTCCTGATTTAAATAGAGGTTATTATAGTGATAATATTCCTTGTATGTATAATAAATCTAGTGGTGAAATGTATGATATGAATGCTATTGTTAAATATAGTAATATTAAAAATGGTACTAGATTAGTACTTATATAATAATTAAGAAAAAACATATATATGAAAAGTATATGTTTTTTCTTTTTAAATAATTGATTATGTTTTTTTTATTTGATATAATTACTTTAAGATAGAGGTGAGAAAATGTCGAAAACAACAAACGTAAGTAGTAAGTCTGAATTACTTAATTTGACTGTTAAATTAGGTAATGAGCTTACTAGTTTAGAAGGTGAAGTTACTTCGATTCAAAGTAAATTAAAAGGTGTTACAAATATTGATGGTATGAATTTTCAAGGTGCTGCTCAATTAATTAGTAACAATTTAACAAGTGTTCTTGGTGCTTTGCAATCACTACAAGGAACAGTTAATACATATGCAAGTCAGTTACAAGATTTCGATCAATATCAAGATCCTGGAGTTAATCCTGACTTAACAACTCCAGAAATGGAAACACCTGGAACAAATCCTGAACCTGGAACTGATCCAGGAACTGGAACAAATCCTGAACCTGGAACTGATCCAGGAACTGGAACTAACCCAGGTACTGGAACAAATCCTGGAACTGGAACTAACCCAGGCACTGGAACAAATCCTGAACCTGAAAATCCAAATCCTGGAAGTGGTGAAAATGAAGGTAGTACACCTGATCCTGGAACACCTGGACCTAGTACTCCAACAGAACCTGAAACACCAAAATGGGAGCCTGTTGAACTTAAGGCAGAAGATATTAGTTTCGGTGTAGGAGATCCAAATGTTGATGTAAGTAATTATACAAATAATCCAGAAGCAGGATATACAGTTACTACAGGTAATATGTCATATGGATTAAATACTGAAGATTATAATTTATTGTGTGCTGTTGTTGCTGCTGAATCTGATGGTACATATGATGGAACTATGTCTGTTATTTCGGCAATATTAAATAGATGTGAAGATTCTAACTTTAAGAGTCAATTTGGAATGGATCCAATAGCACAAATTACTGCTACAAGTCAATTTAGTGGATATACTAGTGGAGAATTCCAACAATATTTAGGAAATACTTCAAGTATTGTTCACCAAGCTGTAAGTGATGCTCTAGCAGGTGTTAGAAATCATACATCTTGTAATTATTAAAAAAATATATTCTAAAGAATGCATTTAATATGCATTCTTTGGAAATTGTTTAGGAGGAAATAATATGGTTGATAGATATATGCATGATTATGATAATGTTGCTTTAATAGTTAATAGTTTAAAGAAAACTCAATCAAGTTATGAAGATAAAATAAATGAATTTAAAACATTGATAAGTAATATTTCTAGTTCAAATGCTTGGATAGATACTGAATTAAAAACTGCATTTATTGATTGTTGTAATAATTATATGAGTTTATATGATAGAATTAGTCAAACAATGACTGGATATATTTCTTATTTAGAAAAAAAATCAGAAGCTGCTTTAGAATTTGAAACAGCTTATTCAAGGAGAGTATAATGAATAGTACGGGAGATGCGTCACAAGTTTATGTTGATTTAGCACAACTTGCTGATTGGGGAAATACAATTAATAATCTAAATGATGAAGCAACTGAGATTCTTAAAGCTTATGAGCAAACTGTTGATGATTTAGATAATTATTTCAAAGGTAATTTTGCAAGTGGTTTTATAACAGATAGTGGTAAGTTTACTCAAAAAGCTAAAGGTTGTCATAATGCTATGAAGGAAGTTCCTGAAATAGTTAAAGATATCATTAATAAAAAAGATAGAGCTTAATAATATTAACCATAGTGTTTTTATAACAGTATGGTTTTTTAAAATTATTAAAAGGAGTAGTTTATATGGATACATCTAAGATGAATAGTTGTGTTACTAATATAAATAATTTAGGTTTTGATTCTGTATGGAGTGGTTCAGCGTATGAAGCACAAAGTCAACAATTAACAGATACTATGAATAAATTAAATGATTGTATTAGTGATTTAAACGATTTTGATGTTATTTTAACAAAGAGAGATGAGTATATTCAAATTTGTGCTAAGTTATCTGATTTTTATTCTCAAAGAGCAAGTTGTCAAAGTGGACATGGTGAAGAAGAGGAAAAAAATGGATGTGGTAACTGTTCATATTTAAATGGGCAAATTAATACATATGAGAAAAAGAGACATGATCTTAGAACTGAGATTATTGGATTACTTGCTCAATTTGTTGGTATAGATGCTGAAATATTACCACCAATGGATTTATCTAATATAGATGATGGAAATATTGATTATTTTGTTGATATGAATAAAATTTTGGCTATTTATTCAAGACCTGGTGGACTTGCGCATTTATCAGGTTCACCATCATTATTCGATTTGTATAATGAATATGATGCGAACGGTAATGTAATACCATATAGTGGTGAAAAATATGTTAATGAACAAATAGCTTTGGTAGTTTCTCAATGTTCTTCAGAAAGAGAAATTGCTGTTAATGTTTCATTGAAGTTATTAGAACTTGCTGGTGATAAAGGTTATTGTTTAACTTATGAAAATCCAGGTGCTCAAGGTGGAATAGATGGATGGATTAATTCGATTGATGGAACAAATCAATATACTTATCATCCAGAAGATGATAATGGTTATGATCCAAGTATTGTTTATAATAAGGATTATAATAATATTACTCAAATGGAAGAAGGAATGGATTGTTGTGCTATAGTTTCTTATTTGTTAAATGTTGCTACAGCAGATGATCCAACTGCTCCAAATCCTACGGGATTTGCTTGGCAAGGGGTTGATGGTTTAAATAATTATGGTGAGCCAGTACCTACGAGTGAAGTTAAACCAGGTGATATATTTATTGCTCCAAGTTGTGATGCAAATGGAAATATAGTTAATGAATATGGTCACACTGGTATGGTTGTTGCAATTTATGAAGATCCTAATAATCCTGGCCATGGTACTGTAATTGTAGCTGAATCAGGTGGAACAAAAACATGTTATTCTTTAAATCAGTATACATATTCACCTGATGGAAATGGACAATATAAAATGCATCGCGCAAGTACAGAGTTTAGAAGTATGGATTCTGTTTATAGTGGTGAACAACAAAGTAAGAGATAAATATATGAATAGAAAGGAGTTATGATATGGATACATCTAGCATGAATAATAGTGTTACTAATATAAATAATTTAGGTTTCGATTCTGTGTGGAGTGGTTCAGCGTATGAAGCACAGAGTCAACAACTTACTGATACTATGAGTAAGTTAAATCAATGTATTAGTGATTTAAATGATTTTGATGTTATTTTAACAAAGAGAGATATGTATATTGAAATATGTAATACATTATCTCGTTTGTATTCTCAAAGAGCTAGTTGTCAAAGTGGACATGGTGAAGAACAAGAAAAATATGGTTGTGGAAATTGTTCTTCATTATCTACTCAAATAGCTGAATATGAGAGAAAGAGAAAAGAATTAAGAGAGGAAATTATTGGATTATTATCTAAGTTTGTTGGTATAGATGCTGAAATATTCCCACCTGCTGATTTATCAATTGTTGATGATGGTGTAGTTGATGTGTTCTTTAATTTAGATGAATTAAGTGCATTTTCAAGTAGAGGAAGTGTACCTGTTTGGGAAGGAAGTATTTTTGATTTATATGCTGATGAGGGTGGTATTGATTATGTTAACGGAAGAATTGCTGATATCGTTTCAAGATGTAGCAATGAAAGAGAAATTGCTGTTAACGTAGGTCTTTTACTTATTGATATGTGTAAAGATAAAGGATATGTACTTGATTATAAGCATTCTGGTCAACATTCTTTAAAATATATGTATGGTTATGGTACTAGTATGATTTCTGTAAATGGTGATCAATATACATTTAGTCCTGAAAGTGGTGTAGATCCAAATCAAGTATTTGATAAAAAATATAATAATATTTATCAAATGAGTTCAGGTGGAGATTGTTGTAGTATGGTTTCTTATTTAGTTAATGTAGCTACAGCTGATGATCCAATGAGTGATAATCCTCAAGGATTCCACTGGGAAGGTGTTAATGGATTTAAATCTTTCGGTGATAGAATTCATATGTCACAAGCTACAGCCGGTGATGTATTTGTTTATGAAGGACATACTGGTATGATTGTTCGTGTTAATACTGGAGATGATAATGACCCTAATAATGGTCAAGTATACATTTTAGAATCAGGAGGAAGTTATTCTCACTTAGCAGTTAATAAGTATGATTATTATACACCTGGTGATGGACCAGATGTTGTAATGGGTGGTAGAAGTACTATGGTTAGAGATATGACTAAAGTATATAGTGGTGAACAACAAAATCATGATCATTTACAAGGATATCATCCTGAAGAAGCATATAGATAGTAATTGAAAAAAATTATTATTAATGATATATTAAACCTAGATGAAAGTTTAGGTTTTTTATATGAGTAAATTAGAAATTGTAAATGTATGCGATTGTGCTAATAAATTATTAATTCTTGGTTTTTTAAATAATTATGAATCAGCAGATAAGAATTTAAAATATCCTTTGGAAGATGTTTCAGATGGTCAGATATGTATAAAGAAAGATATTATTGTTGATAATGGATGGTATGATGAAAATGGTATATATAATACATATTATGATATTTATTCTGCTTATTATCCTATAGAATTTTGTCCTATTTGTGGTAAAAAATTTGAATATAGAAAAAGTAATGATAATTCTTTAAAACTTGTTTGACAAAATATATGTTTTAGAGTATACTTAGTATCACAAACGAAGACCAAGAGGAGTAGTTTATGTAGTTTATTAGAGATGAAAAGTCATTGGCTGAGAGCTTTTCTTAAATGAAATAAATGAATGTAGCTTGTGAGTTTAATATTTGAAATAGTAGTAAAATATTACGTGATTATGCGTTAAATAAATAGAGAATAAAATAAGGTGGTACCACGACTTTGTCGTCCTTTGGTGTCATCTTTTTATTTTGGAGGAAAGAATATGAATGAGAATTTTGATGTTTTTGATGATTTTGTTATGTCATATGATATGAATGAGGATATGATTGCTTATAAATATAATCATTCTTATAGAACTGTTCATCAAGCGGAAGAGATTGCTAGAAGTTTAAATTTGGATGAAGAAGATAAAGAACTTGCTTCTTTTATTGCTTTAACACATGATGTTGCTAGATTTAGACAATGGAGTGATTTTAAAACATTTGAAGAACATAGGTCATTTGATCATGGTGATGAGGGCGTCAAAATATTATTTGATGAAAGAGAAATAGCTAAGTATACACTTGATGAAAAATATTATGATATTGTTAAAACAGCTATTAAGTTTCATAATAAATTATTACTTGATGAAAGTGGATTAAGTGAAAAAGAGATACTTCATAGCAAAATAATACGTGATGCTGATAAACTTGATATTATTTATTCTTTTAGTACTCAAAGACTTCTTGAAATTGAGAGTGATGAATCTGATATTAGTGAAAAGGTTGCTAATAGTATTAAAAAACATGAACTTATAAATAAGGAAGATGTTGTTACTAAAAATGATAGAGTGGTTATGGAGTTAGCCCTTGTATATGATTTGAATTTTGATTATTCAATTAGAAGAGTTTATGAAGAAAATTATTTAGGTAAAATGATAGATAGTTTTAAAAATAAAGAATTATTTATGCCATATTTAAATGAAATAAATGAATATATGAAAGGAAGAATAGAAAATGCTAGACAAGAAATATAATCATAAGTTAGTAGAAGAAGGAAAATATAAAAGTTGGGTTGATAAAAAAGCATTTGAAGCTGGGGATAAATCTAAAGAGCCATTTAGTATAGTTATACCTCCTCCAAATGTTACTGGTAATTTGCATTTAGGACATGCTTTAAATGGAAGTATTCAAGATGTAATTATTAGATATAAAAAGATGAAAGGTTTTGATACTTTATGGCTTCCTGGTATGGACCATGCTGCTATTGCTACTGAAGCAAAAGTTGTTGCTAGAGTTAAATCAGAAGGTAAAGATAAATATAAACTTGGTCGTGAAGAATTTTTAAAAGAATGTTGGAAATGGACTGATGAACATAGAGATAATATTCATAGACAATGGGCTACTCTTGGTTTAGCGGTTGATTATACAAAAGAAAGATTTACATTAGATGAGGGTCTTAATAATGCAGTTAATCATGTATTTATTAAACTTTATGAAGAAGGTTTAATTTATAGAGGGGAAAAAATAATAAATTGGGACCCTGTTGCTAAAACAGCTTTATCAAATGAAGAAGTTATTTATAAAGAAGATAAGGGTGCTTTTTATCATTTGAAATATTTTATTGAAGATAGCGAAGAATATCTTGACGTTGCTACAACTCGTCCTGAAACTTTATTTGGAGATACTGCTGTTGCTGTTAATCCAGAAGATGATAGATATAAACATTTAATTGGTAAAAATGTTATATTACCTGTTGTAAATAAATTAATTCCAATTGTTGGGGATGAACATGCTGATCCTGAATTTGGTACAGGTTGTGTTAAGATAACTCCTGCACATGATCCTAATGATTTTGAAGTAGGAGAGAGACATAATTTAGAGAGAGTAGTAGTAATGAATGAAGATGCTACTATGAATGAAAATGCGGGTAAATATAATGGCATGACTCGTGAAGAATGTAGAGAAAAATTACTTGAAGATTTAAAAGAATCAGGACTATTAATTTCAATTGAAGAAATGGTTCATAGTGTTGGACATTCTGAGAGAACAGATGCTGTTGTTGAACCTTATCTTTCTAAACAATGGTTTGTTGATATGAAGTCTATGAGTGAAGATTTACTTAAAGCTCAAGATGGTAAGGAAGAAAATATTACATTCTATCCAAAACGTTTTGAAAAGATTTTAAGACATTGGATGGAAGATTGTCATGATTGGTGTATTTCAAGACAATTATGGTGGGGACATAGAATTCCTGCTTGGTATAAGGATGATGAAGTAAAAGTATGTGTTGAGTGTCCAGGTGAGGGATGGATTCAAGATAATGATGTTCTTGATACTTGGTTTAGTAGTGCTTTATGGCCATTTAGTACTTTAGGTTGGCCAAATACTACTGAAGACTTAGAAAGATATTTCCCAACAGATACACTTGTTACAGCTTATGATATTATATTCTTCTGGGTTGCTCGTATGGCATTTTCATCTTTAAAACAAACTGGTAGACGTCCATTTAAGGATTGTGTTATCCATGGTCTAATTAGAGATAAACAAGGTAGAAAGATGTCTAAGAGTCTTGGTAATGGAATAGATCCTATGGATTTAATTGATGAATATGGATGTGATTCTTTAAGATTCTATTTAACTACTACAAGTGCGATGGGAATGGATATTAGATTTGATACTGATAAAGTTGCTTCTACTTGGAATTTTATTAATAAAGTATGGAATGCTTCAAGATTTGTTTTAATGAAACTTGAAGGTTTTGATAAAAAAGATTATTCTTTAAAAAATCTAAATGATTCTGATAAGTGGATTTTAACTAAATTAAATGAAACTATTAAAAAAGTAACTAAATGTATGGATAAATATGAATTTAACAATGCTGGAAGTGAACTATATTCATTTATTTGGGATAATTTCTGTGATAAATATATTGAAATGTCTAAGTTTAGTGAATCAAATGAAACAAAATCTGTTTTACTTTATACATTAACTGCTATTGTTAAAATGATGCATCCATTTATGCCTTTTGTTACTGAAGAGTTATATGATAATTTCGAAAATAAAGAAGCTGATTTATTATTACTTACTGAATATCCAAAATATGATAAAAAATTAGTATTTAAAGAAGAAACTATTAAAGTAGATAATTTACTTGAATATATTACATTATTTAGAAATAAGAAACTTGAAAATAAGATAAGTAGTGAATTTGAAATTATTGATTATAATAATAATGAACTTTTAAATAAGATGTTAAAGTTAACTGATAAAATAGTTGATTCATCAAATTATAATGATAAATTAACAGTTGAATTATATGATTATAAATTAGATATTTATTATGATAATAGTGCTAATAGTGAAGAAGAAAAGAAAAGAATTGAAGAAGAAATTGTTAAATTAGAAGCTTCTATTGAAAGAAGACGTAAGTTATTATCTAATGAAAATTATGTTAATAAAGCTCCTGAAGCAATTGTTAATAAAGAAAGAGAAGATTTAGAAAGAGAAATAGCTAGATTAAATATTTTAAAAAATAATTAATAAAGAGAGTTAAATTTTGACTCTCTTTTGTTTGTAATTGATTTTAATTATGATATAATATTATATAGAATAGAGGGATTTAGTATGTTTGGAAAAATTATAGAAGTTCATGAATATAATATTAAAATAGAAAATTTAACTCATAGAGTTGAATCTGCGTTAGTTGGTGTTCACATTGTATTTGAAAGTAAATATAAAATTGTTGGTGAAATAATTAAAATTACAGCAGATTATGTTGAATGTATTTTAGTTGGAGAATTTTCTGAAAGAGGATTTCAAACTGGTATGACTCATAAACCTTTATATGATTCTGTTATTAGAATTGTAAATAGGGATGAGGTTGCTTGTTTAGTTGGTACTCAAGAAATTGATACTCCGGGTAGTTTATATATTGGTAAGAGTTCTACGTATGATGGATTTAATATTTCTGCTAATATGGATAGTTTTTTCTCTAATCATTATGCGATTTTAGGAAACACTGGTAGTGGTAAATCTTGTACTGTAGCGAGACTTTTTCAAAATTTATTTTATAGAAAAAAATATATTCCAGTTAATGCAAAATTTGCTTTATTTGATGTTTATGGAGAATATCATGTTGCATTAAATAGAATTAATCAAACTAAGTATTGTAGATGTAAAGCACTTACTACTGATGTTAATTCTATGAATGAGATAGTTAAAATTCCACCATATTATTTAGAAGTTGATGATATTGCTTTATTGTTAAATTGTGATAGTCCAGCTCAAATTCCATTAATAGAAAAAGCATTAAAATATGTTTATTTATTTACTGAAGATGAAGAGAATGTTAAAGCTCATAAAAATAATATAATTGCTAAAGCAGTTATGGATATTTTAACAAGTGGTAAAGAACCAGCTAGAATTAGAGATCAAATTTTTGCTGTTTTAACTACTTTCCATACAAGAAGTATTAGTCTTGATTGTGAGATAGTTCAACCAGGTTATACAAGAACATTAAGACAATGTTTAAGAATAGATGAGAGTGGTAAAATTAATGCTATTCAGTTGGTTACTGAATATATTGAAAAGTTTATTGATAATGAATTAAAACTTACTAAGGATATGGTTCCTAAGAAGTATCATTTAAGAGATTTATATTATGCTTTTGAATTTGCTTTAATTAGTGAAGGTGTTTTAAAGAGTGATAAAGTATATGATTTAAACAATATTTTAAAAGTAAGACTTGATAATATTATTAATGGTGAATATGGTAAATATTTTGATGTTGAAGAATACATTTCTAAAGAAGAATACATAAAGAAATTATTTTTATCAGACAGAGAAGAGCCTGTTCAAATTGTAAATTTCAATTTAAATTATGTTGATGAAAGATTTGCAAAAACATTAACTAAAATATATGCTAAGTTATTTTTAGATTATGCTATATCTTTAAAGGATAATTCAAAGTTTTCTATTCAAGTTGTTTTAGAAGAAGCACATAGATATGTTCAAAATGATAGTGATATTGAAGTTCTTGGATATAATATTTTTGATAGAATTACTAAAGAGGGTAGAAAATATGGTGTTTTACTTGGATTAATTACTCAAAGACCAAGTGAACTTTCTAATACTGCACTTAGTCAATGTTCTAATTTTATTACACTTAGAATGTTCCATCCCGATGATATAAATATTGTTAAAAATATAACACATAGTGTTTCTGAAAATGACGTTGAAAAATTAAAATCATTAAGTCCTGGTCATGCATTATGTTTTGGTAGTGCGTTTAGAATACCGTTATTTGCTAAAATAGATAAACCTGATCCAACTCCAACTTCTACTAATGTTCAAGTTGCTAATCAGTGGTTTGAGGAAGCTAGTCAAGTTCAAGCTACTAGAGTTGTTGTTCAACAAACTGAAGCACAAAAAAATACTATTGAAGTTTTTCAATAGTATTTTTATATGTTTAATTATCTAATTAAGTAAGGATCTTCAGCTGTACCATTTCCACCGTTATAATAAGCAAATTCACTCAATGTAATAGTAGGGAATATATGTTTTGCTGTATTTGCTTTGTAGATTTCATATTCATCATCATCGTATGCGAATATTCCATAACTATTTGAACCAACTGCTGTAACTGTCCATTCTGAATCAGTTAATGCTAAATAATTGTAATTTTGACAAGCTAGAGAAGATGCGTTTACACAATCTTTATCTGTACTTGCTCTCATGTATTCATATGGTGTAATAGTTCCAAAGAAGTATTTATCTTTACTTAATGCTGTACATTCTAAATTTCCTTTTGATAATGGATCTGATAATTCTCTTTTTCCAATACATAGATTTGATGCTTTTAATTTACTTAAATCAATTTGTGCATTTTCATATCTATGATTAAATGTTGTTTCTAAATCTCTAAGTGCATCTTTCATTTCACTATAGTCAAAATCATTATATCCTGATTCTTTACCTTCATTTGTATTATATCTTGAATCCCAAGTTACTTTTGTTCCGATGTTACTCATAGCTTTTAATTTTATTTCGTTATCTTTAATACTAACGATTCTCCATAAGAATGGAGTTTCTTGGTTTTTCTTTTCGTATGAACCAAATGCTACATAGTTATTTGATACTTTTCCTTTGAAATAATATTCTCCATTGTCTTGATATAAACCGCTATCTTGAGTTACAACTTGATTGTCCGCTAGTATTTTATCTACTAGTGATCTTGTTGTATAAGCATCTCCACAATTTAATATTGGTATGTATGAATAAATACTTTCTTGTTTTACAATTGTTATTGATGCTGAACATGTGTCTCCATCTTCTAATACTTCATTTAGTGGTTTAATTAGTTCTGCTTGAACTAATGCTTCATATGATAAATTGTATTTACCATCATCTACTGGTAATCCTGCTGGATTAAGTTGATAGTATTCTTCAGTTGCTTCTTTTATTAATTGCTCAGCTTGTTCGTATGTATAATATTTAGGATTAAATATTGATAATAATAGTACTCCAAACAATAATATTAATAAAAATGCAATAACTGAACCACATAATATAAATAATGTTTTCTTTTCCATAATACACTTCCTTTTTCTAAATCATATTATACAATAAATAATAGTTTTAAACAATTTATTTTATTATTTTATCATATATATTAGATACATTATCTTTTTCTTGATTTGCTATGTAACTTGGTACTACATGAAGATGATAATGTTTTACTTCTTGTAGGTTTCCATTATTTTGTTGTAATTTATATCCATTTGGAGATAATTTTTCATCTAATAATTTAACTACAATTTTTGCAGCTTTATTTATTTCAAGTAGATATTTTTCATCTATATCATTAATATCTTTAAAATGAGTTTTAGGTATTATTAAAGTATGTCCATTGCTGATAGGGTTAACATCTAAAAAGCATTTTACATAATCATTTTCATATATAGTATATGATGGAATATCTCCTTTTATAATTTTACAAAATATACAATCCATTTTTTCAACTCCTTTAATATAATTATAACATAATTGTACTTTTATTATAAATAATTAGTTAATGTATGTATAAAATATAATGGTGAATGTATGAATAGAGAAGATTTTAATATTTTTAATGATAATAATATTATTTATTTTGATAATGCAGCTACTACATTTAAACCCGATTGTGTGGTAAATAAAATATGTGAATATTATTATAAATATTGTTCTAATTCTCATAGGGGAGACTATGATATTAGTTTTAAAGTAGATGATGAGATTGATAATACTAGAGAAGTTGTTCACAAATTTATTAATTCTAAAATGAAAGATGAGATTATTTTTACTAAAAATACTACTGATTCTTTAAATCAAATTGTATTTGGTTTTTTTTACAATTATTTAGATGATAATGATGAAGTTCTTTTATCTAGTAATGAGCATGCATCTAATATTTTACCTTGGTTAATATTATCAAAATTTAAAAATATAAAGATTAAGTTTATTAAATCCGATAAGTTAAGTTTAAATGATATAAAAAATAATATCTCAAATAAAACTAAAGTTATTTCTATTGCTCATGTTACTAATGTATATGGTGAGGTTAGAGATATTGAAAGCATAATTAAGTTTGCTCATAAAAAAAATATTTTAGTTGTTATTGATGGTGCTCAAAGTGTTCCTCATATGAATATTGATGTTCAATTTCTTGATATCGATTTTCTTGCATTTTCAGCTCATAAGATGTGTGGTCCTACAGGCGTTGGAATTTTATATGGTAAATATGAATTACTTAAGAAAATGAAACCATTGTTATATGGTGGTGGAATGAATAAAGATTTTAATTCTAATAAGCTTGAATTACTTGATATTCCTTATAGATTTGAAGCAGGAACTATTAATATAGCAGACGTTATTGGATTTAGTGAAGCAATTAAATATTTAAATAATATTGGTATAAAGAAAATAGAAAATTATATTATAGATTTAAGAAGGTATTTTGTTAAAAGATTAAAAGAAATTAGTTATATTAAAATATATAATGAGGATTATTTTGGGAATACAATAGTTATTAATATGGATGGTGTTATGTCTGGTGATTTAGGGCTTTATTTAAATAGCATGAAGATATGTGTTAGGAGTGGTAAACATTGTGCTAAAATGATTAATAATAATGATGATACAGTAAGAATAAGTTTGTATTTTTATAATACGTATGATGAAGTTGATTATTTTATAAGTGTTTTAAAAGAAAAAGATAAAATTATTAAGTTTGTTAATAATTAATTTATTATATATGATATGATTTTAAAAATTATTTTTTTCTATTAGAATAATGTTTTTTTAGTGTTTGTTTATATATGAAAAATGCTATTTTGTTCATTTGATGAGTATTTTTTATTATGATATATTCTCTTCGAAAGGAGGTAATATGTTAAATCAAATAGTCATTGCAGGTAGGCTAGTTGCGGACCCGGAGATAACTGTGTGTGAAAATAATAAAAAAAGATCATATATTACTGTTGCTGTTCCAAGAGGATATAAAAATATAGAAGGTACATATGATACTGATTTTATAAGATGTACACTTTGGAATGTTATTGCAGAAAATACTTGTGAATATTGTAAGAAAGGAGATATTGTTGGTGTTAAAGGAAGACTTCAAACATCAAGTTATGAAGATAAAGATGGGTCTAAAAAATATAGTATTGATGTTATCGCTGAAAAAGTAACATTTCTTTCCAGTAAAAAAGTAGATGAATAATCTACTTTTTGTATGTTATAATATATAATCAAATGAAGGGAGTGTTTGTATGGATATAAAAAAAGAGATTGAAAATATTATTTCTGAATATGAATCTAAACTTAAAACGTTTTTTATTAAAGTTATAGATGAAACTATTGCTTATGCTAGAAATAATAATTATAGTAGTATAAATACTTATCTTTTAGTTTATGATAAGATAGAAGAGATGTTGCGTTGTATTTCATCTAATTTAGGATATTCTTCTAAAGATAAATATGTTTTAAGTCAAACATTTATAGAAGAAATATATAATTATATTAATCCTTTATATTTGGATGCAGAAGAAGAAATAAGAAATAAAGCACTTGATTTACATGATATTTTATATTTAGGTAAGTTTATTGATGAATTTAAGGAATTTGAAAAGATTATTGAAGAATTTGATAAAAGAGAAATTCAATCTGTATATGAAACTATTAAATTAGAAAGAGTTATAAAATATGAAAAATAATAATGAAAAAGAGCAATTACAGACTTCTTTTTATTTAAACAGATTAACTGGTTATAATGATTATAATTATAGTATTTATGATTCGATAAGAGATTTTGATTTTTATTCATTTATAGATTATGCTGAAAAACATAAAAGAGTAATTTCTGATTATGGTGCTTTTATTGTAATAACTCCTAAACAATATGTTATTGGTTATAATTCTAACTTTGGTACTGGTACTCATTTTTCTTCTTTTGCAAGATGTACAAAAGAAATATATGGTGGAGGTAATATAAGGAGTCAGGCTGAAGCAGAAAAAATAGCTAGTTATTGTAAAAATCAGTTTATTACTGCTAGTATTATGTATGAGTGTATAAGAGACTTTGGTATTCCTGAGTGTACGGGTTATATTGCATTTGATATTAATTTAAAATCTATTTCGCTTGAACACTTTCATTCTTTTGAAGAATTTTATAATGATTATAATCAGGAAATTAAGAGAGTTATTAATAAATATGGTATTGATAAGTTTTTTGTTCAAATAAATGTTAGAAATGATTCTAAGTTAACTAGAATTAAATCTGATTGTTTAGATGAATTATATATTTATTTAAAAAATATTATAGATTATGATAAGTATGACTCATTTTATGATGAAATTGTTATTGGAAAAGAAAATAGTAGAAAAATATTAAAAATGTATTAATAATAATACATTTTTATTTTGATTTGGTATAATTGATACTATAGAGAGGTAATTATGGAAATATTAGAATTTGGTAATAAAAGTAATAACAAAATTGTTTTAATACATGGATTTCAAAGTCCTTATCAAGTATGGAAGGAATATATAAATTATTACGAGCCTTATTTTCAAATAATTGTTCCAGTTTTAGATGGGCATAGTCAAAGTGAAAAAGAAGATTTTGTTTCATTTGATAAAATGGTTTTAGAACTTGAAAATTATTTAATTAATAATCATGGTAATAATATCTTTTGTGTTTATGGAATGAGTATGGGTGGTATTGTTGCTTGCAAGTTATTTGAAAATGGTAGAATTAATATTAGTAATTTGATTCTTGATGGTACACCAGTAGTTTCTTATTCTAATTTTTTAAATAATAAAATGAAGAAAAATTATATTAAGCTTTCTGATAAAATAAGAAGTAGAGATAAAAAAACAATGGATAAAGCATGTAAAAGTATTATTACTCGTGATAAACTAGATTATTTTTGTAAGGTTATTGATAATATGAGTAATGAAGTAATTGTTAAATATTTAGATGAGGTATGTAAATATCAACTTAAAAATGACGTTAGTTCTTATAGTCAAATATATTATTATCATGGAACTAAGATGAATGAACATTTATCTAAAAAGAGTGCTAAATTTATTAAGAAGAATTATTCTAATTCTAGTATAATTTGTTTTAAAGGTAAGGGACATTGTGAAAATTCTCTTTTAAATTCTAAGGTTATGATAAGTGAACTTGATAAAATTTTAATGAAAAGATAATATATTAATGTTATAATTTATTTAGGAAGTGATTATATGGAAAAAGATGTGGTAGTTAAAAAAAGAAAAGAAAAGTTTGGTATAATTAGCGGTTTTATTATGATAGTTATCGCAATTATTTTACTTTTTGTTAATGAAGCAAGTGCTGTTGATGCTGAAAAAGTTATTTCGCTTGCTAAAGATTCTTATATAGAAGTTTCTTCTTCTAAAATAGATAAAAATAATGATGGGAAGTTAGTTGTAACAAATGGAAAAATAAATCTAATAAATGATATGATTTATGATCAAGATTTTAATGTAGGAGTTAAAACTGCTAAATTAGTTAGAACAGTTGAAATGTATCAATGGAGTGAAAAATGTGAAGATTCAGAAAATGGTAAGGAAACATGTACGTATACTAAGAATTGGAGCAATACAATAATTGATGATACTAATTTTGAAAGTGGTCATGTAAATCCAGATACTATGCCATACTCAAGTTCAGAACTTTATATGAGTAATGTAAATCTTGGTGAATATATACTTGATGTTAATTTATTACAACAATTATCTACTAATAAAAAGTATACTGATTTGGATGAAAAAGTTGCCAAAAGTAAGGATTTAAATATTATTGATGGAATGTTTACTACATATGAAGAAGAAAACAAACCTGAAATTGGAGATGTTAGGATAAGTTTTTTATATAATGATGCTAGTGATATTAGTGTTATGGGGGTTCAAAGTGAAAATAAATTTGTAAAATTTTCACCTGAGGGAACTAATTATGAGATATTAGAATTAAGAGAATCTATTTTAAATGGTAAAGAATTTATTAATGAGCTTAGTTCTGCTAATTCTGTTAAAACTTGGATATTTAGACTTATTGGTACATTATTAATGATTTTTGGAATTTTATCTATTTTAAGTTTTATATCTTATTTAGCAAGTTTTATTCCTTTCTTAGGAAAAATTGTTGTTAACGGAGTATTTATTGTTTCACTTTTAGTTGGAACTTCATTAAGTTTATTTGTTATAGCTATTTCATGGTTTGTAGTTAGACCAGTATTATCAATAATATTGATATTAATTATAGTTGGTTTAATAGTACTTTTATATAAATATAATAAGAAAAAGAAAACTAATAACACTAATGAAGCTGTTAATAATGAAGTTAAAGAATAAGACCTTTATTTAAGGTCTTTTATTTTATGAAGAAATCGTATAGAATATTAAATTGCAACCAAAAAGTTACAAAAAACAACTTAAAATTGGTAGTGTGCAACCAGTTTATTTTATATATTTTTAGTGAAAGGAGAGAAATATGAATTTATCTGATAATTTAAAAAGAATAAGAAAAGAGAATAATTTATCTCAAGAACAACTTGCTGATAAGTTAGGTGTTTCAAGACAATCAGTATCTAAATGGGAGAGTGGTATTGCTTATCCTGAAATGGATAAAGTTCTTCAAATATGCAAAATGTTTAATTTAAATATTGATGAACTTTTAAATCAAGATTTAAAACAAGTAGAGGAGAATAAACAAAGTAAATCTAATATAAATAAGTTTGTTGAGGATTTCTTAGATTATATTACAAAAACAATTAACTTATTTTCATCAATGAAATTTAAAGATAAAGTAAAATGTATAATTGAACAAGCTATATTAATATTAATTGTATTTATAGTTTTATTGATACTTGGTGTTATTGTTAAAAATATAGTTTCAAGTTTAATATCTTTTTTACCAGATTCTATTTATTATGTTGTATATAATATTTTAATTAATGGTCTTTATTTACTATTGAGTTTAATACTTGGTGTTTCAATTATATTATATATTTTTAAGGTAAGATATTTAGACTATTATGTAATTATGGAAGATGATAAAAATAATGATGTTTTAGAAACAAATAACGAAGTAAAAGAAGAAAATAAAGAGAGAATGAAAAAAAATTTATTTAAAGGTAATAGAAGAGATAGAGTTATTTTTCGTGAAGAAAAACATACTTATTTTAATTTTATTTCTGTTATGTTTAAGTTTTTATTAAAACTTGTTAAATTATTTGTTATATTTATTGCGATATGTTTTTGTTTAACATTAATTTGTTTATTTGATGCGTTAACTCTTGTATTTTTATTTAGAAATGCTGGTCTTGTATTTATTGGTTCTTTATTACTTATTATTTCGCTTGTTATTATAAACTTAGATATTTTAGTGATTTTGTATAATTTTATTATAAGTAAAAAGAATAAAAAGAGTTTACTTGTTAGTAGTTTTGTTTTATCTTTAATGATGATTGGTGTTAGTACTGGATTTTGTTTGATAGGTATTAAGGATTTTGACTATAAGAGTATTTTACAAACTGATAAGTATGAGGTAACTAGTCTTGATTATGAAATGACAAACGATATATTTTTCTTTTATCCAGAAGAAGATGATTATATTGAAAAAGATATAGATGGTATTGTTGTTGAGATAAAACATTCTAAAAATTCTAATGTATATACTTATGAATATGATGATGGTCAAGTAGAGTTATATGTTAATTATAATGATTTTAGAGTCTTTAAATTAATTAATGATATTATTGATGATATAAATAATAAAGAGATTATTTATTATGATGAATTTGATATAAAAGTATATGCCTCTAAAGAAAATATAGAGAAGTTAAAGCAAAATAAAGCGGATTACATTGAGAATAGTACTCAAAGTTATTATAATGAAATTGATAGTTTAAGAAAAGAAAATGCTTTATTGAGTGGTCAAGTTTATTCTTTGCAAAATGAAATTGATGATTTAAAAAATAAAATATATGATTTAGAAAATAATGAATAAAAAAGGTAATTTATGATTACCTTTTTTATTTTGCTATAATTGTTAATAGGTTTTCTAACATTTCTGCTAGTGTTGCTATTAATCCGATTACAGATCCGGCTAGTATGTATCCAGTTTGCCATTTTTTATCATCTTTTAATATAAAATAAAGAGCAAGTCCTATTATGAAACTTTCTATACCTACAACAAAAAATATTAATTTTTGTATAAATGGTTTTGTATCAAATACATCTAGTTTTAGTTCTTTTACATCTTCTTTATATGTTTCAAATTCTTTTTTTGTTGATTTTTTTAGTTTGTTAATCTTTTCTTTATCTTTCACTTTGCACCTCTTTTTTTTAGAATAAAATAATTATTTATAATTGTCAATAATATTAAATTAATGTTATAATTGAATGTATGAGTAGAAGAATAAAAAAGAGTAAAAAAATTATATTATATGTAATATTTGCATGTGTTTGTATGACATTATTAGATTTATTTGTTAAACCTATTTATACTATAAAGTGTTTAATTAAAATTATCTTATTTTTTGTTATACCTCTTTTTATTCTTACAAAACGTGATAGAAAAAGTTTAATTAGAATGATAAAGCCTAAAAAAGAAGGGATGTTTAAATCTATTTCGATTGGTTTTATATTTTATTTAATAATTTTATATTTGTATTTCTTACTAACTGAAAAGTATGATTTTTCTAATATTGTTTCCCTTGTTGATATAAATTCTGGTATTAATAAAGGTAATATTGTATTAGTTCTTATATATATTTCATTTTTTAATTCGTTACTTGAAGAATTTTTCTTTAGAAATTTATCTTTTTTATTACTAAAGAAGCATGTTAGAAAAATATATTGTTACTTATTTAGTTCAATTATGTTTGCTTTATATCATGTGTCTATAATAATAGGTTGGTTTGAGCTACCAATTCTTCTTTGTGCTATATTTGGACTTATGTTTCTTGGTATAGTATTTAACTATTTAAATGAAAAGAATAATAATATATTTAATTCTTGGATGTGTCATTTATTTATTGATTTATCTATTAGTACTGTTGGTTTAATATTATTTGGTATTATTTAGTTTATTATGATATAATTAGTTATGATAGGAAGTGTGTTTTATGAAGGCAATAGATGTTATTTTTAAAAAGAATAATGGTGAAAAATTAGAGTATAAAGAAATTGCTTATATGGTTAATTCATATGTAAAGGGTAGAATTTGTGATAGAACTATGAGTGAGTTTATATGGCAAATTTATAATGATGGATTATCATATGAGGAAACTTGTTATTTAACAGATGTTATGATTAAGAGTGGTGAAGTTATTGATTTATCTTCTATTGATAAACCTGTGGTTGATAAACATTCAACTGGTGGAGTTGGAGATAAAGTAACATTGATTGTTTCTGCTATTGTTGCTGCTAGTGGATGCTGTGTTCCTAAAATGAGTGGACGTGGTCTTGGTTTAACTGGTGGTACTGTTGATAAACTTGAAAGTATAACTGGTTATAAATTAAATTTAACTAAGAAACAATTTTTAAATGCTCTTGATACTGTTGGGTGTGCTGTTATAAGTCAAAGTGATAAAATTGCAGTTGCTGATAAAAAAATATATGCACTTAGAAATGAAATAGGTGCTGTTGATTCAATTCCTTTAATTGCATCATCAATTATGTCTAAGAAGATTGCAAGTGGTAGTGATGTTATAGTTATTGATTTAAAAGTTGGATCTGGTGCATTTATGAAAACTATACGTGAAGCAACATCTCTTGCTAAAACTATGGTTAAAATTGGTAAATATTATGATAAAAAAGTGGTTTGTACTTTAAGTGATATGAATATTCCTCTTGGAAAGAATATTGGTAATGCTTTAGAGGTAAAAGAAGCAATTGATTTCTTTGCTGGTAAATACGATAAGAGACTTTATGATTTGTGTGTATATTTATCTGCATTAATGATAAGTACTGCTAAGAATACTAGTTTTAAAAAAGCAAAAGAGTTAACTTTAAATTTAATTCAAAATGGTCACGCTAAAACAAAATTCTATCAATGGATTAAGAATCAAGGTGGAGATATTACTAAATTAAAAGATAAAGCTAAAAAGATGATTGTTGTTTCTCCTACAAGTGGTTATATAAATAAGATAGATGCAATGAAACTTGCTCAGTTGGTTTTTGATTTGGGTGCAGGTAGAGTTAAGAAAACAGATAAGATAGATTATGCAGCAGGTGTTGTTTTAAATCATCAATTAGGTGAGAAAGTTACTAAAGGTGATGTACTTGGTGTAATTTATTATAATAAGAAAGTTGAAAATATGGACAAGTTATTTACTGATGCATTTAAAATTGAAAAGAAAAAGAAAAGACAAAAAAATATTATTATTAAAACTATTAAATAAATTCTCAATAAGAGAATTTATTTTTTATTTTAGGAAATAATAATGATATGAAAAAGATATTTATAATTATTATGTTTTTTATTTGTTATAGTGTTGGTGCGAAAGAAAAAATAAATTATTTAGAAAATTTAATTATTCAGGATTATGATATTTCATTTGATAAAAATATTTACGAATATGAAATTGTTATTAATGATGAGAAAGAGTTGAATATTGATTATGAACTTAGTGATGATGATGTTTATGTTAGTGTAGAGGGGAATGGTAATTTTAATAAAAATGAAAATATTATTACTATAAATGTTAATAATGATTATTTTTATAAAATACATGTTTATAAAACACAAAATGTTTCATTTATTAATGAAGTTGAAGAAATTAAAGAAATGAGTACATTAAAAAAAGAAATAATAAAGATTGTTATAATTATTATTTCTTGTTTATTAATATATGTTTTTTATTATATTTCATTTATTGATAAAAGTTATTTAAAAATTTAAATACATATTCTTCGTATGTTATATTTTCTTCATGTATTTTTGTTGCTGCTTCAATTCCTACATATCTGTAGTGCCATGGTTCATATTTATATCCTGTAATGTGTGTTTTGTTAAGTGGATATCTTAAAATG
The DNA here is from genome assembly GCA_017473105.1 of Bacilli bacterium. The sequence goes on along the minus strand of JAFUNE010000008.1, from coordinate 53,679 downwards.
AATCCGTATTTATATGAATTGTTAATAAGCCAGTCATATTCTTTTGTGTTTTCAAAGTGTGCATTTGATGAAGCGGTATTTATATCTATTGCAAGTCCTGTTTGATGTTCTGAGTGTCCTGCTCTTGCAGAGAAGGTATCAGCTTTTGTTTGTCCGTTTCTTTTTACATAATTATTATATATTGATTTTTGTGTACTATAGCTTCTATATGCTGAAACACTTCGAAGATTGATATTGTTTTTTTTTGCTTCGTCACACATTTTAGTAAAAGCAGTGTGAGTATTTGTTTCTAGTTTTCCATTTCCATATTTTGAATCTAGTGTTTTTAATTTTGGTACATAGTCGCTTGATAATCTATTATATTTATTTACAATCATTAATTCATTTTTTGATGTATCTGTTTCTTTTACGTTTGTATAAAAATTGTAATCTAATCCCATTTCAACATATAAAACTACAATGTCACTTGTATATGTTGTTTTATCAAAGTATTTTTGGTATCTATTTAAATTCTCATAATTGAAGTATTCAGATTCTATAAATGAAGTTAGTTCATTATATTTTTCATTTAATAAATATTTTTTTACTTTATTAGTGCTTATTTTTTCTTCGATTATATTTATATCTTCCATAGTATATCCTAGATTTAAAAGTTCTTCTTTATAAATATATTCGTCTTGTGTTTTATTTGTTCCAGTATTTTCTTTATTTTCAATATTTGGTGTTTTAACTGGTTCTTTTGGTTTGGTTATTTGTTTATATGATAGTATTGCGCAAAATAATAAACAACCTATACATATTATTATAAAAAAAGTATAAATGATTTTCTTTTTCAAGTAGATCACCTCTAATTATATTATACATTATTTTTTTTAAAATATTTAACAAAAATATATATTTTTACAAGTTATTATTATTGTGATATAATGTTTGTATAATATTGGAGGAATATATATGGATGATGTTTTAGATAGCAAATTAACTATAAAAAATGAAAATGGTGAAAATGTTGTAATTAATGTTTTTGATATTGTTGACTCTGATGAGTTTGATAAAACATTTATTATTTATTCACTTGAAAATGATTCAAATACGTTATATGCATCTGTTTTAAAAGAGGATGATTTATCTTTTTCATTAAATACTATTATGGAAGAAAAAGAAATTAATTATGTTGAAGAGTTAATTAAGTATTTTACTGAAGATGATATAGAAGAAGAGAGTGTATAATGACGTTACAAGAATTAAAAAATAAAAATTATGTTTTCTCTAATATTAAAGATAATGATTTAATACGTATATTTAATGAAGTTTTAAAATTAAATCCTGAAATAAAGAATATGAATTATGACTTAGATCTTAATTCTGTTTATAGGGTTATTTATTCTAAAGTATATATTGATTGGTTTATTAATAAAAAAATGTCAAACAATAAGTTTTCTAAAGCTTATAAATGTGAGGAGATTTTGACTGTACTTAGAGAGTTTTTAGTTAGAGCAAGTAAACTCAAAGGGTTTGGTAAAGAGGTTTCATATATAAATGAAAATATTATGAAATTTGAAAAGATCAAAGAATTATCTGAACAGTTAGATAGTTCTTTAACTGCTAATATGGATGCTTTAATTAATTTAAATCCTAAAGATGTTAGTAAATTAAATAAAGAAGCTTTGGCTATATATATGTATACTCAACTTCAAAAACTTAATCAGGGTCTTGATCAAGTTAAAATTTCACAAAAAGATATAGTTGATTTAACAAGTGAAAATAAACGTCTTCAAGAAGAAGTTGAAAGACTAAAAGCAGAACTTGAGAAAAAAAATGTTCAAGCGACTCTTCATGAAGATGTTAATAGTAGTTCTATGCAACCATTAATTCCAGGAACTAGTGTTCAAAATGCTCCAAGAAATACTGTTCATCAAATGAAAGCATTAATTCCTGAAAATTGTATTCATGATTTAAGAAATAGGGGAATTATTCCAAGTAGTATAACTGATCAGGAACTTATTGATTATTGTAATAATGTTTTAAATTTTTCTCCTAAGTTAGTTGATAGAAATTCTGTTTTAAGTGCAAGTCAAATAAATGTTGTTGTTAATTCAAATTTATTTGCAAATGCCAAAATTAAGTCTGAAACAAATAAAAATCATAATTCTGTAATAAAAAATTATGAATCATTGATTTCTAACTATGAAAATATGTTAAGAAGTATGGGTGGAAAGAAAGAATTTGAAGCAGAGATAGAAAAGATTAACCAAGTAATTGGTACTTTAAAAAATGAGATGAGCACTTATAAGGATATTGTTTCTTCGATAGGTGTACAAGATTATGAGCAACAATTAAATTTTGCTGTTTCTGGTAATTCGAGTGTTGCTAGAGGAATTTCTGATGTATCTAAGGCTGTTGTAAATGATCAACAAGATAGACTTGGTATACTTGATAGCGAAATTGCTAGTTTATCTGATAGAAGAGATAATTTAAAAGATGTTCAAGCAAAAGGTTTAACTGGAATAAAGAGAGATATTCAAGTTATGCAAATGGATGCTAGACTTAAGGGGCTTAGAAAAAAACAAGGTAGAATACAATCAGCTCAAAAGAAAATAATTGGTGTTAATGTTGGGCTTTATAGAAGAAAAATGGAAAGGCAATTTAAAAAATATGTTAAGGAACAAGAAAAATTAGCATATGCCATTTCGAAAAAGAAAAATTTAGTTAGTGAAATTGAATCAAAAGAAAAAAGACTTGCTTTACTTAATTTGAAAATTAAAGACGCAAGTACTATTCAAATGACTAAAGTTGGTAAAACAATTGAAGGAGCTAAAGTAGAAAAGTATAAGAGAGAACAAAAAGCTTTGGAAGAGCGTTTAAAAAATCTTAGAAGTAAAGCAGGTAGTGTTAATTTAGCTGAACAATATCAAACTTCTTTCGATGCTGAGATATCTTATGCATTATAAAAAGAGATGAACTTTATAAATTCATCTCTTTTTTATAGTCCAAGTATACTTGTTGCAATTGTAAAATATACAAATAATGATATTGCATCTACTAGTGTTGTTATGAATGGTCCTGCCATAACAGTTGGATCAAATCCTAATTTTTTTGCGATTATTGGTAAAAATGAACCAATTGATTTTGCGGCACATACTGTTACAAATAAAGATAGACTTATTACTAGTGCAATATTAAAACCTACTTTATCAAATAACATTAATTTTCCAAAGTTAACTATTGCTAGTGCTATACCTGCAAGTATCGCAGTTCTAAATTCTTTAAAGATTACTTTTAATGTATCTTTATATTCGATGTCTCCAAGTGATAGTGCACGAATTATTGTTGCTGATGATTGTCCTCCTGCGTTACCACCTGTATTCATTAGCATTGGTATGAATGCAGTTAGTATAATGTAGCTACTTAATGCTGTTTCATAACGTTCAATTATTTTTCCTGTAAGTGTTGCACTTATCATAAGTACAAATAACCAAGGAATTCTACTTTTAAATAAATCAAATGTAGAAAGTTTTAAATATGATTTTTCTGTAGGTGTGATACCAGCCATTCTTTCGATATCTTCTGTTGTTTCTTCTTCTATGATATCGATTACATCATCTATTGTTATAATTCCAACTAATTTATCTTCTGAGTCAACTACTGGCATACTTGTTAAGTCGTAATCTTGGAATGTTTTCGCAACTTCTTCTTGATCAGTTAGAGTAGTTACATACATAAAGTCTTCATTCATTATTTCATTAACCGGTGTATCTTCATCGTTAATAATTAAGTCTTTTAATTTAACAACACCTATTAATTTTTTCTTTTTATCAGTTACGAAACATGTATTTATTGTTTCTGCATCTTCGTATTCTCTTTTTATTTTTTTGATTGCATCTTTTATAGTTATGTATTCTTTAAAGTCTATATATTCTACAGTCATTAAACTTCCAGCTGAATTTTCTGGATATTTTAATAATTGATTTATATTTTTTCTTGTTTCAGAGTCTACTTTATTTAATAATTTTTTTACTACATTTGCAGGCATTTCTTCAAATAAATCAGCTGCATCATCTGCATACATGTCATTAATAATATCAACTGCTTCGCTATCTGAAAGAGAAGATATAATTAGTGTTGCAGTATCACTTTCTAAATATGAAAATACATCTGCTCCGATATCTTTTGGTAATAATCTAAATATTTTTATTATTTCCTTCGGGGGTAAATCATTTAGAATTTCTGCTATGTCAAATTCGTTCATTTCTATTAATAGTTTTTTGATTTTTGAGTAATTTTTTTCTTCAATTAATTTTTTAATTCTTTCAAACATGTTTTACCACCGCCTTCTTTTCGCCAAGATTATAACATAAAATCATAAAAAGTGTAAATAAAAACTAAAAAAAACATTGAAAATATGTATTTTTTTTAATATAATATGCAACAAATGCAGTTATGCAAGGGGGAAAATATGGAAATTATTGATAAGAGTGATTTTATTGATGTTTATGTTTTTAAAACATTAAATGAAATTAAAAATGTAGTTAGAAGAGAAATTGTTTTAGAAAAAACAAGAGAAGAAGAAACTGATAGAAAAATGTTTCTTGTGTTAAAAGATTTAATTAACGCAAACTTTAAAAATTTACAAAGAGATCCAGAAGGAAATTTGATTTATACTTTACTTCCTATTGTAGATGAAAGAGAAAATGAAAAAGTTAGATTTTCTTTAGAACTTTATTATGCTGCTTTATACTATGATAATGTTTCTTTATTACAAGATTGTTTAAAAGAGGATGTTGATTTTAATCGAAATTATTATAAGTTTTTTCAATATTTAGATAAAAGTGTTTCTTCTAAATTTGAAAGAGAAGATTATATAAGAAAATTAAAAGACTTTGGACAAACTTTTTATCGCTTTAATAAAAGTATTGAAGGGTTAAGTGATGAAGAGAGAGAAAGATATATTACTAGATTTGTTAGTTTAATCAATTCAAAAAATGAAGATATGTTAAATTATATTAGAAGTAAAAAATCTGATGGTAATTTATCTACTTTATTTAATAAAGGTAATTTAGATAAATTTGATGATGAAACATATTCTTGTGCTAAGGGTGAACAACTATATTTTATAGATAGATTAGCTGGTACTACATTAGGCGAAGATGCTAGAGTAAGATTAAATAATTTAATTCAGACTAGAGGGTATTGTAAGCATTTGCGTAACTTTGATTTAATGATGAGATTATATACTGATGATGAAATTGAAAAACTTGAATATGATGTAAGTTTATTTTTAGATACTTTTTCTGAAAATGAAGAAATGCTTAAAAAAGCTCTTGATTTCGTTAAATTAAGAAGTGATCTTTGTTTTAATTGTTCTTTTATTCCACGAGGAAGATTTATGGAAATAAGTAATGAATTATTAATTGAAGCACTTGATCATATGGATAGACATTATTTGGTTGTTAATAATCATAATTTGGATATTTTAATTAGAACTATGGCTCCAAAAACAGGAATTAAAAAAATCTTAGGTTTTTATAAAAGAAATTCTTAGAATTTCTTTTAATTTGTGTCAATTAATTTATTTTGTATATAAAAAAATTGTTGATTTTAGTATAATATGCTTTGAGAGAGGAAGAATTTTATGAAGAATGATATTCCAAATCATGTTGCGATTATTATGGATGGTAATGGAAGATGGGCAACAAGACAAGGTAAAAAAAGAACTGATGGACATTATGCTGGATATAAAACATTTAAGAAAACAGCATTACATATATTAGATAAAGGTGTTAAATATTTAAGTGTATTTGCTTTTTCTACTGAAAATTTTAAAAGAAGTGTAGAAGAAGTAAATTATTTAATGAATTTATTTGTTACTGCATTTAAGAAAGATAAAAATTTCTTTATTGAAAATGATGTTAAAGTTGTATTTTCTGGTAGACGTGATCCTTTAAGTGATGAAGTTTATTCAGTTATGAAGGAAGTAGAGAATGCTACTAAGGATTGTACTCGTGGAGTATTTAATGTTTGTATAAACTATGGGGGACAAGCTGAGATAGTAGATACTGCTCGTAAACTTGCTTTAATGGTAAAAAATGGTGAAATTAATATTGATGATATTAATGAAGAAACTTATTATAAATATCAATATAATGATTTACCACCAGTTGATTTAATGATAAGAACAAGTGGAGAGGTAAGAATTAGTAATTTTATGTTATATAGTATTAGTTATGCTGAACTTTATTTTACTGATACTTGTTTTCCAGATTTTAATGAAGAAGAATTTGATAAAGCACTTTATGACTATCAAAATAGAAATATTACAAAAGGTAGTGTAAAATAAGGAACAAAAATCATGTTTTATACATGATTTTTTTATGTTAAAATTATAGTGTGATTGATATGAAATATATATTTTTGATTAATAGTTTTACATTAAAGAGTGATATTAATATGTTAATTCATAATATAAAGAATTATTGTGAAGAAAAGAAAATATCTTATGAGATTGAAATAAATAATGAATCTAATTCTACCGAAATGATCTTAAAGAAATATAAAAAAACAAAATATATTATTTTTTCAATTGGTGGAGATGGTACGTTAAATAGAGTAGTAAATTCACTTGCTACAACTGATAATATTATTGGTGTTATTCCTTATGGAACAGGTAATGACTTTTATAAAGCTATGAAAAAACAATTTAAAACTGGAATTAATGATTGTGACTTAATTAAAATAAATGATAGATATTTTATTAATACTGCTTGTTTTGGAATAGATGCTGATATTGCTTATAATAAAGATAATATAAAATCTAAATTCATACCAAGAGGTCAAAAGTATAATGCTAGTATTGTAAAGTCATTTTTTAAATTTAAAGCTAGATATTTTAAGATTGAAATTAATGATAAAATCATAGAAAATAATTTTTCTACTGTTGTTGTTTGCAATGGTGAATATTATGGGAATGGTTATCATGTTGGACCTCATTCAAGTTTAAATGATGATAAGTTTGATGTGTATATGGTTAATGACTTGGGCAGAATATCTCTTGCAACTTTAATATTAAAATTAAAAAAAGGAAAACACGAATTTGATAAAAATGTTATTAAAGTTACAACAAATAAATTAAAAATAAATTTAAAGGATGATGTTTATTCAAATATAGATGGAGAGATTTTAAAAGATAATAAATTTGATATAGAATTATGTAAGAAGAAAATTAAAGTATATTATGATAGAAAATTAATTGATTATTTAAAAAAGAACTAATTAATAGTTCTTTTTTATCTTTTTCTTTTTGTTGATGTGTCAAATTTATCTTCGTGATTGTATCCATGTCCTGATAAATTTCCGCCATTTCTCGTATTTAATGATACTCTATCATGATTTTCCGGAGATCTAACATCGCCGTTAAAAGAATCGATTCTTACATTTCCTTTTGAATCTTGATATATTTTGCTTGTTCCTTCTTTTCCTTTGCTTTCATGAACTAATTTCCAATCGCTCATATAATTCCTCCAATTTATTTAGTTTTAATGTCTAAAATATCTAAATTTTTATCAATAAATTCAGTATAACGTGCTCTGATGTCACCAATTTGTAACATAAAGTCTTCAAACTCTGGATAACATTGTCCATTTTCCATTTGATATTCATCTAGTCTAATAAGAATATCTTCTGCTTCAATTAGAAGATTAAATAATTTAGCAGTGTCAGAATCAATATTTTTCCAAGAACGATCTCTAATATCTGGCATTTGCAAACCACTATCTTGAATTTTTCTAGCTATCATTTCTATTGTTTCCTTTCTTAAGGTTAATTCATCGTCTGTCATAAGCGTATCCTCCCTAATAAAAATATATTAACATCAAACAATTTTAAAGTCAAAATTACTTTTCTCTTATTTCTAAATATGTTATTAATCCTAGAAGTATGTTTTTAATGTATTCACTTATATCAAGATTATTTATTTTTTCTTTTGAATCATTAAATAAATTATTCATCATGTTATTTGCATAATCAAGTGCGCCACTTTGTATCATTATGTCTTGTACATTTTTAGCATCATTTTCTGAAATATTTTCTTTTCCATAATATTTTAATAATTCATTTAAATATTCTGGTTTTTCAATTTTAATATATGAATATAAAATAGTTTGTTTGAATTCTTCTATATCACTATAAACGCTTTTACCTAGAATATCTTTTGAACTAAATATTCCTAAGATATCATCTTTAATTTGGAAAGAAATACCAATATTTTCTAGTATAGTTTCCATTTCTTTTATATTTTTTGCACTTGAGTTAGAAAGTATCATACCAAGTACGAATGGTCCTACTACTGAATACCAAGATGTTTTAAGTTTATATATTTCAAATATATCTTCGTGAGATAAAATATTTTCTTTATCATATTTTTCTTTAAATGGTAAATATACATCAATTATTTCACCTTTAATGGTATTTATAACTATTTGATTATAATAGTTAAATAGTTTTATGAAATTTTTATCATTTTTATATTTTTTAATTATTAATTCATTTGTATAAAAGAATCCTAAATCTCCAATACATAATGCTAGATTGTTATGTATGTTTTCATTGTGGTTATATTTTGAAAATTCTTTATTGTAAGTTTTATGAATTGTTTCTTTTCCACGTCTAAGGGAAGCATTATCTATAATATCGTCATGTACTAAAATTGCTGTTTGAAACGTTTCATATGCGATTGCAAGTGAGTTTGCATAGTCATCATTTTTATTTAGTTTGTATCCTAAGTCTATTAGGCATCCTCTTAAGAATTTTCCGTCACTATTCATATTGATAAATTTATTAACTGCGTCAGTTATTATTTTATTGTCATTATCATTTAATAATGTTTTATTATATTTATTTAGTTCTTTATTTAATTCTTTTACTTTATTTTTATAATAGATTGTAAATTCTAGTAAGTTTGAAAATTCTTGTATTTGATTTTTTGGGGTAGAGCCACCAGCTGTAATTCCGATTTTTGTTGTATAAGAAATATCTTCTTTTTTTATTATTTCGTAGAATTCATTTATATCATCAACATGGTATGATCTAGCACATACTTTTTTGCATTGATTATAAAGTTCTTTTGTATTTGAACTGTGTTTACCACCTATAATAAACATTATATCCATTTGTTCTGATAATGAAACTGAACTACTTTGTATTAGTTTTTGATGTGGACATATTGTGTTTGTGTGTTCATATTTTATGTTATTTATATTAAGGTAGTTTAATAAACCTGATACTGTTTCATAACCAATTGTTGTTTGGCATACGACATAATATTTTTCATTTTTATTTATATTTTCATAATCATTTGGTGATTCTACGATTATTGCTTCGTTATTGCATCTTGAGTTTGTTCCGATTACTTCTGGGTGTGTTTTTTTACCTACAATAATTATTTTGAAATTATTATTATATTTTTCTGCTACTATATCGTGTACTTTTTTAACATTTATACATGTTGAATCGTAGTATTCTATATTATTATCTTCTAGATATTTAAATGTTTCTAGTGTTTCTCCGTGTGCTCTTATAATAACAATATCATTTTTATTAATTTTAGTTAAATCATCTATGCAAATTATATTATCTTTTTTTAATTCTTTTATTACATATGGATTATGTAATATTTCTTTGTAGATAACAATGTTTTTATCTTTATTTTCTTTTTTTAATTTGTATGCTAAATTTATTGCTTTATTAGCACCTGTGCATGTTCCGTATGTTTTTGGATAATATATCATAAAGTACCTCATTTCTTTAAAAAATTATAACATACTTTTTAATCTCTTTCATAGTCAAATATTATTGTTAAAATGGGAAAATTTTGATAAAATATGTTTGGGAAGTGATTATATGAGTAGTGAAAAGACAACTGTTATTAATACTAATAATATTATTGATGAAAATACAAGAAATACTTTAAGAGAAATATGTGTTGATTTAGAAGAGAGAGGATATAATCCTACAAAGCAAATTGTTGCTTATTTAGTTAGTGGTGATCCAGGATATATTTCAAGTTATAAAGAATGTAGAAATCGTTTACTTAAATTTAAAAGAGAGGATATACTAGAAGTAATGCTAGTAGATTTTATTAAGTAATGGTTTATTTGGGACTTGATTTAGGAAGTAAAACTCTTGGTGTTTCTGTTAGCGACAGAACTGGTATAATTGCATCATCCCTTGAAGTATTAAGATATAATGATTATGAAGAGTTACTTAATAAACTTGATAAGATTGTTGAAGATAAGCGTGTAGATGTTTTTGTTCTTGGTAATCCTTTAAATTTAAATGGTAGTGTTTCTGTTAGAAGTGAAATGTCTTTTGAGTTTAAAAGTATTTTAGAAAACAGATATAATAAAGAAGTTGTTATGCAAGATGAAAGACTTTCTACGGTTGAAGCTAATCGTATGCTTATTAGTAATGATACAAGACGTAAAAATAGAAAGAAAGTTGTTGATAAGATTGCTGCTACTATAATATTACAGTCTTATTTAGATAGGAGAAATAATGAAAGATAACTATATTACTTTAAAAGATAAAGAAGGGAATAAAAAGGAATATAGAATTTTAATGAATATTGAAGAAACTAGTAATGATGTTAATTATTTAGTTTATACTGATGATAGTGTGAATGAAAATGGTGAATTGAATGTTTCTGTTTCTTCGTATGTTCTTAGTGATAAAGGGAATATAACTAAGTTTAAGGAACTTGAAACTAAAGAAGAATATGAATTTATTGAAAAAATATTAAATTCATTAGAGGAGTAGTAAATGAAAAGGGTTTTTAATATAAAGAAGTTTTTGTTATTTATATTTATTTTATTAATAATATGTGCCTCAAGTGTTGTTGGGGTATATTTTTATCTTATAGGTTCACCAAGTAATAAGAGTGAACAAAAGATTATTTATATAGAGGAAGGTAGTTCTTATAGTAGTATTGCACCTGTTTTAAAAGAAAATGGTTTAATTAAAAATGAGCTTGCTTATAAAATATATTTAAAAATGAATACACCAAGTGAAACTCTTGAATTTGGAGAATATGTTTTAAAAACAAATTATGATATTGAAGAACTAATTTCTATTTTAGAAAAGGGTAGTGTTAGTTTAGCCGAGACAGTAAGTGTTACTTTTGTTGAGGGAAAAAATATGAGATATATTACTAAGACTATTATTGATAACTTTAATATTAGTGAAGATGAAATTAATAAGAAATTAAATGATAGTGATTACTTAGATACTCTTATTAATGATTATTGGTTTTTAACTGATGAAATTAAAAATGATAAGTTATATTATTCATTAGAGGGGTATTTATATCCTGATACTTATGAATTTTATAAGTCTGCTGATGTAGATGATATTTTTAGAAAAATGCTTGATAATATGGGGAAAAAACTTGAAGACTATAAAGAAGTTATAAATAGTAGTGAATATAGTTTACATGAAATGCTTACTCTTGCTAGTATTATTGAACTTGAAGCAGGTAATGCTGGAGATAGAAAAGGTGTAGCTGGTGTATTTTATAATAGACTTGAAGATAATTGGTCTTTAGGAAGTGATGTTACAACTTATTATGCTGTTAAAGAGGATAATTATAAAAGAGACTTATATAAGAGTGAATTAAGTGATTGTAATAGTTATAATACAAGAAGTAGTTGTATGGCTGGTAAATTACCTGTTGGTCCAATATGTAATCCTGGATTTGAATCAATTAGTGCAACTATTGAACCAACTAAACATGATTACTATTATTTTGTTGCTGATAAAAATGGTAAAACATATTTCAATGAAACAGATAGTGGTCATAATAAAACTTGTAATAAATTAAAGAGTGAGGGGTTATGGATAGAGTACGAGAATTAATAGAAGAAATTAGAGTATATGGAGAAAATAATAATGTTCCAATAATGAGTAGAGAAACTATTGATACTATTAATAAAATAATAGATGAAAATAATATTAAAAGTGTTTTAGAAATTGGAACTGCTATAGCTTATTCTACAATTAATTTTGCATCTAATAAAAATATTGAAAAAATAGTTAGTATCGAAAGAGATGATGAAAGAGAAAGTATAGCTATTAGTAATGTAGAAAAAAGTGGTTTAACTAATATAACATTAATACATGATGATGCATTAAATACTGTAATTGATGATAAGTTTGATTTAGTAATAATAGATGCTGCTAAGAGTCAAAATACTAAGTTTTTTAATAAATACAAATTAAATTTAAATGAGTCAGGAATTATAATAATAGATAATTTGGAATTTCATGGTTATGTTGGTAAATCTAAAGAAATTAAGAGTCGTAATTTAAGACAAATGGTTAGAAAGATAGAAAAGTTTTTGGAATTTTTAGATACACAAGATGAGTATAGTGTAGAATATATAGAAGTGGGTGATAGATTAGGCGTATGCAAAAAGAAGTTATAATATTACCAAATAAAAAAGACTTGAGTTTATATAAAGAGTATAATTTAAATACTCTTTTGTTGCCTTTAGAAAATTATTCTATTGGATATAATTGTTATTTTAATATAGATGAAATAAATGAATTATCTTTAGATAATAAAGTATATGTGTTAATAAATAAGTTTTTACATTTAAAAATAGATTCTTTTAGAAATATATATGATAAATTTAATAAAAATATTAAGTTTATTGTAGAAGATATTGGACTTAGTGATGTTATAGATAAGAATAGAATCATTTTATATGAAAATCATATTTTATCTAATTATAAAGCTATTAATTTTTTAAATAGTTTAGGGTATGATAATTTAGTTATTAATAATGATTTAACTATTAGTGAAATAGATGAAATTTTGGATAAGTGTAAGTGTAATTTGTTTTATTTTTATATTTCTAAAAATATGCTTATGTATTCTAGACGTAATTTAGTAACTAATTATAATAAGCATTTTAAATTAAATAGTAGTGAAAATAAGTATAATTTAGTTGAAAAAGTTTCTAAAAATATTTTAGAGATTACTGATTATGAAGATGGTAGTGTTGTTCGTAATCATAAAATATTTTGTGCTTCTAAGTATATAGATAAATTAAATATGAATTTGATTATTGATTTTAGTGATATAGATGAAGTTAGTGAAAAAATTATTCTTGAAAATATAAGTGAGTCTAATTTATGTAATTTAATAGATTCTGATTATTATTTTTTAGAAAATGATATTAAGTATAAGGTGGGTGATTTAAAATGAAATATGAGTTATTGTTACCTGCTGGGGATTTAAGTAGACTTAAGACTGCGTGTATATATGGTGCTGATGCAGTATATATTGGTGGATATAATTATAGTTTGAGAGCAAATGCTAATAATTTTAGTTTAGATGAAATTAGAGAAGCTTGTGAATTTGCTCATAGGCTAAATAAGAAAGTTTATGTTACTGTTAATATGATTTTTCATAATGAGGATTTAAGTGGTTTAGATGAGTATTTAATGGCTTTAGATGAGATTGGTATTGATTCATATATTGTGAGTGATTTTGCAGTTATAGAGGCTATTAAACATTTAAAAATTAAGACACCATTTTTTATATCTACTCAAAAAAGTATTACTAATTTAGAAACAATTAAGTTTTATAAATCTTTAGGTGCTTATAGAGTTGTTTTAGCTCGTGAGTGTTCTAGAGAGGACATTAAGTATATTAAAGAAAATATTGATACTGAAGTTGAAGTATTTATTCATGGAGCTATGTGTACTAGTTATAGTGGTAGATGTGTTATGTCTAATTATGTTACTCGTAGAGATTCTAATAGAGGTGGATGTTCTCAAGTTTGTAGATTTGTTTTTGATAATGGACTTGATGATGAGTATGCATTTTCTTCTAAGGATTTGAATATGATAGAGTACTTACCTGATATGATGAATTTAGGAATAGAGTCTTATAAAATTGAAGGTAGAATGAAGAGTATGTATTATATAGCAACAGTTGCTAATGCATATAGAACTATTATGGATAAAAAGATAAATGGTACTTTAACGGAAGACGATATTATTTATTATAAAAAAGTATTAAATAGGGTATCGAATAGGGAAAATACTAGTCAGTTTTATAATGGTGTTCCTGGTGAAGAAGGACAATATTTTAATGGGCGACAAGAATTTAGTAATCAAGATTTTTTAGCACTTGTTATTGATTATGATAAAGAGAGTAAAATTGCTACACTTGAGCAAAGAAATAAGTTCAGTGTTGGTGATGTTGTAGAGGTGTTTGGTCCTAACACAAGTGTAAAATCATTTGAAATAAAAGATATTTTAAATGATAAAGATGAGTATGTAGAGAGTGCTTCTCATGCTCAAGAAATTGTTAGAGTTAAGATACCTTTTGAGGTGTCTTCTGACGACATAATTAGAGTTAAAATTTCTTGACAAAATTTTGTATTTATAGTATCATCTATTAGGTACAAAGAAAGAGGCGGAGTTTAAATGAAAAAGAAAGAAATATTTTTAACTAGTGAAGGTTTTCTTGAACTTGAAAATGAATTACACTATTTAAAAACAACTAAAAGAAATGAAGTAATTAAGACTCTAAAAGAAGCTCGTGCTTTAGGTGATTTATCAGAAAATTCTGAATATGATCAAGCTAGAGAAGAACAAGCTAATTTAGAAAAAAGAATTATTGAAGTAGAATATGCATTAGAACATGCAGTAGTTATAGATAAAAATGATAATGATGGTAAAGTTGGTATTGGATGCCAAGTTGAACTTATGTATGAAGATGAAGATGAAAGTGAAACTTATAAAATTGTAGGTAGCCAAGAAGCTGATCCATTTAATAACAAAATATCTAATGAAAGTCCAATGGCTGCTGCTATAATGGGTAGAAAAGTTGGAGAAACTGTTGAAGTTTCATCTCCAGATGGTGTTTATTCTGTTAAAATTGTAGCAATAGGATAGTAAAATATCCTTTTTGTGTCTAGTAAATTAATATATAACGAGGGAGGATTTATGAAAGAAAGTTATACATTAAAATTAGAAGGAAAAGAATGGAAAGAGTGTTTAAAAGAATCTTATAACAAAAAGAAAAAAGATATTAAGATTGATGGTTTTAGAAAAGGTCAAGTTCCATATGATATTTATGTAAAGAAAACTGGAATTGAAACACTTTTCATGGATGCTGTAGATATGGCTGTTGAAAAATTATATACAAAATTATTAAGTGATCCAAAAACTGTTACACCAGCTGCTACTCCAAGTATTGATATTAAAAACATTACTGATAAAGAAGTAGAAATTGAATTTACTTTAGTTGGTGCTCCTGAAGTTAAATTAGGAAAATATAAAAAATTAGGAGTTAAAAAAGAAAAAATTACAGTTACTGATGAAGAAGTTGAACATGAAATTGAACATATTAGAGAACAATTTGTTGAAGTTAAAACTTTAGAAGAAAAAGTTAAGATTAAAGAAGGACATGTTGCTGTAATAGATTTTGAAGGATTTTTAAATGGTACACCATTCCAAGGTGGTAAAGGAGAAGATTATAGTTTAGAAATCGGTTCTCATACATTTATTCCTGGATTTGAAGAAGCATTAGTTGGACTTAAAAAGGGAGATAAAAAAGATGTTAAAGTTACTTTCCCTGAAAACTATCATAGTGAAGAATTAAAAGGTCAACCAGTTGTATTCAAAGTAGAAATTAAGGAAGTTAAAGAAAGAGTTTTCCCAGAATTTGATAAAGATTTCTTTGAAGATTTAAATGTTGGTGGTGTTGAATCACTTGAAGATTTAAAGAAATATATTAAAGAAAATAAGAAAGCTGAAAAAGAAAGACAACATGAAGATGAATATTTATTTAAATGTTTAGACAAAGTTGTTGAAGATTCTAAATTTGAAATTCCTGAAGAAATGACTGAAGATGAAGTTAATAGATTAGTAAGAGAATTTTCTGAAAAATTACAATATCAAGGTTTAAAACTTGAAGATTATTTAAAATTCTGTAATAGTAATTTAAATGATTTCAAAGCTACTTTAAAAGATGAAGCAAACAAGAGAATCGGTTATAGATTAATGATGGATGCTATTGTTGAAAAAGAAAAATTAGAAGTAAGCGATGAAGAATTAGAAAAAGGTTTAAATGAAACTGCAGAACAATATGGAATGAGTCGTGAAGACTTTGAAAAACAAATTGGTAATAAAGATTTATTTAAATATGATTTATTAATGAGAAAGGCTATGAAAGTAGTTACTGAATAATATAATTAAGTTCTAGGTATCTAGAACTTTTTTAGTTTTTAAAATCCTTTTACAATTATGATGTTGTATGGGATTTTTTTATTGTTTTTTAGTTATAATTATTGTAGAATTATAATAGGTGAAGATAGATGAAAAAGCGTGGTTTTACATTAGTAGAGTTACTTGCTGTTATTTCTATACTTGCAATACTTGTTATTGTTGCGATGCCAAATGTGCTTAAGATGTTTAAGGAATCAAAACAAAAAAGCTTTACTACTGAGGTTGAAACAATAAAGAATGAAATAAATAAAGAGGTGTTGAATTCATCTTTAAAGAATGAAAATCCTCCTCCTGTTATATCTTCTGTAGGTGATTTTCAACTTGATATGGATGGTCGTGATTTAGATTATTATGCTGAATTAAATAGGGATGGTAGTTTAAAATATTTAGAAGTTAGTGATGGGGAGTTTTATTATCAATATTCTGATGGTATGACTGGAACAGGTGAAGTTATTGATTTTGCTGATAAAGATGAAGATGTTCCTAGTAAAATAGAATATATTAAAAATAATGTTGCAACAGAAAATATTTTTGTATATACGAATACTTACAATATATATGATGAAACAAATAGTGTTCCTGTAATTATAACTAATACCAGTTCAAATGAGATTAAGATTGATATATATTATGGTAATACTAAGATAGGTGCTGATTATGTTGTGCCTGGTGGTGCAATAGATCATGTGATTTTTGTTAAACTAGCAAAGAGTATGGTTAGTTCTATGAGTGTTGGTAAATCATATCCATTAAAAATTGAAGCTGATATTAATTTAGGTAAAGACTTAGAGGGAAAAGAAGACATTATTGTTAAACATAGTTATGCTAATAAGGTTAAGGTTAAACGTGTTAATCCTGGTATGATTATTAAGAAAGTAACTTCTACGTCTAACAATGATAAAATAGCATTTAATCAGTCAGGTATTTTTGTTCCTCGTGGAGTAGATATTGGTATATTAAACGTAACTGTTTATGATGCTAATTTAACAAAAACATATAAATTTACAAATATAAATAGACAAGCTTTAATGCCTGTTGAAGAAAATAAAATTAATAATAAAAAATACTTTGATGTTACTATTACTGGAGAAGAGTTATTAAAATATCAAGCATATTTAAAAAATGGTGAATATATTCATCCAAAGGATACATATAGATTTGATATGAGTTTTGCTAGTCAAGATTATGTTCAAAAGATTTTCTTTGATTTTGAAGAATATATAAATCCTGGTGTTTATCACAATGGTAATATCACTATTGCTTCAAAAGAAACATTTGATACAAAAAGCTTTGGTGATTTTAAATTACAAGATAGTTCTGTTGCTGAACAATATCATAAAGAGTCTTTATGTAAAAAATCTGTATGTTTTGGTACAAAGGGTATTTTAGAAAATGTTCCTACCGGAGAGTTATTACTTGGTGCTAATTATGGTACACTTGCTTTAAAGATTGCTCAATCAATGAGTGTTCAAGATTCTTATTCAGTGTATACAACAATTAATGGTACAACAAATCAATCTGGTTACCCAGCAGGAAGTTTCCCTGCTACAATTCTTGCAATAAGTGAAGCAAATACTAAATATCTTTCTTGGATTGGTATTTACGAAGGTTATTTACAAGTTTATTCTTATTATGAAGGAACTGCTAAGAGTGGTCAACGTGGTGATACTACTGAGCCAGGATTTGCATCTATTCCGATTGGACAATATGAAGGTAAAGTTATGAATATTCAAGTTACTGCAAGTAGAACTGGTATGACAAGAGTATACATTAATGGTAAGTTAATTAGAGAGTTTGCTTCAGGTGGAGATGCTGTATCTTATACTATTGCTACTATTGGTGATTTAAGACCTAGTAGAGGGCTTAAATTTACAGGTAGTATGTATGATGTAACTTTATATAATGTTGAACTCTCTAGTGATGCGGTTGCTTACAACTGGAATCATGCTAAAAATACTTGGAATATAAATTAATAAAATTCTAGAAATAATTCTAGAATTTTTGTTTTTATGATTAATTTGATGTATAATTAATAATAGGTGAAGATATATGAAAAAACGTGGTTTTACTTTAGTAGAGTTGCTTGCTGTAATTGCAATACTTGCGATTCTTGTTATAGTGGCGATGCCA
This sequence comes from Bacilli bacterium, assembly GCA_017473105.1. The sequence continues at coordinate 35,256 of JAFUNE010000008.1, read as the reverse complement.
AATATTTTAAAAATGTTTAAGGAGTCAAAAGTTAAGAGTTTTACAAACGAGGTTGAAACTATAAAAAAGGAGATACAAAAAGAGGCGTTTAGTTCTTCTTTAAATGGTAAAGATGTACCTCCAGTTATATCTTCAGTTGGTGATTATCAGCTTGATATGGATGGTCGTGAACTTGATTATTATGCTGAGTTAAATAGAGATGGAAGTTTAAAATATCTGGAAGTGAGTGATGGTGAACATTTTTATCAATATAGTGAAAATGGTGGAGAGAGTGGAGTTATTGATTTAGAAGAAGAGAATCCTAGTAGTAAACTTGAATATATAAAAGATAATGTTGCTACTGATTATGTATTTGTCTATACTAATACGTACGATATTTACGATCAAAATGATAGTGTTCCAGTTATTATTACTAATATGAGTGATTTTGATTTGAAGTTTAATGTTTCTTATGGAAACACAAAATTAAATGGGGATTTTACTGTTCCAAGTAAAACTGAAGATTACATTGGTTTTGTTAAACTTACTAAGAGTATGATTGATTCTATGAAAGTTGATAAAACATATGCTCTTGAAGTTTCTACTACTACAAATATAGAAAAAGATGCATCTAAAGAAGAAATAGTTGTTAAACATAATTATGCAAATAAAATAAAAGTTAAAAAAGTTAATCCTGGTATGTTAATTAATGGTGTTACTTCTAGTAAGGGAGCTAATATTGCATATAATCAAACTGGTATTTTTGTTCCTAGAAATACTGATGTTGGTACTTTAAATGTAAAAGTTAAAAATATAAGTACATCTACTTATAAATTTAAAAATATATTTAGAGATGAACTTGTTATGAAAACTAATAATATTAACGAGAAGGTTTATAAAGCTGCGATACTTAGTGAAAGTGAACTTAATAAATATTCAAATTATTTAAATGGTGGTATTTATTTTTATACTCGTAGTGATAATTCATTCTCAATGGATTTTACTTCTCAAAATAATATTCAAAAAATACATTTTGATTTTGATGTCCATATTAATCCAGGAATAGTTAATGATGGAGAGTTAACAATTGCGTCTAAAGAAAATGCTAGTCCTATTAGATTTGGTGATTTTTATCCTATGGATAAAGAGGATGCTGGTGATTTTCATGGAACAAAGCATTGTTCTTTAGATGATTGTTTTGGTTTTGAGAAATTTAATTATGACAATGATGCTTTAAAATTGGATGTTAGAGAAGGTATTCCAATTCTTGATATTGCTCAATCAATGGGAATTAATCAATCATATTCTGTATATACAACAGTTTTTCCTGATACTTTAAATCAAGAAGGAGAACCTACTGGTGAATTCCCTGCTACTATACTTGCTATATCTCAAGATTATGGTTTATATTTAACTTGGATTGGAGTTTATAAAAATTATTTACATGTATATTCATATCATGATGGTAGTAGTTATAGGAATAATAATAAATATACAAAGAAAACTGCTTTTATTTCATTTGATATAAGTAAATATGAAGGTAAGAAATTAAATTTACAGATTACTGCTACTAAAGGTGGTACTACTAGTATATATATAAATGGTGATGTTCAAAATCCAGTTACATTTACTTCTGGTAATAAAAATATTAAATATAATGTTGCTACCATTGGTGATTTAAGACCTACAAGAGGACTTAGATTTAAGGGTAAGATGTATGATATTGCTATATATAATAGAGTATTATCGAAAGATGAAGTTATGCATAACTGGAATTATGCTAATAATAGATGGAATATTGAAAAATAAAAGATTCTAGATTAATTTCTAGAATCTTTTTGATTGTTTGGATCTATAAGTGATAGAGAAACTTTTTCATTTTCTTTTTTGATATCTATTACATAGCATGAAACTATGTCTCCAACACTTAATACTTCGCTTGGATGTTTGATGTATTTATTTGTTATTTTTGATATGTGTACAAGTCCATCACTGTGTAGACCAATATCAATGAATGCTCCGAAATCAACAACATTTCTTACTGTTCCTTCAAGTTTCATTCCTAAAGTTAAGTTATCTATTGTTAAGATATCACTTTTTAATAATGGCATTTCATAGTCATCTCTATAGTCTCTATTTGGTTGTTTTAGTGATTCGATTATATCATTTAGAGTATACATATCTATATCTAATTCTTTTGATAGAGTAGAAACTTCAAGTTTATCTAGTGAACTTATTAATTCTTTTGTACCTATATCATTTGGTGTCATATTTAGGTGTTTTAATAATTTTTCAGTTTTTTCATAACTTTCTGTGTGAATATTTGTTTTATCAAGTGGATTTTCTCCGTCTACAACTCTCATAAAACCTACAGCTTGTTCATATACTTTTTCACTTAGTAATTTCTTTTTCTTTAATTCTTCACGTGATTTTATTTTTCCATTTTGTTCTCTATATTTTATTACTTTATCAATGGCACTTTTTGTCATACCTGATATGTATTTTAATATAGAAGGGGAAGCTGTGTTAATATTTACTCCAACATTGTTAACACATTTTGTTACTGTGAAATCTAGTGATTCGGTTAGTTTCTTTTGTGATACATCGTGTTGGTATTGTCCGACTCCTATAGATTTTGGATCTATTTTAACTAGTTCGTTTAGTGGATCTTGTAATCTTCTTGCGATTGAAACTGCACTTCTTTTTTCAACTGTTAAATCTGGAAATTCACTTATTGCTAGTGGACTTGCACTATATACACTTGCACCTGCTTCTGATACAATTGCATACTTACAATTTTCTTCAATTTCTTTTAATGTTTCGCTTACTAGTTTTTCGCTTTCACGTGATGCTGTTCCATTTCCGATAGCTATAATATCTATATTGTATTTTTTTATTAAATCTTTTATTGTTTTTTTAGCCTCTTCCCATTTGTTGTGTGGTTCATGTGGATAAATAACAGATATATTTAAAACATTTGATGTTGAATCTACTACTGCAAGTTTACATCCTGTTCTATATGCAGGGTCAAATCCTAATACATTTTTATCTTTCATTGGTGCTATAAGTAGCAGATTTTCTAAATTTTCTTTAAATACTTCTATAGATTTATCTTCACTTATGCTAGTTAAATCACTTCTTATTTCACGTTCTATTGATGGATTAATTAGTCTTTTATAACTATCTTTAATTGCATCAACTACATATTGTTTAACAGGTGACTCTTTTTTTATGATTTTACTTTCTAAATAAGAGATGATTTCATCATTGTTTACATCTATTGATACAGAAAGTATTTTTTCATTTTCACCTCTGTTTATTGCTAGTACTCTGTGTGGTTTTATATATTTAATATTTTCTTGGTATTCATAATACATTTCATATGTTTTATTTTCATCTTCTGCATTTTTCTTAAGTTTTGATGTGATAAGTGCATTTTTATAAAAATAACTTCTTATCCATTTTCTATAGTATGCGTTATCACTTATCCATTCTGCGATTATATATTTTGCACCTTGTATAGCGTCTTCTGTGGTTTTAACATTTTCATTTAAGAATTTTTTAATATTTTCTTCATTAAACGTAGCAGGGAAGCTCATTATAATTTTTGCTAGTGGTTCTAAACCATTTTTAATTGCTTCTGTTGCTTTTGTTTTCTTTTTTTCTTTGAATGGCGCATATATATCTTCAACTTCTACTAATTTTTTAGAATTCATTATGTTTGTTTTAATTTCATCTGTAAGTAGTCCTTTTTCATCGATAAGGCGAATTACATCTTCTTTTCTTTTTAGTAGGTTTACTTGATATTCATAGTGTTCGTTAATAACACGTATTTGTTCTTCATCAAGTGCTCCAGTTGCTTCTTTTCTATATCTTGCTATAAATGGTATTGTGTTACCATCTTCTAATAATTTTAAAACACTTTCTATTTGAGTGTCTTTTACATTTAATTCTTTACTTATTTCGTTTATAATTTCATTATTCATTTTTTACTCCTAACATTAAATATTTTATCAAAATTAGGTTTGTTTTTATATATTTAGAACACTTTATTTACATTGACTAAATATATAAAATATATTAAAATTATTTTATAGATAATAGGTGTAGTATGAAGAATATTTTATATAAATTTTTATTTCTTTTTTTAATATTTTTTTCATTTATATTTGTTAATGCTAGTGAAGTTAATCCTAGTTATGAAGAGTATTTAAAATTAAGTGATAGTATTAAAAATGAAATTGGTCTTGTACCTAATGAATATGTAAATTATTATGAAATTGATGAAAATACTTTATCTTCAAATAGAAGTAATGGTTTATATGGGAGTAGTATTTCAAGTTATGATCTTAGAAATGTTAATGGTAAGAGATTAATACCTGAGATGAAAAATCAATATCCTTTGAGTTTATGTTGGGCTTTTGCTACTAATAATATGATTGAATCTTTTATGATAAGGAAGGGTAAAACTTATAATTTATCAGAAAATCATTTTGATTATCTTTCTAGATATTATGGAGATACATCTACTTTTGGTCAAGCTAATAATTATTTTAATGTTGTTAAGTATTTACTTTATGGATATAGTCCTTTTAGTGAGGATGTTTTTGGTTCATATTTTACATCTTATAAAAATATGAGTTATGAATCTTATTTAGATTATGATAATACTTTGTTTGATGTAAATAGTTTAATTGTTTTTCCAATGCTTAGAATGCAATATTTAAAAGAAAATTATTCTGTTGATGCGATTAAATCTAATGTAGAAAAATATAATGAAAAAATGAAACAACATATTATGAATTATGGTGCTATTGCAAGTGGAATATATTGGGATTTTTATGATGAAGATAAAAATCTTGTTTATAATGATGGTAGTTTAACTAGAGAAGAGTATTCTGCTTCGGGACATGCAATTACTATAATTGGTTGGGATGATAACTATGGTAGTGTTAATATTAAGGGAACAACATTTACTGGTTCTTGGCTTGCTATGAATTCTTGGGGGAATGAAGATGAATACTTTTATATTTCATATTATGATGAGAATGTAGTTGAATCACTTATTGGAGTTAAAGATATAAGAGATAAAAATTGGGATAATGTTTATTTTAATAATAAGTTATTTCAAAATAGTTCAAATAAACAGGTTTATGAGTTCACTAAAGATAATATAAATGAAAAAATTAATTCTGTTAAGATATTTCATTATGATTCAGATGATGTTTTTACTGTTAGTGTGAGTGATGGATATAATACTTATAAATCTAATAGTACTAATGTTACTTATGGTATTACGACTATTGATTTTAGTAATGTTTCTTTTGATAATGAGAAAGTATATGTGACTATTGAGAGTAAATATGGAAAAAAAGATTATCTTGTTGCGTTATATACAAGTAATGATGAAGTTAATAAAACTATAAATATAGTTGAAAATGATTCAAGTATTTATGGTAATACTATTAGTCATGATGTTATGAGTAAAGGAATTAATACTGGTGAAAAATATACTATAAAAGTATATGATCAAAATAATAAAGATATTACTTCTAGCTTTGCGATAAGTAATTCTATGGTTGTAAATGATGTTAGTAAATTAAATATGGTAGTTACGGGGAATATTACTAGCGATTATATAAAGATTGTTCTTAGTAATTCTTCAGTTAGTGATAGTTTAATTTTGTATAAACAAAGAAGTGGTACTCAAAGTAGTCCTATTGTAATAAGAAAAGGTAGTGAATTATCTTCGCTAAATGAAAATCTTTATTATGAACTTGGTAATGATATTGATATGAAGAAGGATACAACTAATTTATATGGTACTTTTTATAATTCAGGTAATGGGTGGAATCCGTTTGATTTTAGTGGTCATTTAGATGGAAATGGATATAAGATAAGTAATTTATATTCTAAGTATGGTTCGTTATTTAAAAATGTTAAAAATGCTAGTATAAAAGAAGTTAATTTTAATAATTTCGATATTGTTGATACAAGTAATACAGATAGTTATTCTGGTATTATTGCTGTGAGTTTAGATAGTAATTCAGTTTTATCTAATATTTTAGTTAATAATTCAGATATTGTGTGTAATAAAACATCTTGTGGTGTTTTAGTAGGTAATTTAAAAGATGGAAATATTAATAATATTCATATTTATAATTCATCTATTACTGGAAGTAATACCGGATATGTTTCTTCTAATGTAGTTAATCCTGTTAATGAAATTAAAGTTAATAATGTATTTGTTAATGATACAGTTATGAATAATAGTAGTGATTACTATTTAATTAATAAAATTAATATTAGTGCGAAAGTAAGTGATTTAAACAATATTAATATTTCTAATAATATTGTTAATGGTGACTCTAGTAAACAATTAATTGCTAGCAAAAATATAAGTATTACTGATGATGATACTTATGATATTTATAAAGATAAACTTATTTTATCTAATAATTATATTAAGAGTGATAAAGAGGTATTAAATCAAACAGTTTTTGACAAATTTGATACTAATTTATGGGATTTCGATAGTAGTAGTTCTTTGTATTTAATTTTGTTTGAAGAAGATTATTATTTAACTGGGAATTCTAATTTATTAGAGCTTAGTAAATATTCTTTTAGTGGTAACAATATTTATAATATTGGAATTAATACAAATGTGAATACTTTTTTAAATAGTGTTGTAAATAAAGATGATTTAAGTCTTAAATTTTATTCTGTACTTGGTGCTGAAATAAAAAATAGCAATGTTATTACAACAGGTAGTTATGTAGATGTAAGTGTTAATAATCAAAATCAAAGATATTATTTAATTGTTGATGGGGACGTTAATAGTGATGGTAAACTTTCTATATTTGATATAGTTAAAATAAATAATCATATAGTTTATAGTGATAAAAAGTTAAGTGGTATTTATTATTTAGCGGCTGACTATAATATGGATGGTAAAGTTTCTATATTTGATATAGTAAAAATTAATAATGTAATAGTAGGAGGTAACTAGTGAAAAATAAAGTAAAATATTTATTATTTGTTATTTTAATGTGTCCATTTTTTGTAAGTGCGGCTGAGGTTAGTTTATCTTGTCCTAGTAGTGTTAATAGTGGTGAATCTGTTACTTGTTCTATAAATATAAATAGTGGAAGTGAATATGTTGCTGGATTTGAAGCTAGTATAAATGCTGGAAGTGGTCTTACTTATAAATCTTATTCACTTAGTAGTGGGTGGGCAGGTACTTCTACAAACAGTAATTTCTTGGTTTATGGAAATAAGGTAAGTGGAAGTAAAACACTTGGAAAGTATGTTTATACTGCTAAAGGAAATCCTAATGACAAATTAACTATTAGTTTAAAAAATATAAGTGTTTCAAATGAAAATGGAAATGCTATTAGTTCTAATAGTAGTGCTAGTGCTACTATTAGAATTAAATGTAATGATAATAATCTTAAGAGTTTAAGTGTTGATGGTGTAAGTGTAAGTGGATTTAATAAAAATACTTTAACTTATAATATGACAACAGAAAAAACATCAATTAATATTGCTGCTAGTGCTAGTAGTTCATATGCTAAAATAAGTGGTACTGGTAAAAAGACCGTTAATTATGGTAAAAATGTTTATGATGTTGTTGTTACAAGTGAAAGTGGTAGTAAAAAAATATATAAAATAAATGTTACTAGACCAGATAATAGGGAAACTATTAATACTTTAAGTTCTTTAAGTGTTGTCGGTTATACAATTAATCCATCTTTTTCTAGCAAAACAAATACTTATAAATTGAATGTTGATTCTAGTGTTAGTAGTATAAGTATTAAAGCTACTCGTACTAGCTTAAAATCATCCTTTGTAAGTGGTTTTGGAGAGAGAAGTGTTAAACTTGATTATGGAGATAATAATGTTTTAGTTAAAGTTAAAGCCGAAAATGAAAAGATTAATACTTATACAATTGTTGTTAATCGTAAAGATAATAGAAGTTCTAATAATTATTTAAGAGAATTGACTGTAAAAGAAGGTAATATTAAATTTGATAAAAACACTTTAAATTATTCTCTTGTTACTGATACAGATAGTGTTGAGATTACTGCTATAGCAGAAGATTTAAAAGCTAAAGTATCTGGTGGAGGTAAAATTACTTTAAAAGATGGAATAAACGTTATATTAGTTGTTGTTACTGCTGAAAATAATAGTACAAGACAATATACAATTCAAGTAACAAAGACAGATGATTTAAGTAGTTTTGTTTCATCTAATAATTTATCTGCATTAAAGGTTAATGGATATTCAATTAACTTGTCAAATGATAATTTAGAATATGAAGTAAACACAAATGATGATAAATTAGATTTGGATTATATTTTAGAAGATAATAATTCTAATATTGAAATCTTAGGTAATGAAAATTTAAATGATGGAAGTGTAGTAACATTAAAGGTAACTGCTAGTGATGGAAGTGTTAAAGAATATAAATTAAAGGTTTCTAAGCAAAATATTGATAGTGAAAGTAAAAGTAGTTCTAATACTTTATTAATAGTTTTATTAATTATATCTGTTATTGGAAATATTGTTTTATTAATTTTGTTTATTACCAAAAAGAACAAAGTTGTTGTAACAGATGACAATAATGTAAACGAAAAGAGTAATGAATAGTCATTACTCTTATTTTTTGTATAAAAAAACTCAACATATGTTGAGTTAATTTCTTATGGCGGAGACAGAGAGATTTGAACTCTCGCGCCAGTTTCCCGACCTACACCCTTAGCAGGGGCGCCTCTTCAGCCTCTTGAGTATGTCTCCATTTTCCGTTGGCCATGTATTAATAATACATTATATATTTCGTTAAGTCAAGAAAAAACTTGAATTATCTAATTATTTTTGTTAATATTAACTTATACAATATACAAGGAAGTGTAGAAGAATGGAAGAAAATATTTTACAACAAGGTAATCCGATTAGTTTAGAAGAAGAATTAAGAAAAGAAGAAGAGTTTATAAATACAATAAAGATGGAGCCAATACTTGAAAAAATATGTATTGAAGAAGAAGAAACAGTTGTTAAACAAAGAAAAATGATGAAATTAACTGATTATTTTTTACTTGCTTTAATATTTATTTTAAGTGCAGTATTTATTTTCGTTTTATTTACTGTTAAATAGTTATTTCTTTTTTTATATGAGTCTCATTTGAGACTTTTTATTTTTCCTTTATTTTAGAAATAATTTCTTGTATTTTGGAAGAATAAATATTTTTAGAAAAATGTATTGACATTTTATTGTTTATGGAATAAAATGTTTTTTAATTTAAGTTATTTGGAGTGGTAATATGATGAATTTTAATAGACACACAATTTTATCGATAAAAAACATTGGTTTATGTAAATCTATTATTTCGTCATGTGTAAAAATGATTTAATCTTACGGTTTGTAAAATCAGAATGATTTTGCGAGCCGTTTTTAATTATATGGAGGTTTATATGAATGAGTTAAGTATTTATGATTTAATTGGTATGTTATCCAAACATAGTGATGAAGATATTAAAATGATTTTAAAAGCATATAAGTTTGCTAGTGAACTTCATAAAGGACAACTTAGGCAGAGCGGTGAAGAGTATATTATTCATCCTTTAAATGTTGCTGTTATTTTAGCTGAAATGAATGCTGATGCAGATACTATTTGTGCTGGTCTTTTACATGATACATTAGAAGATACTCCTATAACTAAAGAAGAAATAATTGAAGAATTTAATCCTGAGGTTGCAAAACTTGTTGATGGTGTAACTAAAATTAGTAAAATGAATTTTTCTTCTAAAAAAGAATCTAATCTTGCAAATACAAGAAAGATTATAACTGGGATTACGGAAGATGTTCGTATTATTATAATTAAACTTGCAGATAGACTTCATAATATGAGAACTCTTGGATTTAAAAGTGAATTTAAGCAAAAAGAGAATTCTCTTGAAACATTAGAAATTTTTGCTCCGCTTGCATATTATATTGGTAACTATAGAATTAAGAGTGAACTAGAAGATTTATCTTTTATGTATTTAAGACCTGAAATATATTATGATTTGCAGGAAAAAAGAGATAAAATTGAAGAAGAGAATATGGATTGTTTAATAGAAATGCTTGATACGATAGAGAGAATATTAAATGATGAGAATATTCCGAATGATATAAAAATTAGAACTAAAAATATTTATGGTATTTATAAAAAAATAAATGAAGGATACGATATTAGAGATATACATGATCTTCATAATTTGAAGGTTATGGTAAAAGAAGTATCTGATTGTTATCGTAGTTTAGGACTTATACATAGTGTTTATCATCCTGTTAATAATAAATTTAAAGATTTTATTTGTTGTCCTAAGCCTAATATGTATCGTTCTTTACATACTACTGTTTATAGTGGGACAGGTCAAATCGTTCAAACACAGATTAGAACATTTGATATGGACAAAGTTGCATCATTTGGTCTTGCTACTTATTGGGATATACATAAGGGAGATGCAAGAAATATTATGCAGAGTGAATTAAGAGAAAAATGTCAATTTTTTAATTCACTTATGGAAATAAATTCTATGTTTAGGGATAATGAAGAATTCGTTGATCACGTAAAAAAAGAAGTGTTTACAGATAATATATTTGTTTATACTGTTAATGGAGATAGAATTGAATTACCAAAAGGTGCTACATTAATTGATCTTGCTTATAGAATTCATACGAATATTGGAAACACTATGATAGGTGGTTTTGTTAATGATGAATTCAAATCTATTGATTATGTTCTTAAAAATAATGATAGAGTTAGAATAATTACAGATGAGTTTTCTTATGGACCTGATCAAGAATGGTTTGATAAAGCTCAAACAACTTTAGCAAGAAGAAAAATAAGAGAGTTTGTAAAATAAGTTAAATGATATAGTTTAACTTGTTTTAATTTATAAAATATTATATAATCATAAGCGTATTAAGAGGTGAAGAGGAATGTATAAAGAATTAGCTGATTTGATTTTTCCTGAAATTAATAAAACATTAGAAGATTATAAAGAAATGTATCCAAGAAGAGAAGAGGGAACAGTTGTTACAAGATTTGCTCCAAGTCCAACTGGATATGTTCATATTGGTGGGATTTATCAAGCTATTATAGATTATTTAATTGCTAGAAATAATAATGGAGTTTTCTTTTTAAGAATTGAAGATACTGATCAAAAAAGAGAATTAAAAGAAGCTGTTGATTTAATTAAAGATGCTTTATATTATTATGGTTTGGTTCCTGATGAATTTCAACTTGATGGTGAAGTTAAAGGAAATTATGGACCATATGTTCAAAGTGAAAGAAAAGAAATATATCATACATTTATTAAACATTTAATTGAAATTGGTAGAGCTTATCCATGTTTTTGTACACATGACACTTTAGAAGAATTAAGAACAATGCAAGAACATAAAAAGCAAAGAACTGGATACTATGGAAAATATGCTAAATGTAGACAACTTAGTGTTGAAGAGATGATTAATAAAGTTAAAGAGGGAATACCTTATGTTATTAGATTTAAATCTGAAGGTGACTTTGAAAATAAAATTAAATTTAATGATTTAGTTAAGGGTGAACTTGAACTTTCTGAAAATGATGAAGATTTAGTTATTATGAAGAGTGATAACTTACTTCCAACATATCATTTTGCTCATGTTGTAGATGACTTTTTAATGGGAACTACTCATGTTGTAAGAGGTGAAGAATGGTTAAGTAGTGCGCCTAAACACGTAGAGTTGTTTAATGCATTTGGATTTAAAGTTCCAAATTATGTTCATACTCCTTTAATTATTAAAAAAGAAGGAAATAGTATTAGAAAAATTAGTAAGAGAAAAGATCCAGAAGCATCTATGAGTTATTATACTGATTTAGGATATCCTGCAGTTGCTGTAATTGAGTCTTTAATGACAATAATAAATTCTAATTATGAAGAGTGGCATAGAGAGAATCCGGATAAGGCATTTACTGATTTTGAATATAATCCTGGTAAAATGTCTTCAAGTGGTGGACTTTATGATTTAGAAAAATTAAATAATATTTCAAAAGAGTTTATTTCTAAGATGAATGCTGACATGTTACTTGAAGAAAGTTATAAATGGGCATGTAATTATAGTGAATCTCTTAAAAATTTAATTGATAGAGATAGAGAATACTATAGAAATATTATTAATATTGAACGTGATCAAGAAAAACCAAGAAAAGACATTGTAAATTATAGTATGATTGAAAGTCTTATTTGGTATATGTATGATGAAGAATTTAATTCTCGTGAAAAAGAATATGAATGGAAAAACATTACTGATTTAGATGAAATTAAAAATATTTTAAATGTTTATTTTGACAAATATTATGATGAAAATGATGATAAAGATGTATGGTTTGATAAAGTTAAAGGACTTTGTGATGAATTAGGATACGCTTCTAATATAAAAGAATATAAGAAAAATCCTGAAGCATTTAAGGGTAATGTTGCTGATATTAGTACAGTTATTAGAGTTGCTATTACTTCAAAATCAAATACACCTGATTTATATCATATTATCAAGTTACTTGGTAAAGATAGAATTATGGAAAGAATTAATAATTTATAAAATAAAAAAGTCGTTATTACGACTTTTTTTTGATTTTCTCAATTTTAATTGTATAACCAATTGGTCCTAAGATTTGAATTAGATTTTTAACAGTAGGAGAGTGCATGCCAGACTCTATTCTTGCTACTTTGGTTCTACTAACTTTAGAATATAATCCTAGTAGTTCTTGAGTTAGGTTATTTTCTTTTCTAAATGAAATAAAATCCACTATAAAATCTTTTTCTAGTTCTTCATTTGATTTTATTGGTTCAATATAATTAATATACTCATACATCTTCTTCATAAATTCATTGTATCACATTTGATACAATAAGTGTATAATTAAATAAAAAAAATTAATCATATAAAAAAATTATGTTATAATTACATTATATGATTGGAGAATAGTAATATGAAAGACACAAGTATTTTAACAAATAATGGAATAAACGTACAAGCAAGTTTAGAATTATTTGGTGATATGGAAATGTATGATGAAACATTAGGCGATTTTTTAGATATGTCTGATGAAAAAATTACTACATTAGAACAATATAAGAACGCAAATGATATGCCTAATTATGCAATTGCAGTTCATGCATTAAAAAGTGATGCGAGATATTTAGGTTTTACAACACTTGCAGATTTATCTTATGAATCAGAAATGAAAAGTAAAGCGGGTGATTCAGTTTTTGTTGCTGAAAATCATTCTAAAATATTACAAGAAGCAAAGAGAGTTATTAATTTATCACAACAATATATGGGAAGAGAGTTAACACAAGTAATTCCTGATGGAGCGTCTGCTCAACCAGCTGCAATAGTAGAGGCAGCTCCAGTTCAAACTGAAATGATTGCTCAACCAGTGGCTGCTCCTGTTCAAATAGAAGTAGTTGCTCAACCAGCAGAAGTTGCACCAATTACAATTCAATCAGTGGATGCTGTTCCTGTTCAAACTGCAGTGGTAGCTCAACCAGTTGAGGCTTCACCTATAACAGTTCAATCAGCAGAAGCAGTACCAGTTCAAACTGCAGCAGTTGCTCAACCAGTAGTTGAAAATTCTGTTTCTAATGCAAATACTATTCAATTTTTTCCTGCTGATAATTATGGTTATGATCCTATGAGTCAAGCATTATATATGCAACAACAAACACAAGAAAATATTTCTCAAGTAGCAGCTGTTAAAAAAGGAATCATTTTAGTTGTAGATGATTCTCCACTTGTTTCAAATTTTGTTAAGAAAATATTTAGTTCAAATTATGATGTTATGATTGCATCAGATGGACAAAAAGCAATCGATATTATTAATGATGATAATATTAGAAGTCAAATTAAAACATGTTTACTTGATTTGAATATGCCAAATGTAAATGGTTTTGATGTAATGGATTATTTTAAAGAAAAAGGTTTTTTTGTAAGAACACCAGTTGCTATTATTAGTGGTGCTGAAGATGATGAGTCACTTGATAAAGCAAAAGGATATCCAATTGTTGATGTTTTACCAAAACCATTTAATGAAAGAGATGTTCAAAGAGTAGTTGAAAAGTGTTTAGCTGTATATTTCTAGGAGTTTTATAACTCCTTTTTTTTGCATATTTTTTATTTACCTTAATATAATTTATTGAGGAGACGAAATATGAATAAACAAAATTTATGGTTTTTAACTTTATTTTCTTTTATATTAATACTTGGTGTTTATTATATTACTTTACCCAATGAAATTTTCAAAAAAAATGAAACTGATTTAGTTAGTACTGATGTTGATGTTGTTGTAAGTGAAGAAAATAAACTGCTTGCTCTTAGGGTTCAAAGAAATGAAGAAGTAGAACAAACTATGGGTGAATTACAAGAAAAGATTAATTGTACAGAATGTACTAGTGAAGAAAAAAATGTTGCGTTTGAAGAATTACAGGTTTTAAATTTATCAAAAGGAAAGGAAACTTATTTAGAAGATAAAATTTTAAAATTATTTAAAATTAATTCTTATGTTGAAATTAATAGTGATAATATAAATGTTATTATTTCTTCTTCTGAACATAATTTAACTATTGTTAATGATGTAATGAGGTGTATTCAAGAAGAATTTGAAGATAAAAAAAATATTATTGTTAAATTTGAATAATTGGGCTTTTTAAATTATATATTTTTAATTTTATTCATAGATTATGCTAGGTGATACTATGAATAAAAATATTTTAACAAATAGAGAAAAATCTATTTTTAATATGCTTATAAAAAATAAAACAACAAGGGAAATTGCTAATGAGTTAAATATAAGTGAGAAAACAGTTAGAAATCATATTTCTAATTGTATGCAAAAACTTGAATGTAAGAGTAGGACAAATGCTGTTATAGAATTATTAAAATTAGGTGAAATTTCTTTATAAAAATGTAATTTTATTATTTTGTTTGAATAATATTTATTATGATAAAAGATTATATTATAAATAAAGCTAATGTTTTAATAATGTATTTTGTATTAATCGGATTATTTTGTTTTATTCCTGCAAATGAGAAGTATGTTATTGAAGAAAATAATATTTCTTCTAATGTTTATCTTCTTGATAAAGATGATTATGTTTCTAAAGTTATGTATTATTTTAATACTGATTCTGTTATTGATTTAATTAGTGAAAAATTACAATTATTGATGAATGGGATTGGAAATGATAATTTTGTTCCTTTAATTCCAAAAAATACAAAAATCAATAAGATAGATGTTGTTCGTGATAATGTTTATATAGATTTTAATGAAGAGATTCTTAATGTAAATAAGTCTAACGAAGAAGAGATGATTGAAGCTATTGTTTATAGTTTATGTGATATTAATGGCATTAATAATATATATTTGAGTATTAATGGTAAGAGTTTTAATGTTCTTCCTAATTCTAAAAAGGAGATAATATATCCTTTAAATAAAAATTTTGGTATTAATAAAGATTATAATATTTTAAATTTTAATAATATAAGTAAGACTGTTGTGGTTTTTGCTAAAGAAGTAGATGATTTTTCATATTTTGTTCCGATTACTAAAGTTTATAATTCTCAAGATGAGAAAGTAGAAGTTATTATTCAGGAATTAAAAAGTATAGAAAATACTCAAGATGGTTTGATCGGATATTTAAATAATGATGTTAAATTAGTTAATTATTCTATTGGTGAGGATACTATGGTTTTGTCATTTAATACAAATATTGATAGAGAATATGAGAATTTTATTAATCTTTCTATTAATGAAAACTATAAAAATAAACAAATTATATATAAATATGAATAATTTTTTGTAAAAATTAAATAAAATGCTTGAAATATTAATTTTTTTATTGTATACTTTATCTTGTCAGTTGAAATGACTCCGTAGCTCAGCTGGATAGAGCAACGGCCTTCTAAGCCGTCGGTCGCACGTTCGAATCGTGTCGGGGTCACCACTTGATATTTACTCAGTCATAAGACTGAGTTTTTTATTTGTAAAAATAATTTATTTGTGATATATTTGAATAGTAGAGGTGTTATATGACATATTATATTGTAGGTTTAATAGCTATTATATTTTTGTATAAGATATTTGAAGAAAGAGGATTTGGATGGAGTTATTTATTTTCTCTTTTGTTATATATCGTTATGGGAATTATATTTAATAAATTCGTTCCAATGTTTAATTATGGCCCTGTAAGGTTTGGATGTGAGATAGCATTAATTTTATTAACATTATTTATTTATTGTAAAGCTATGTATTTATTGTTTAATTCAGTAAGTGTTGCAGCAGTCTTTGTGGTTAGTGCTTATGCATGTTCTCTTGCATTTTGGTATGGTATGGGGATTATATATCCACAAATATTAGACTTTTTATTGAATATTGTAAATAATTTCATTTAGAAGCGTTATGCTTCTTTTTTGTTTATTTGACAAAACGAACATTTTATTGTATAATATGGCTCAATTTATGGGGTTAAATATGGAAAAAAGAAATGAAGAGGTTATATTAGAAAATTTGGAATTTATTAAGAAAAATGTTTTAAAATATCTTGGATTTGGTGTTTCCTATGATGATTTAGTTCAAATATCTTGTGAAGCTGTAATTAGAGCAATTAATAATTATAAAAATACACAAAAATTTAGAGATTATATTAGTATTTATATTCATTTTTATATAAATGAAGCTATTGTGAAAGCAAATTGTATTCATTTTACTTCAACGTCTTATTATATAGATATATTTAAAATATTAAAAGCTAAGAAAGCAGGATGTAAAACATTCGATGAAATATGCAAATATACAGGATTATCAATTGAAAGAGTTAAGGAATGTTCACATTTTTTAAAGAAAGATATTTCTCCTAGTGATTGTGATTTTGTTGATGTTGAAAGTTTAGAAACTGAAGTTGTTCATAATTTAGATGATGACAATATAATATATAAGTTTTTTAGAAATACATATTTAACAAATAAAGAAAAAGAAATATTAAAAATGAGATATGGTTTTTATGGTAAAGCGTATACTTTTGTTGAAATTGCTGAGATTTTAAATATAAGTCATCAAAGGGTTTCAATGACACATATGGAAGCTTTACTTAAATTTAGAAAATTTTTATTATCTATAGGTATAGTGGATATTGAAGATTTTAGTTTAAAAGAAAGTGATTTAAAGAAATTAAAAGCGTAAAATTTGACTTTTTGGTTAATTTGTGGTATAATTTACGCGACTTTAAGGGGGATAATAATATGATAATAGAAAGTGAATTTATTAAAACTGATTTAGTTGAGAAAATATCAGATGACGATGTTAATTTGATTGTTGAGTATATTGAAAAAACATTTGATAATACTCCAAACTCAAATAATCAAATGTCAAATATGGTTAAGCTATCAAACTTTCTAAATAAAAATTCGTTATTTATAGAAGAATTAGAATGTGAAAAGTTATTAAATAGATCAAAAAAATTGTCTAATACATTACATGCATTATATTTGGCAGGTATTTTAGTTAGAATTAATAATTATTCTAATTTAATTACTTTATTTCAAATATATTGTGCAGAGAATAATGTTGAACAAACACGTGATGTTGATGTTGATTTATATGAACATAGTTATGAAAGTAAGGATTTAGATTTATTTAGAGTTTATTTGGCTGAGGTTGGTGAATTTAAATTATTAAGTGCTGAAGAAGAGAAAATATTAGCATCTCAAGGTGAAAAAGGTAGTAATAAATTAGTAGAGCATAATTTAAGACTTGTTATTTCAATTGCTAAAACTTTAAAAGGACTTGGTGTTCCACTTAGTGATTTGATTCAATATGGTAATGAAGGATTAATAATCGCTGCTAGAAAATTTGATGTTAATAAAGGATGTAGATTTTCTACATATGCAACTTGGTGGATTAAACAAAATATGAAAAGAGGTATAGCTGATGCAAGTAGAACGATTAGAATACCTGTTCATTTACATGAAAATATAATTAAAGTAAAAAAAGCAATTTCTGTTTATACAGTAGAAAACAATGGAGAATTTCCTAGTGATGAAAAAATTTCTGAAATGTCAGGAATACCTGTTGATAAAGTTGTAATAGCTAGAAATAATATGGATTTAACAGTGTCTCTTTCAACTCCTATAGGTGGTTCTGGTGATGAAGTTAATGATACTTTTTTAGGTGATATGATAGAGGATACAAATAGTTCATTAGAAAATAATGCTCATAAATTATATTTAGAAGAATTCTTCGAAGCATTTGAATTATCTGGATATATTACTCCTAAGGAAAAAGAAATTTTAAAATATAGATTTGGTTTTTATGATGGTAAAGAGTATACTCTTGAAGAAGTAGGTCAAATGTTTGGTGTTACTCGTGAGAGAATTAGACAAATTCAAAAGAAAGCTTTAACAAAAGTTAGAAGAGATATTTATCTTAGGAGATTTGATCCTAAAAAAATAGATAAAGAATATGATTTAAGATTAAAAAGAAAAAGTAAAGGAAGTTCAAATTTAAAGATGGTATTATAAATTTAATACTTCTTATTTGAACTTTTTTAAGGAAAAGGGGTTTTGAAATGAATGATTTAGAATTAGTTTGTACTGAAGAAGAATTAAATAAAGTTATAAGTTATATTGATAAGTCTTTTAATACAAGTAAAAATTCAGATAGACAATTTGATAATATTACAAATTTAGCTAATTTTTTAAAGAAAAATAATATTAGACTTGGTGCTATAGAATGTGAAAAGATTTTAGATTCATCTAAAAAGATAAATGAAACTTTTTATACTTTATATTTAGCTGAAACATTATTAAGAGTTAATAAATATCCAGAACTTGTTAATTTAGTTCAACTATATTCAATTAGAACTGGAAATGAGCTTGAAAAAGATATTGATCATAAAATGTATGGTGATAGTCGTGATGGCAATGATATAGATTTAATTAAATTATATTTAAATGAGATTGGCGATTATTCTATTTTAACAAAGGAAGAAGAATTAGAATTAATTAGTCAAGGAGAAGAAGGTAGACGTAAATTATGTGAACATAATTTAAAACTTGTTGTTTCCATAGCTAAGACATATAGAGGTAATGGTCTTCCTTTAGGTGATTTAATTCAATTTGGTAATGAAGGATTAGTTGTTGCTTCTAAAAAATTTGCTTCTAATAAAGGGTGTAAATTTTCTACATATGCTACATATTGGGTTAAACAATGTATAACTAGAGGAATTGCTGATAGAAGTAGAACAATTAGAATACCAGTTCATATTCATGAAAATATTATTAGAATGAAAAAAGCAATTAATCTTTATAAAATGCAAAATGGTGGATATGATCCAAATAATGAAGAACTTGCTAAGATGTTAGATTTATCAGTTGAAAAAATAGAACTTGCTAAAAAATGTATGGATATTACAGTATCTTTATCTGCTCCTATTGGTGCAGGAGAAGATGGTGCAGATACAGAACTTGGTGAATTAATTGAAGATGAACGTCTTAATTTTGATAATACTATGGATGATATGATAATTCGTGATTTTATGTCTAAATTTATGAGTACTACTAGAATTAGTGAACGTGATAAAAAGATTTTGATGTTAAGAAATGGATTTTATAATAATAAAAAATATACTTTAGAAGAAATAGGTGCCATGTATGGTGTTACTCGTGAGAGAATTAGACAAATTGAATTACAAGCACTTAGAAAATTACAAAAAGATATTGTTATTGGAAGTTTTGATCCGAAATTTGATGTTATGTGTGATGCTGAAGTTGCCCATGCAAGAAAGATGTTATATGGGTATAATGACGTATATGATGATGGTATATATTTTGGAGGATATAGAAGATAATATTGAAAGGAGATAATATGCAAGAAGTTAATTATAATGAAGAAGATTTACATTTTTTATCTAGTGAAGAAGATATAAATAATGTTGTTAGTTTTATTGAAAAACAATTTGTTGTTGATACTGATTCTAAAAAAGTTAGTGAAAATTTTGTTAAATTAAGTGAGTTTTTAAATAAAAATAATATTATGATTGGAGAACTTGAAAGTGAAAGATTACTTGATAAATGTGAAAAATTAAGAAATTCTTTATATTCAATGTATTTGGCTCAAGCGTTAACTCGTGTTAGTAGATTTTCTAATTTAATTAATTTAGTAGATTTATATTGTGTTCGAAATGGCTATGAACAAGAAAATGATATAGATGCTTTATATGATGAAAAGGGAAGTGACCTTGATTTATTAAAGGTTTATTTAAATGAAATTGGTCAGTTTAAACTTTTAACAAGAGAAGAAGAAATAGAACTTGCTAATATGGGTGAAGAAGGTCGTAGTAAACTTGTTGAACATAATTTACGTTTAGGTGTTTCAATTGCTAAAAAGTATAGAGGACAAGGTGTAGATTTTACTGATTTGATTCAAGGGGCTAATGAAGGTATTATGTCTGCTGCTAGAAAGTTTGATGCTAGCAAAGGATGTAAATTTTCTACATATGCTACTTGGTGGGCAAAACAAGGTGTTCAAAGAGAAATTGCTAATAATTCTAGAAGTATAAAAGTACCTGTTGAAGTGCATGATAATATTATAAAAATAAAAAAAGTAACAGAACAATATATGAAAGATAATAATGGTAAAACACCTAGTGAAGAAGAGTTGTGTAGTTTATTAAATATTAATAAAGATAATTTACAAACTGCTCTTAGATATATGAATTCAATTGTTTCTTTATCGACTCCTCTTCAAAATAGTGAAGATAATGATGCAACTTTTGGTGATTTTATTGAAGATGAATATTTTCAAATAGATAAAGAAATTGATAATTATTTTTATGAAGGATTTTATGATTTATTCATAAATTGTCCTTATATAAATGATAGAGAAAGAGAGATATTAAAGTATAGATATGGATTTTATGGAAAAGCTTATAATTATGATGAGATATCTAAAATTATTAAGGTTTCAAGAGAGAGAATTAGACAAATTGAAAAAGCTGCAATAAGAAAATTAAGATTTGATCCTCGTATTAAAGAGTATGCAGGTTTTGAAATGAGATTTGGAATTTTAAAAAAATGATCACAGTTAATGTGATTTTTTTTTGCTTTATTATATGTTACAATATAATAGAATGGAGAGTAGATATGATAGAGGTAAAATCAGTTTCAAAAGAATTTAAGAAAAAAGTAAATAAAAAAGAAACTATATCTTTTTTTGCGGACGATAATATTTCGTTTACTGCTAAACCTGGAGAGGTTGTTGGTATTTTAGGACCAAATGGTGCTGGAAAAACAACATTACTTAGAATGATTGCTGGTTTAATGACACCTACGAGTGGTGAAATATTAATAGATGGTGATCATCATAAAGAGAATGATGAAAAAATTAAAAAGAAAATTGCTTTTTTGACTGGAAATACTAAACTTTATAAAGATATTTCACCATATGAACTTCTTAAAATGTTTGGTGAGTATTATGGTATTAATGAAAAAGAGTTAGAGAAAAGAATTGATAATATTGTTAAGCGATTTGATATGGAATTATTTAAACATCAAAGAATAGAAAATTTGTCTACTGGACAATATCAACGTACTGGTATTTCTAGATGTTTGGTTCATGACCCAAAATATTATATTTTTGATGAACCTACAAGTGGTCTTGATGTAATATCAAGTAAAGTAATAATTGATTTTGTTAAAGAAGAAAAAAATAATGGTAAGTGTATTTTATATTCAACACATTATATGGAAGAAGCAGAAAATATTTGTGATAAAATTGTTATGATTAATAAAGGTAAAGTAATTACTATTGGTTCTCCTGATGAAATTAAAGAGAAAACAAAAACAACGAATTTAAGAGACAGTTTTTTTGCATTAATTGAGGGAGGAACTAATGAAGAAGAATAATGTTATGATTACTCTAAAAAAAGAATTAAGAACAGTTTTTAGAGATAAAAAAACAATTTTAATGATTTTTGCTTATCCTTTTATTATTGTATTTTTCGTTGTTTTATTTGGAATGATGGAAGATATTATGATGGGCGGAGAGGATACTAAATATAATATGGGTATTAATTATGAACTTGATAGTACTCAAAAATCAATTATATCTGATCTTGATTTAGTTCCTTATCATTATGATACAATTGATAAAATGAAAGAAGCATATGATAGTGGTGAAATAGAAACATATGTTTATTATGATGAAGAAAAAGATTTATATACTATATATTCAAACGAAGATATAATGGAATCTATGTCTGCTAATTATGTTGCTCAATATTTAGATACATATAATAAATATTTGGGTGATATGTATATCAAAGGAGAGGATATAGATCCTGAAGTGGCTTATGGTAGTATTAAATTTGAAATTAAAACTACCGAAGGGGATGAACTAGATGAGGATGCTTTTTTAAGTGGTATGGTTGTTGATATGGCGACTACATATATAATTATATCTATTGCAATGGCTGCGGTTAGTATGGCAACTTCTGCTATTGCTGCTGAGAAGGAAAATGGTACACTTGAAACAATTATAACTTTACCAATTTCTAAAACAGAGTTACTTATGGGTAAATTTTTATCGACTGCGATAATTGGATTTATTGCTTCAATAATCGGATTAATTGTTACATTTACTAGTATTGGACTTGGTTCTATGGTTTTTGATGGATATAAAGCAGTTTCTATTACTTTTGGTATTGTATCGTTAGAAGTTATTATTTGCTTTATTGCATCTTTATTAATAGCTGCTCTTGCAATATTCTTAACTTCTTCTGCTAAGAGTTTTAAAGAAGCTCAATCTTCAGCACAATTATTAAATATGTTACCATTGCTTCCATTTTTATTTTCAATGTTGAAAGTGGAAATAACTAAAGTATTTTATATGGTACCTATAGTAGGACATACTTCATTACTTATGGATTTATGTGAAGGTAATATTAATATTTTATATATTTTAATATGTATTGTTTCTTCAATTATTTATGTGGTTATTTTATTATATGTAGTTATTAAAAAATTCAAATCTGAGAAAGTTTTATTTGGTGCTTAATATGAAAAGATTAAGAAAGTATTTATTAATTTTTTTAGTCTTATTATTCGCTGGATGTGCTAATAAGGATGAGATAAGTGTTGATTATTATACTTATATTAATGAAGATATAATAGATAGTTATGTTTTAGAGGATGATGAGTATTCAATGAGTACTTTTGATGAAATTCAAGAGGATGTTGATGATCAAATTGATTTAATACTTGATGATGTTATTAAAGATAATACTAATGTTAATATTTTATATAATCAATTAATGAATATGGAAGAAAGAAATAAAAATGGTCTTTCATATTTAAAAAAATATATTAATTTAATTGATTCTTCTAAAAATATAAATGAGTTTATAAATAATTCGATTATTGTTGAAGAAGAATTATATGTGCCTATATTTTCTTTAATGTCTGTTATGAGTGATTTTAAAGATACTTCAAAAAATATTTTATATTTATCACCTGTAACATTTGATTTTGGTGCTTCAAGTGATTATTATGTGGATGATGATTATTTATCTCAAAGAGCTGTTATAAAACAATATGGTATTAAGATATTAAAAGAATATGGGTATGATAAAACAAAAGCAAGAGAAGTATCAAAAAAAGTTACGGATTATTATACAAGTATTGCTAGTGTTTCTAAATTATCAAGTGATTTAATTGATGTAGAAAATATGTATAATATTATTACTAAAGATGAGTATATGAATATTTATGATAAACTTCCATCTCATTATTTTGAATTTATTGATAATGATATTAAATTAAGCATTGTTGATAAAAATAATTATCAAGCAATTAATGATTCGTTAACTGATGAAAATTTGGATGTATTAAAGGAAAGTGTTAAATTAAAAATACTTCAAACATATAGTCCTTATTTAGGAGAAAATTATGCTAAAATAGCAGATCAATTAGAAAATGAACAACTTGGTATTGTGATGGAATTTGATCCTGAATATGTTGCTGAAAATACTGTTTTAAAGTTATTTCAGTATGATATAGATAAATTATATAGTGATAAATATTTAACAAATGAAGCAAAAGAATATATAGAAAGTATGATTGATGATATTTTAAAATATTATGAAACAAATATTTCTGAAATAGATTGGCTTGAATCTTCTACTAAAGAAAAAGCAATTGATAAACTTAAGAATATTAATGTTAATATTGGATTAGCAGATAATTATCCTAAATATTCTTTAGATTATAAATTTAGTAGTAATAAAAGTCTTATAGAAAATATCATTTCTGCATATAAGATTCAAACTGATTATGAATTACTAAGACTTCAAAGTAATAATAAGGTTCCTTTAATGAATCAGATAACAGTTAATGCTTATTATAATCCTCAAGATAATTCTATTAATTTTCCTGCTGCATCAATTAACTTTGTTGATTTTGATAAAACATATTACGAGAATTTGGGTTCTATAGGTATGGTTATTGCTCATGAAGTTACTCATGCATTTGATGCAAATGGTTCTAAATTTGATAAACATGGAAATCTAGTTAATTGGTGGAGTGATGAGGATAGAAAAGAATATAAAAAACTTCAAGAAGAAGTAGTAGAATACTATAACAAGTATGAAGTTATTTCTGGAAACTATATTGATGGTAATTTAACTTTATCTGAAAATATAGCTGATTTGGGAGCTGTTCTTTGTATAAGTAATATAGCAGAAAGTAAAAAAGCAAGTAATGATGAGATTAGATCTATGTATAAAAACTTTGCGTATTTATGGGCTCAAAAATCTAGAGATGAGTATACTAAAATGTTACTTTTAGTTGATACACATTCTCCAAATAAATATCGTGTAAATGCAACTTTAGCTTCTACTGATTTATTTTATGAAGTATATAATATATCTGAAAATAATCCGATGTATGTAAGTAAAGAAGATAGAGTAAAGATATGGTAATAAAAGATTAGTTTATCTAATCTTTTTTTTGTTATGATAATTGAAAAAAGTGTATAAAATTAGTATAATGTTATAGAGGTAATAATATGAGAAGTGTATATGTACATATTCCTTTTTGTAATAGTATTTGTTCTTATTGTGATTTTTGTAAAGTATTAAATTATGATAATTGGAGTACTCCATATTTAGATGCTTTAAAAAGAGAAATAGATGAATACTATGAAGAGGATACTGTTAAGACTATTTATGTTGGTGGAGGAACACCATCTTGTTTGAGTGTCGAGAATATTAATTATTTATTTAAGATACTTAGTGTTATTAAAAGAGAAAAGAATGCTGAAGTTACTTTTGAGTGCAATATTAATGATATTACTCGTGAAAAACTTGAAGTTCTTAAAAAGAATGGAGTTAATAGAATTAGTATAGGAGTGGAGAGTTTTAATAAATATAATTTAAAACTTTTAAATAGAAAACATGATAAAAAAGATGTTTTTGAAAAGATTGCATTATGTAAGGAACTTGGTTTTGATAACATTAATGTTGATTTGATTTATGCGCTTCCAACAGAGGATATGATGGTTTTAAGAAAAGATGTTTCTTTGTTATTAAAACTTGATGTTGATCACATTAGTACTTATTCTTTAATTATTGAAAATAATACTGCATTATATAATAAGAAAGTTAAGAATATAAATGAAGAATTAGATGCTAAAATGTATAAATATATTTGTAAAAAATTAAAAAAGAAAAATTACATTCATTATGAAGTTAGTAATTTTGCAAGAGAAGGAAAAGAGAGTAAACATAATTTAACATATTGGAATAATGAAGAGTATTATGGATTTGGAGTAGGTGCTCATGGTTATGTAAATAACATGAGATATGAAAATACTAGAAGTCTTAATAAATATATGAAAGATAATTATAGGCTTGAAGAGTTACTTGTTTCAAATCAAGAAGAAATGGAAAATGAGATAATACTTGGACTTAGAAAATTAAAGGGTATTTCTGTTAGTGAATTTGAACGTAAATATCAAAGAAGCGTGTTTGAAGCTTTTAATTTGGAAAAAGCTATCTTGAAATCTTATCTTGTTCAAAAGGGTGATTATTTATATATACCTGAGGATAAAATATATATTATGAATGAAATAATTAATATGATTATGTGAGGTTTAAGATATGAAAATGTTGAAATTAATGAAAGGGTTAAGACAATATTTGTTATTAATGGTTATTTTTTCTATTGTTCAAGTTGCGTGTGAACTTTATTTACCATCTATAATGAGTAATGTTGTTGATACAGGTATTTCTGCTGCAAATACTAGTTTTATATATAGTGAAACATTTAAAATGATTGTTGTTGCTATAGTTGGATTAATTTCAAATATTTTAGTTGTTTATTCTGCTAGTAAATTTTCTAATCAATATGGATACAATATAAGAAAAGCTTTATATAATAAAATAAATTCATTTAGTAAAAGAGAAATTGATAAATTTGGTGCTTCTACTTTAATAACAAGAAGTACTAATAATGTAAGTAATATAACATCTACATTTTCTTTTGGGTTAAGACTTATATTATTTGCTCCAATTATGGGATTTGGTGCTGCTTTAATGGGATATAGAACGTCTCCATCTCTTGCTCCAATAGTACTTTGTGCTGTTAGTATTTTGATGATTGGTGTTATTATTATATTCTCTTTTGTTTATAAAAAGTTTGAAATTTTACAAAAACTACTTGATAGATTAAATGCTATATCAAGAGAAATATTATCTGGACTTAGAGTAATTAAGGCATTTAATAAAGAGAGTTATTTTAAGAAACGTTTTGATAAAATAAATAATGAAAATAAAAAAATAAATATTTTTGTAAATAAAATAGTATATTTAGTTCAACCAATGATGATTTTAATTATAAATTTAGCAACAATTGTTATTGTTTATGTGTCTCCTGGATATATGACAAATGGTAGTTTAGAGATTGGTGCTATGATGGCATTTATTCAATATATGGCAACTGTTCTTATGAGTTTTTTAATGTTGCTTGTTATTATACTTAATATTCCTAGAGTACTTGTTTCATTTAAGAGAATTAATGAAGTGTTAAATGAAGAAGTTAGTATTCAAAATAAAGGTAAAATTAAGTTAGATAGCTTAGAAAGTATTGAATTTAAAAATGTATATTTTAGATATGAAAATGCAAAAAATGATATGTTAAAAGATATTAGTTTTAGAATATCAAAAGGAGAGAAAATTGGAATAATTGGTTCTTCTGCGAGTGGTAAAACTACAATAGTTAATTTACTTTTAAGACATTTAGATGCAACAAAAGGTGATATTTTAATTAATGGAATAGATATTAAGGAATATGATTTAGAATCATTAAGAGATATTTTTGCATATACTCCTCAAAAAACTTTGTTGTTTAAAGGTTCAGTTAAAGAAAATTTGTCTTTTGGCAATAAATATAATTCAAGGGAATTAGATGGTGCTATGAGTAGCGCTGCAATTAAAGATTTTGTAGATAATAAAGATGAAGGGTATGATTATAAAGTTGAACAATCTGCTGTTAATTTGTCTGGTGGACAAAAACAAAGAATGTCTATTGCAAGAGCATTAGTTAGTGGTGGAGAATGTTTACTTTTTGATGATTCGTTTAGTGCTGTTGATTATATTACAGATAAAAGAATTCGTGATTCTATTCAAAAAAATTATAGTGATAAAATGGTTATTTTAATTACTCAAAGAGTAGGTACTATTCAAAATAGTGATAGAATTATTGTTATTAATGAAGGTCAAATAGATTCTATAGGTACATATAAAGAACTTAGTAAATCAAGTAATGTATTTAAAGAATTTATTGAGTCACAAAAGAGGGAGGTATAGTATGAAAAAGAATGTAGATAAACCTTCCGTTATAGAAATGTTTAAAAAAGTACAAAATATTACTAAAGATTATAAGAAGTCTTATGTTTGGATTGTAATTATTTGTATTTTGGCTGCTATTTTTAATTCTATAGCTCCATATTTTTTAGGACTTGCTACAGATAGTTTATATGATTCATATATAAATGAACTTGCATTTGATATGAGTTATATATTTAAAATTTTAGTTATTGTACTAGCTTGTTATGTTTTAAATGCAATTTGTACTTATTACAAAAGTTATTTATCAAGTGAACTAGGTCAAAAGATTGGGTATGATTTAAGACGTAAATTAGTTTCTAAAATTAACAAGATTAAGTTATCTAAATTAGATAAAACTAAAAAGGGAGATATTATTAGTAAGATAACTAATGATGTAGAGAGACTGTGTGATAATATTACGCAAATAATTCCAGATTTAGTTTATAATTTTTCTTTAATATTTGGCGTTGTAATAATGATGTTTGTTCTTGATGCATTTCTTGCACTTCTTACTATTACAGTTATTCCAATTACTTATATTTTATTATCTATTATCGTTAATAAAACACAAAATTATTTTGAATTAAATCAAAAAGCTATAGGGAATGTTAATTCATTTGTAGAAGAGAGTGTTACCAATAATGATGTAATTAAATCTTTTAGTGAAGAAGAGTATTTTAGTTTAAAGTTTAATGAAGAAAGTAAAAATCTTGCTGAATATGGATTTAAGAGTAGTTTTTATAGTTCTCTTGCTGTTCCTTTTAATAAAGCTTTAGGAAATATAAATTATATTATTATTGTTTGTATTGGTGCTATAAGAGTTATAAATGGAGATTTAAGGCTTGGTGCTATTCAATCATTTATACAATATATGAAAGATTTTAATAAGCCAATGAATACTATTGCTCAAGTTGTTGCTAATTTACAGATGGCTATTGCTTCAGTTGATAGAATTAATGAAGTTTTGTCTTTTGAAGAAGAGGATAATGGTTATATAGATGATATTACTTTTAATTCTTCTATTGAATTTCAAAATGTAACATTTGGTTATGAAAAAAATAAACCAGTATTAAAGGATTTTAATTTAGTTATTAATAAAGGTGAAAAGATTGCGTTAGTAGGTAAAACTGGTGCTGGTAAAACAACAATTGTTAATTTGCTTATGGGATTTTATGATAATTATGAAGGTAAGATTTTAATTGATGGAGTAAGTATTCGTGATATTGATAAAACTTCTTATAGAAAACTTATAAGTATGGTTTTACAAGATACATGGTTATTTGAAGGAACACTTAAAGATAATATTGTTTTTGATAGTAAAATTTCTAATAATAAACTTGAAAATATACTTTCAAAATCTAAAATACTTCATATGATTGAGGGGTTACCAGGTGAGTTGAATTTTGAGATAAATGAAGAAACAAATAATATTTCAGCTGGAGAAAAACAACTTTTAACTATTGCAAGAGCACTTGTTGCTGACCCTCAGATAATGATTCTTGATGAAGCAACTAGTAATGTTGATACGAGACTTGAATATTTAATAAATCATTCAATGAGTAATTTAACTAAAGATAGAACGTCACTTGTTATCGCACATAGACTTTCAACAATAATCGAGAGTGATAAAATTGTTGTTCTTAAAAATGGTCAAATACTTGAAATAGGTAATCATAAACAATTATTAAAAAATAAAGGTTACTATTATGAACTTTATAGTAGTCAATTTGATTTAAATGAAGAAAACATTAAATAAATTAGTGTTTTCTTTTTTAATGAAAAGAGAAGAAATTCTCTTTTTTTGTAGTGTTTTAATAAGTTATGACTAATTATATATATAGGGAATATATGAAAGGAGGAGTATGGAATTTATAGTTGATTATATTAAAATGTTAGATTACAAGAAAATATTTATAGTTTGTTTATATTTGGCTTTGAATATTATCTGTTTTCTTTATTTAAATAATAAAATAAGTGTTATTAGTAATAATAATGAAGATGTTGTTTTAAATGATAATATAATTATTTCTACAATTAGTGATGAAGATGAGAAATTTATTTTTGTTGATGTTAAGGGTGCTATAAAAAAACCAGGTGTTTATAAATTACATGTGGGTTCTAGGGTAATAGATGCAATTAATATTGCTGGTGGTTTAGTAAAGGATTCTAATACTTTATATATGAATTTATCTGGTGTTTTAAAAGATTCAGATATTGTTAAAGTATATACTAATAAAGAAATAGAAAATGCTCAAAAAGAAGATAAAATTGATGTCATTGAACCTTGTATTTGTGAAGAAGTGATTTGTGATAATAATATTTCAATTGAAAAAGATAATAATAAAATTAATATAAATACTGCTAGTGTAGAAGAACTTGATACTTTAAATGGAATTGGTGAATCTAAAGCAAAAGCAATTTTTGAGTATAGAAAAAGTAATGGTAATTTTTTAAAAATTGAAGATATTATGAATGTTAATGGGATAAGTGAGTCTATTTTTGAAAAGATTAAAGATTATATTACAGTGTGATTATTTTTATTTAATTTTAATATTTGTTGTTATATTGTATGTTTTAATTTATGTTTATTTTTATGCTCCAAAAAGTATATATAATATAAATGATAAAGAATTTATTTTAACAATAAATGATTATAAAATTGATGGAGATAAGTTATCTATTAGTTTTAAAGAAAATTTGGTGGGTACATATTATTTTAATTCTTTAGAGGAAAAACAAAATTTTAATTATAATTTTAATGATAAAGTTTATGTTATTGGGATTTTATCTATTCCAAAAAATAATACTATTTTTAATTTATTTAATTATAAAGATTATTTGTATCATAAAGGTGTTAAGTATACAATTATGATAAATAGAATAGGATTGGTTTCTCAAAATAGCAATATATTTTATAAAATTAAAAATTATGTATATAAGAGAATAAAAAAGTTAAGTAATGAATACTTATATGCTTTTGTATTAGGAGAAACATTTTATATTGATAATGATGTTTATAATGGATATAGGATTAATGGGATAACGCATTTGTTTTCATTGTCTGCTCTTCATATTTCTGTTTTTTCTTCGATTTTATATTTTGTATTAAATAAGTTTAAATTAAATGAAATTATTTCTTTAATAATAGTATCTTTGTTTTTAATATTCTTTTCTTTTATTTCTTCTTTTTCTCCATCAATGTTAAGAGCATTAATTTTTTTTATTTTAAATAGTTTAAATCATATTTTTAATTTAAATGTTAAAACTAAAAATATTTTATATATAACTTTATGTATTTTATTATTAATAAATCCTAATTATATATTTAATATAGGCTTTAGATTATCATTTGTTATTACATTTTTTATTATTTTATTTAGTGAAAAGTATAAAATAAAAAATAGGTTTTTAAGTCTTATTGTGATTAGTTTTATATCTTTTTTAGCTGGTTTTCCTATGGTTATTAATTTGTCATATGAAATTAATATTATTGGTTTTATTAGTAATTTTATTTTTATTCCTTTAGTTACTTATGTTTTATTCCCTTTATCTTTAATATCATTTTTATTTAGTGATTTTGCTGTTTTACTTGATTATATTTCAAAATTTATGGAAATTATTTCTTTGTTTTTTTCTCGATATATAAATATTTCTTTTGTTTTTTCTAGTTTGAATTTATATGAAATAATTATTTATTATGTTTTACTTTATGTTTTTGTCAAGAAAAAGAAATTTTTAGTTTTCTTTGTTTATATTTGTTTTTTATTTTTAAGATTTAATTTTAATAAGAACGATTATATTTATTTTTTGGATGTTTCTCAGGGAGATAGTTCTCTTATTTTAAGTAATAATAAAAGCATATTAATTGATACTGGTGGTAAAGTAAGTTATGAAAAAGAAGAGTGGAGAAAGAGAAATAATGAATATAATTTAATGATATCTAGTCTTATTCCTTTTTTCAAAAGTATTGGGTTAAAGAGAATAGATTATTTAATTTTAACTCATGGAGATTATGATCACATGGGTGAAGCAATAAATCTAGTAAATAATTTCAATGTAGAAAAAGTTATATTTAATTGTGGTGAGTTTAATGATTTGGAACAAGATTTAATCGAAGTTTTAAAAAAGAAAAAAATACCATATTATTCATGCATTAAGAAATTAAATATAGATAAAAATAAATTGTATTTTTTGAATAATGGGGATTATGGCAATGAAAATGATAATTCAAGTGTAATTTATACAGAACTTAATAATCATAAATTTTTATTTATGGGTGATGCTGGAGTAGATGTAGAAGAAGTTTTGATAGAAAAATATAATTTACAGGATATAGATGTTTTAAAAGTTGGTCATCATGGTAGTAAGACAAGTTCTAGTAAAACTTTTATTGACGTGATAAATCCAAAATATTCAATTATAAGTGTAGGTGAAAATAATCGATATGGACATCCAAATAAAGAAGTATTAAATGTATTAGAAAATTCAAAAATTTATAGAACAGACAAGCAAGGAAGTATTATGATCAAGATTGATAATAAATTGATAATTGAGACTTGTGGTCCATAGGAAGGAGTAAATATGAATTATTATAATGAGATAAAAAATAAATTAATAGATAATGAAATATATTTAAAAGTTAAAGATTATTCTAAAGAAAGACATAAAGTAATTACCTATTTTGAAATTGGTAAATTATTAACTGAAGCCGGTGGTAAATATGGAGATAATATTGTAGAAGAATATTCTAAAAAATTAGTTGTAGAAGTAGGTAAAAAGTATAATAAAAGAACTTTGTTTAGAATGAAACAATTTTATAATGTATTTAATAATGGAAAAGTGACAACAATGTTGACACAATTAACTTGGTCACATTATCTATTGTTATTATCGTTTAAAGATTATGATGAAATAATATATTATATAAACATTGCCAGAGACAATAATTTAACTCAAAGACAACTGCAAGATAAAATTAAAAGTAATGAATATAAAAGATTACCGATTGAATCTAGAAAGAAGTTAATTAAACATGAAAAACTACATGTTAGTGATTTGGTTCCTAATCTAATAAAAATTAAAAACAATGATAATTATGAGGTAATATCAGAAAAAGTATTACAAAAGTTAATACTAGAAGATATCCCATATTTTTTAAAGGAACTAGGTAGTGGTTTTACTTTTATCGATAATGAATATAAAATTAAATTGGGTGATAGATATAATTATATTGATTTGCTTCTCTACAATATAAAGTACAAATGTTATGTAGTAGTAGAATTGAAAGTTACTGAACTGAAGAAGGAACATATAGGTCAAATTATGGTATATATGAATTATATTGACAAGAATATCAAAACTATAGATGAAAATAAAACAGTTGGTATAATAATTTGCAAACAGGATAATAAATATATAATAGAATTTTGCTCAGATGGTAGGATTATTGCTAGAGAATATGAATTAGTATGATATAATGATTATGAGATGTGATAATTGTGGATATAATTAAAAATAAAATAATATTTGAATCTGATAATATATATTTTGTAAAAATAGACAAAGATTTAATTGATGATTATTTGAAAATGGTAAATAATCCAGAAGTTTCAAAATTTATTTCTCTAAAAAATCGTTCTTTTACATATGATGAAGAAATAAAATGGATTGAAGATAAATTGAATAATAAAAAGATTGTATTTTCTATGGTTGAAAAAGGCTCAAACAAGTTTATTGGAAATATTGAATTATTAGAAATAAAAAATAAATTGGGTGAATTTGCAATATGTATAACACCATCTATGCAAAATAAACATTATGGTAGTGAATCTATTATAAGATTTATTAAATATTGTTTTGAAGAATTAGAATTAGAAAATATTGAACTTTCAGTTTATTCACATAATGAAAAAGCAATTAATCTATATAAAAAATTGGGTTTTGTAGAATATAAAAGAGATGTCAATATAGGTATTTATAATAATAAAAATATTGATGATATCTATATGAAGTTAAATAAGTAATTTAAGAATTGCAAAAATGATGTGAACCCTAATTAGTAGACATCAATAAAAAAGAACATTATATAAAAAGAGAAAAAGTTATTTTTCTCTTTTTATGTAAGTTTTTCTCTTTTTCTTAACTTTTGACTTTAATCTAGTTGTGTTATAAAATAATATCCATTCTTCTACAAGTTGTATATATTCTTGTAAAGATGTTATATTATTGTTGTACAAAGTTTCCTTTTTTAGAAGAGCATGCCAACTTTCTATCGGAGAGTCATCAATTGGAGTACCTTTTCGGGCCATCGAAATAGTTATTCCGTTTGATTCACATATAGCTTTGTATTCATAAGATGTATATTGGAAACCTTGATCACTGTGAATGATAAGTCCATATACATCTTTTTCTTTTGATAAAGCTTCATTTAAAGTGTCCATAACTAATTTATTGTCATTGCGTTTAGATATCTTATAAGCTACAACATGTCTATCGTATAAATCTATTATTGTAGATAAATATGCTCTAGAGCCTTTTAATATTAAATATGTTACATCTGTATCCCATACTTTATTAGGTCTATCGGTAGTAAAATTTCTATTTAATAAATTCGGTTTAACATTATCTTCAATTCTTTCATTTTTATTTTTCTTCTTTGATTTTCTTATATATTCAGCCATTAAATTATATTTTTTCATTATTCTCAATACCTTCTTTCCATTCATAACTACACCATATTTTTGGAGTAGGCCATCAACAATCCTACGATATCCATATGTACCTTTAGAATCATCAAATATTTCTTTAATTACCAAGTAGTTGTAATAATCAGGATCTTCCTTATTTCTATACCTATAATAGGTTTTTGGACTTATACTAAGTACGGCACACATGTTAGTAAGTTTATAATTATCTTTATATAAATTTATAAATGTTACTTTTTCTCTCGTTGTGCCTTGAGGAAGGCCTGGTATTTTTTTAATATTTCATATCTTTGTTTATAATCCTCTTTAGTTAAATCTTTTTCTTTTGAACGACCCTTTTGTTCTGAAATGGTAGTACCTGTTTTTCGATATTTTCTAACCATTGATTCCACTGTTTTCCAACTTATTCCATACTCGTTAGCTAGGGAATGGTATCCATATTTACCAGATAAATACTTTCCAACAATTTCAGTGCGTTCTTCATCAGTAAATTTAACAAATTTTTGACCTTTTTTAGCCATAAGAAAACACCTCCTTTCGGAAGTGTATTCTATCATAATTCTTTGAAATGTTCTTTTTTATTGATGTCTACTATAAGGGGTGCATTTCA
>JAFUNE010000007.1 GCA_017473105.1 Bacilli bacterium | reverse complement strand
GGATTTTATTCCATCAAGTGCTTGTATAAAAACAAGTTTAAATAAAACTACTGGATCATAACTTGGTCTTCCATTATTTTCACAATACAAATCTTTTACTTCATCATAAATAAAAGTGAAATCTATGTATTTATCTATTTTCGAAATAAACTATCTTTCGGAACCATTTCTTCCATAGTCATAAATACGATTTCACTTTGAATACTTTTATTAATACTTATCATTTTAATCACTCCAGTTTAACCATAATTTTTATAACATATAAAAACGAGATAATTATATTTGGTTAAACTGGAATTATCTCGTAAATAAATTATACTACATATTTATATAAAAGAAAAGAGCATTGTACTTTGTCAACGCTCTGAAAAAAGATATTTAAAATATCTTTTTTATTCATAATTTATATCACACTTTGTTCTAAATGTAATTGGTGCTCCTTCATATGATTCACTTAATACATAATTTACATCAAAATATATAATTGGTGTTATATCACTGCAACCTGGGTCTATAAATGAAACATCATATCCGTAATCTTTTAAAACAGACTTTGATGCGTAATATACATTTTTATCCATAACTGGGAAATTTGTATATTCTTTATTGTTATATAATTCTAGTGCTATATCATTCATAATTTCTGTTTCATGTTTTTTTACCGGTTGTTGGGGTTTTGGATCAGGTGTTGGTGCTGGTGTTGGTTCTTCTTTTTTTGTTATTAGAAGAACCCCTACAATTACACCAATTATGACAACTACACTGATTATAATTATTGTTATTTTTTTATTCATATTTACCTCTCGTTATTCTTCTACTGCTTTTACGTAACATTTTTTACTAGAATCTGAACCTGAATATGTCTTTGAACCAGATGGACATACATATACAGTTTCTTCTACCCATCCTCCTTGACATGGTGTACATTTTGGACATGAACATAGTGTTCCGTCACCCCAATTACACCAAGTACAGTATCCGGTTGCAGAACCTGAACAAGCTCCCCCACATGCTATATTTGTATATGAACCGCAGCCACCACCTGATGCACAATCATCCCATACATCTTCAGATTCTTTTGTTGCCTTAAATACGCATACCCAACCACCTTTATCTTTATTATATGTGATTGAATGTTTGCTATTTGTACATTTATAGTCAATACTCCAAGCTGCATATAGTGTTATTGTTTCATCTTGTTTTGATGAAAGATTTTTTACACTATCTCCATCTTCATAATCAACTTTTGGATTTCCTGATGTTGGAGTAAGTTTTGTTTTTGTTAAACCAAATAATGTATGATCTGTATATGTGAATGTTAAACTTGGAAGTGCACATTCAACATCATATGTA
This sequence comes from Bacilli bacterium, assembly GCA_017473105.1. Next base: position 63,002 of record JAFUNE010000007.1, on the reverse strand, counting down.
CATGTTATTGTTGATGGTGCATTTTTACCACCGTTTGCATCAAATTTCACTTTATATGTTATTGGATTCCAGTTTGCTTTCATTACAACTTTTCCATTAGGAACAGGTGTTAAATTTTTGAAGTATTTTACTTTTACAGGTGTATTGGCATCTGTAAATGCTGTTTTTGGTGTTGATGATGAACCATACACAGCTGTTGTTAAGTCTAATCCGCTTGTAAATGTCCATCCTGTAAATGTATATCCTGTTCTTGTTGGATTAGGAATAGTTAATACTGATGTATATGTTCCTGAGGTTGGTGAATTTTTTCCTAATGTTCCACCATTTACGTTGTATTCTATTGTATATGTATTTTTACTATATGTTGCTGTTAATGTTACTTCTTTAGCTGATGAGTTTAAATTCATAAACCATTCATCTGTTACTTTAGTAGAATCTTTAGTTAAACTTGTTGTAACATTATTTTCGGCATTACCATATTTTGCATTTTTAGTATCTAGGTTTTTACTTACTTTCCATCCAGTAAATGTGTAACCTAATTTTGATGCGTTACTTATTCTTATTGGTTTATCATATATTGCTGATGTTGGTGCATGTGTACCATTTTGTCCGCTATCCAATGCGTATTTAATAGTATATGTTTTTGGTTCCCAGAATGCTTCTAGTTTTACGTTTGCACCACTTGTTGGATTTAAATTTTTAAAGAATGTACTTGTAACTAATGTATCTGTATTTGGTATTGAATTTGTTACTTTTGAACTTCCTGTACCATGTAATGCTGTTGCTGCATTTAATCCTTCTACTACTTTCCATCCTATAAATGTATATCCAGTTTTTGTTGGATTTGATATTTCAACATTAGTATTATATGTTCCTGTTGATGGTTTTTTTGAACCCAATTTTCCACCATTTGTTTCATAGGAAATATTATATTTATTTGCTGTTAAATTAGCTTTTATTGTTACTTGTTTATTAGCTGTTGAACTTAAATTTAAAAACCATTCATCTTTTACTTTTATAGATGATTTATTTAATTTTGTTGTAACATTATTTTGAGCATTTCCATATCTTGCGTTTGTTGTATCTAAATTTGCAGTAACTGTCCATCCATCAAATGTGTATCCTACTCTTGTTGGATTACTTAATCTAAATGGTGTGTCATATGTTGCTGATGTTGGAGCATATGTTCCTGCTACTGAGTTTTGCATATCATATTTTATTGTGTATGGGTTTGCTTGCCAATTTGCATACAATGTGATTGTTGCTTCTGTTGTGATACCTGCATATTTATCAGCATTTGCATTAAAGTTTTCTCCGCTTCCATCTTCTTTTCTATTCCATCCCTTAAATGTATATCCTGTTTTTTTACAATTTGTTCCAGCCGCTAACTTAGCTGGTGTGTTATATACATGATTTGTTGATTTAACAGTTCCCGTTCCACCATTACAACTATAATTAATTGTATACTTAATTGGTTTGAAACATGGATAAATTTTCATGTCTTTGTAAATTGTTGTTTTTTCATCACCTTTTGTTCCAACTGAACCATCTGTTCTTAAATATGCACTTGCTATAACATTTGTTGTTGGGTCTATTATTTGTGTTCCTGAACATGAATCCATAAATTCATTTGATGCATTCACATTTTTATCTGTATAGTACCCATGATATGTATATCCTCCCATACTTGATGGTGTTACTATTTTTGTTATTGCATTTTCTGCTGTTTTATCCACATACCAACCTTTGTCTTTTATTACATATAATCTTTCTGGATCTGGTGTTGTTGCATCATCAAATGGTGCATTTGTATGTTCTAATATTATTTCATATGGTCTTTCACCAAAGTTAATTGTACATTCTATATCTCTTGATACTCCTTGTACATTTATTTGGTTTGGTGTATCTCCATTTCTTAAACTTATATCATTTATTATAATTCCACATGAATTGCCTAAGTATTCATACCCACTAGCTGGTTGTAGAAATACTTTTTTTGGAGTACTGTTATTTGCTGATACTGTTATTGTTATTTCTTCTTTATAATCAGAATCACTTTCACCTTTTATTTTTCCTCTACTTGGATTATTTGATTTTAATGTTACATTAAATTGAGGTTCAAATATCCATGGATCACTGAATGTTCCAGTACCTGAAACTCTTGTTTCATTTTTTACATACTCTGTTACCCTTGTTCCATACATAGGAGTTGGTGAATTAGTTGGTTTAACTGGTTTGTCACTTCTTGAAACTACCATTCTTTCATTTGTTCCATATATTGTATTTGTCCAGTATTCATCACTTTCAAACAAATATGAATAAGTATTACTTTTTTTTCTGGTAGTGATTTTAAATTCTTCATAACTTAATAATCCACCTAGTCTATATGATTCTGTTGGCGAACCATAAGTGTAAAACTTATTTCTATTTTCTACTACTTTTAAAAATCTACTATAAGTATCTTTTATATCTATGTTTTCACTTAAATAGTTTGATGCAGTTTTTTCTGATTCACTAAATGTGCTTTTTGCGTTTACTGTTGTAACCATAACTATACATGTCATCAAGCTTATAATTATTTTTACCATTTTATTCATATTATCACCATATTTATTATAACATATTTTTTTATTTTTAAATAGAAATATGTAAAAAAAACACCTTTCGGTGTTTTCTTATTTTTTCGAAATTGTTATCTTCATACTATAGTCATTGATTTTTAATTCTTCTTGTGCATTTTCATCTTCTTCAAATGTAACTGCTAATACTTCATTCATTATATATTTTTTATAATGTTTGATAGCATCTTTTACTTCTTTATCAGCACTATATTTTATTTCTATTCTATCAGCAATATCAAATTCACTTGTTTTTCTTAGATTTTGTATTTTAGATACTATTTCACGTGCAATTCCTTCATCAAGTAATTCTTGAGTTAATGTTGTGTTTATTACAACTATTTTATGATTTAACATTACTGCGTTATATCCGTCACATGCTTTAATATTTCTTAAAACATATTCTGGTTCTATTAAATAATCAATTCCATCAAATTCTAAATGTAGGTTTCCACTTTCAAACACTTTAATATCTTCTTTAGTGATATTTTTTAAGTATTCTGTAAATTTACTCATGTTGCTTCCAAATAACTTACCTACTTCTTTGAAGTTTGGTTTGTATTCCATAGATACGTATTTTGACATATCATCTACCCATACAACATTTTTAACATTTAATTCTTCTTTGAATAATTCTTCAAATTCACCTATTAGTTTTTTATATTTTGCATCAAACATTACTTCGCTAATTGGTTGTCTTACTTTAATTTTAGAATCTTCTCTTATATTTCTTGCACTACTAATTAATTCTATTACTAAATCCATTTTTTCTTCTAGTTTTTCATTTATGAATTTTTTAGTAGCTTTTGGATAATCAGATAAATGTACACTTTCTTCACCAGTTAAATTTTTATATATTTCTTCTGATGTAAATGGACAAATTGGTGCTATTAATTTACAAATTCCTACAAGTACATCATATGTTGTTTTGTAAACTGCTTTTTTAGAATTATCTAATTTGCTTCCCCAGAATCTACGTCTATTACGTCTAATGTACCAGTTAGATAAGTCATCACATACGAAATCTTGTATTAAGTGTGTTACTTTATTTAAATCATATGCTTCCATTTGTTCTGTTACATTTAGTACTAAGTTATTATATTTTGATAATAACCACTTATCTATATCTTCTAAATCTTTGTAATCTACTTCAAATTCTCTTGGATCTACTTCATCAGTATTTGCATACATTTCGAAAAATGCATATGTATTTTTTAATGTATTAAAGAACTTTGAATTAACTTCTTTAATTCCATCTTCATCAAATTTTAATGGTGTCCATACTGGACTAGTATATAGCATATACCAACGTGATGCATCTGCTCCATATTTATCTAAGATAGCAAATGGTTCAACAGCATTTCCTCTACTCTTATGCATTTTTTGACCATATTTATCAAGTAATAAATCATTTACTAGTACATTTTTATATGGTGCTTTTCCTGTTAAGAATACAGATATTACTATTAATGAATAGAACCATCCTCTTGTTTGATCAAGTCCTTCAGCAATAAAGTCTGCTGGGAATCTTGTTTCAAAGTATTCTTTATTTTCAAATGGATAATGATATTGTGCAAATGGAACTGCTCCACTATCAAACCATACATCTACAACATCTGGTATTCTTGACATTTCTTTATTACATTTTGGACAATTAATATGAATGTTATCAACATATGGTTTGTGTAAATCTATATCACGATTAATATCTTCAATTGATAATTCTACTAATTCATCAATTGAACCTACCATATGAGTATGTCCGCATTCACAAGTCCAAAGTGGGATTGGACATCCCCAATATCTACTTCTTGAAATACCCCAATCTTGTGCATTTTCTAACCAGTTTGCAAATCTTTTTTCTCCTACATAATCAGGATACCAATTTACTTGTTTGTTGGCTTCTACTAATTTATCTCTAAATTCAGTTACTTTTATATACCATGCTGGTTTTGCCATATAAATTAGTGGACTTTTACATCTCCAACAATGTGGATAATTATGAGATAGTTTTATTTTCTTGAATAGTTTATCATTTTCTTTTAAATATTTTATGATTTCTATTTCAAGTTCTTCGTCTGTAACTAATCTTCCTTCCCATGGTCCACATGTATATCTACCATTTAAATCTACTGGATTTAAGAATGGTAAATCATATCTATTGCATACTAAATTATCATCTGCACCAAATGCTGGAGCTAAGTGTACAATTCCTGTACCATCTTCCATAGTAACGTAGTTATCACATGTTACATAAAATGCTTTTTTATCAACTTCCATAAATGGCATTAGTTGTTCATATTCAGTATGTTCTAAATCTTTTCCTGTATATGTTTCAAGTATATTGTAATCTTCACCTAAAATATTATTTGCTAATTTTTTGGCAAGAATGAATTTATAGCCCATACTTTCACATTTTACATATTCTTCATCTGGATTAACACAAAGTGCTACGTTTGCCATAAGTGTCCATGGAGTTGTTGTCCAAACTAAGAAATATTCATCTTTACCTGCTAGTTTAAATGGTACTACTACAGAATTAACGCTTACTTCTTTATATCCATCAGCTACTTCATGTGTTGAAAGTTCTGTTCCGCATCTTGGACAATATGGTAAAATTTTGTGACTATGATAGATTAGTCCAGCATCGTGGAATTGTTTTAAAATCCACCATTCACTTTCTATAAATTCATTAGAAAATGTAATATATGGATTTTTAGTATCTATAAATTGACCCATTCTATCTGTTAAACGAACAAATTCTTTTTCGTTTAATCTTACATTTTTCTTACATTCAGCATTGAATTTTTCTACACCATATTCTTCGATGTCTCTTTTATCTGTAAATCCAAGTTTCTTTTCTACATTAACTTCAGTTGGTAATCCATGAGTGTCCCATCCTACTTTTCTTTCTACTCTGAATCCTTTCATTGTTTTGTATTTACAAACTGCATCTTTTAATATTTTTGCTAACATGTGATGAACCCCTGGGAATCCATTTGCATAAGCAGGTCCATCGTAAAATACAAAGTTTTCTTTTTTATTTCTTAATTCTATTGACTTATTTAAAATATCAATATCATTCCAAAACTTTGATATTTCATTTTCAACATCAAATATTTTACCTTTTTTTAAACTTTCAAATTTTTTCATATTTCCTCCTTTAAAAAATAAAAAGAGATGGCACAAGGAGTCTAATTTAGACGGTACCATCCCTTTAATTAACTTAATATCTTTAACGCAATTATGCGTGCTTATCTTATCCATAAGCAACATCAGAAGTGATCTATATATGAATTATTTATTAGTTTCCACCAAACACTAACTCTCTATTAAATGACATCATATAACGTCTTCCTCATTTGTTCAATAGGTAAATTATAAATCTTTATTTTATTTTTGTCAATGATATTTATTTTTTACTTTATTTTGATTATAATTATTTTTTCTTTACATAAATTACTTATTTGTTTATAATAATTTCTCACAAGAGGTGTTTTACTATGAAAAGAAAAACTAATGCATTTTTACTAGCATTATATTTATTTTTAAGTTCATCATTTTATGGTTGCTCTAAAATCAAGAATAATGAAGATGAAGTTGAAAATGAAGTAATTAGTATGGAAGAAAATAAAAATGAAACTCTAGAAGAGATTATAGAAGAAACAATTGGTACTACTACTGAAACAATAATTCCTACAGAAGAAATTATTGAGACTGTACCTATAGAAACTGAACCAAACGTTACTGAAGAAGTTGTTGTTGAAACAGAACCTGTTAAAACTATAGATGAAATATCTCTTGAAATTATTGGTAATAAATATGGAAGTGGTCAATCTAGGATTGATGCAGTTATTGCTCAAGGATTTGATTATGATGAAGTTGCAAGGCGTGTTGATCAAATATTAGCTGGAGCTCCTTATAGTGTTCCAGACAGAAATACTTATTATTATAATTTTGCTTATGCTCCATATAATATTAGTGTTTATGATATAAATGGTAATGTTGAGGGTACTTTAACTCAATATCAAAAAGTATTAATATTAGATGAGTATAATGAATACTATTTTGTCTCATTTTATGATCAAACATTTTATGTAAAAAAAGATGAAATTAAAAAAATAGCTGATTCACATCTTGAACTTGATATTTCAGAACAAAAAGTTTATATGTATATTGATGGTGAATTAATTTTAGAAGCAGATACTATTACAGGTCATCCTAATAAAGGAACTACTCATGGAACTAACTTGGGAATCTCTCAAGTTTATTCAAAATCTTACGATGTTACTTTTGAGGGTGGTAAAAAATCTAAATATTTTATTTTATTTAATTGGGATGGTGAAGGATTTCATGATGCTAATTGGAGAGAAGATTGGGAATACGAAGATAAAGAACGTTATATAGTTGCTGGTTCTAATGGTTGCAGCAATATGAAAGAAGAAGATGTTGTTGTTATTGAACAAAATTGTTATATTGGAATGCCTGTTTTAATACATAAATAAAAAGTAAATAGAAAAATCTATTTACTTTTTTAATTGCAATAAGAATCTCCAGATTTTGATACTACAGTATATGACGATGTGCCGCAATAATTACAACAGCAATAACACCATCCTGATGTACATGTTCCACAACATCCTGTACATGCGCAACTATATTCTCCTGTACTTGTATGTGTTTCTGATTTATAATCTTGTGAACATGTTGTACTTAATCCACTACTATCTGTACAAGTATATGTATGTGTACTGTTTCCTACACTCTTTGTATTTGTTCCTATTTTAGTTCCAGTTTCACCATCATAACATGTTGCTGTTGATGTTGAACCACTTAATGAGAATTCGATTCTTGGTGGAGTTGATTTTACTACAACTTTTCCACTATTACATGTTGCTGTATTTCCTGCATTGTCTGCAACAAATCCGTACCATGTTACTCCACTTGCTGAATTGCCTTGTGTACCAGATGTTTTACTATTGTAATTTACTGTGCTTGAATTAGCTAATCCGTAACTCTTTAGTCCACTACCACCTGTATCATTTTTTGTAAGTGATAATGTTACGGATGATACATAATATGTCTTATCTGCACTAAGCGTTCCTGATTTACCTACGCTACATGTTGGAGCAGCTGTATCATATTTTATAGTATATGCACTTGAAGCGCTTGAACAGTTATTTGATGCATCACATGCTCTAAAATATATTGTTTCATTTCTACCATTAGTAACGCTCCACACTTCGCTTCCTGTAAATGTTGTTCCACTCTTTGTTATTCCTCCACTTTTTGCAAGTGTTAGTGTTGACCATGATGACTTGTCGTTTGAGTACTGTATTTTTGCAACTCCACTTCCTGCATCAGTAGAAGTGATTGTTGTATAAACTTCTTTATTTGTCCAACTTCCTGATGTGTATGCTGTATTTCCACTTGTAAATTTAGCTGCATATGTAGGAGTTGTTGGTGCAGTATTATCTGTCCAAGTTGCATACATAGTTTTTGTTGTTGCCGTGCTTTTTAATGTTGGATTCATTGTATATGTTGAACCAGCTGAATATTTTGTTCCACTTGCTGAGCTTTCTGCCCATTTACTAAATGCATATCCTGATTTTGTAAATGCATTACTTGCAAGTGTAAATGATGTACTTGATAAAGTAGCACCAGTGTTTGATGTTCCATTTCCATATCCAGTATTATAATATTGTGTTCCTGTTTGACTTGATGTTGTTCCTGTTCCTCCGTTTGCATTATATGAGACTGTCAATGTTCGTTTATAAACACCTCGTGTTTGAGGCCATGCATTATATGGTACTTCGTGTGACTTTCCAACTAAACTTGAACTTAGTGTTACACTTGAGTTTGCTTCATTTGACCCACCTTTATATCCTATGAATGTCCATCCAGATATAGATGTTGGTGATGGTATTGTCACTTCTGATAAATATGTACCAGATGTACCATATGGATTCCAATATTGTGTTACTTTAGTTGGTGATTTAGGACTTTCACCACTATTAAAGTTTATATTTCTTGAGCCAATTGCATACAATTTTATATTTCCAACTGTATTATATGTAAATGTTGCGGAGTTTGCATAATTTCTTGTTAAACTAGATGTACTTGTTGTCCAACCATAAAAACTCCATCCATAATTATTTTTTCCTGTGTCTTGCGAACTATATGGGAATACTTTACTAAGTGATGTAAACGCTTTTAGCGTACAACTTTCTTTGTAATCACATGTTGATGAACCTACTGCTGTCGCTCCTGCTGTTGATGATGCATTTCCTATATAATATGTAATTGTATATGTTTTAGAATCCCATATTGCATACATCGTTGTTGTTATTGAAGTACTGGTTACTGCCGGTTTCATTGAATAAGTTGAACCTGCTGAATATTTTGTTCCTGTTTTAGAACCTGCAGCCCATTTAGTAAAATCATAGCCTGCATATGTAAATGCATTCGCTTTTAGAGTAAAGTTAGTTTGTGATACGTTCGCTCCTTTGTTTGCTCCGCCACTTCCATATCCTGAATTATAGTATTGTGTACCTGTATGACTTGCAGTTGTTCCTGAACCTCCATTTGCATTATATTTAACAGTTAATGTTCTTTGATATACACTTCTTGTATATGGATACTTATTGTATGGAACCTTATATTTAGTTCCTGCTAAATTTGCTGCAAGTGTCACATTTGAATCTGCTGTGTCGTCTCCACATCTAAATCCTATAAATGTCCAACCTGATATATTTTGTGCGTTTGGTAAACTTACTTGTGTTAGATATGTATCACTCGTTCCATATGGATTCCAATACTGTATTGGTTCAGAATATGATTTAGTTGGAGCAACTCCTCCATTTATATGTAGATTTCTTTTTCCAATTGCATATAAATTTATATTTCCATCAATTAAATATTTAAATGATTGTCCATCAGTGTATTTTGTATCAAATATATTACTAGAATTTGGTTTTATATCTTTTGATGTGCTCCATGCATGAAAACTCCATCCATAATTTTTTGCTCCATTTGCACTTTCATCCTCTTTACTATATGGGAACACTATTCCTAATGTTGAGAATGTATCTAATGTACATATTTGATCAAATGTACATGTTTTTGTTTTTACAACTTTTGTTCCCACAGTTGAACTAGCATTTCCAATGTGATAAGTAATTGTATATTTGTTTGCTTCCCATAAAGCATAAAGAGTTAAATCATGATAGTTTTCATTTATATCTGTTGATGCCAATTTTTGTCCACCGTCTGTTAAACTCCATCCTTTAAATGTATAACCTTTTCTTGTTGGTTCACATAAAGTACCATATTCTTTATTAAATTTAGTTCTTCCTTTTTCACATCCAGAACCACCCTTATTATCATATGTTATATTAAATGCATCTCTTTGATATACAAGTTCAACATTTTTATCAACTCTTCCAATATCTACATTTTTATTAAATGGAAGTGACATTTGTTCATCGTCTATGTAAGCATAAGCTAAATTAAATAATTCATCTTTTCCATCAACTTTATCTGTTATAGTTTTTGGAGCATCTACAGTAACTGTTTCATATGTAAATCCAGTTAATGTTGTTTGTTCTTTTGAATTCATTTTTTCGTTGTTATGATTTTTTGCAAGACCACCAGGTGAATATCTATAATAATTTGTTATAACGTTATGTTTTTGAACAGAATAAACTATGCTTATTGTTAAGTTTTCTTGTGGTAATTTTTTTATATCATATATTTTTAATCCATTTTCTTTTCTTGTATCATCATATTCTATGTCTTTTCCACCTTTATTAAGTGCACTATAATATGTGTTTCCGTTTCTTTCATGTGGAATTGTTTTTATAGAAAAAATTATATCTTTATTATAATCTTCTCCTTTTAACACTTTTGTTTCTCTTGGTTTTATTTCCATACCACCAAGATCATTTTCAACATGTTTTATTGTTACAGTGTATGTTTTATTATAATTTTCATCACTTCTATATTCATCAAAACAATTTTGAAATAAGTTTTCTAACTTTTCGTTTCTATTCTGTGTTTTGTATGCATCTTCACATTTTATATATGAATAAGCATCTGTTTGTCTATTTGTATAATAATCTATTTCATAAACAACAACACCTTGACATGGTGTTCCTGAAAATTTTAAATCTTCGGTGTAATAATTTAATTTTTTCATGTCATCTACACAAATATATTTGTATATTTTATTTTTATTTAGTATATCTTTATTATTTTCTTTTTCTTCATTAGATAACACAAGTTCTTGATAATATACTTCACATTGTTCTTTGTATGAATCATCAATAGCATCTCTACAAAAATCATCAAGGAGTACTTCACCTGTTTCAATAAGTTTATTTTCTTGTATTGCCATTGCCTGAATTCTACTTTTATTAAAACTCTTGATTACACTAGGTGCAGAAATTAAAACTATAATTGAAAGTATTGCAATTGTTGCAATTAGTTCCACTAATGTAAATCCTTTTTTACTTTTCATATTATCACCTACTATACTATTTTATCATATTTTTTTATAAAAAAAGAGACTTTTTGTCTCTCATAATGATAAAAATTTTATTAGAAATGGTTCTATATAATTTGATAATGAAATCACAATCATTGAACCCATAATTAGAAATGGTCCAAATGGAATAATGCCTTCTTTATTTTTTGATAATATTATTAATGAATAAATTAGAGCTATACATGATGATACAAATAATGAAACAAAACTGTTAAGTAATCCAAGCGATAAACCTAATACAGCCATTAGTTTTATATCTCCATCACCAAGTGACTCTTTTTTAAATAATTGATTTCCTACAAATTTTATTCCCATCATCACTAAAAATATAACTACTGATGCTACAATATAACTAATTAACTCATCATAACTTCTAAATGCTAGATATACAACTATTATAGATAAGTAACTCATTACAAGTACTCTATCTGATATATAATAATATAAGAAATCACTTACAATTGTTACTATTAGTGCACTTGTAAGTATTATTAGCAAGAAAAACTTTTCAGTGAATCCAAATAACAAATAACTTCCTAAAAATAATCCTGCTCCTAAGACTTCACATAAAAAATATATTATTCCTATTTTCTTTTTACAATATGCACATTTTCCTCTTAAAAATAAATATGAGATAATTGGAATATTCATATACCATTTTAATGATTTCTTGCATGAAGAGCAAAAACTACTTGGGTAAGTAGTTTTTATTTTATTAGGAATTCTATATCCCATGCATCCTAGGAAACTTCCTAGGATTGCACCGATACATGTTATCCATAAGCCTATTATAAATTCCATAATAATCTCCCCCTATTTTTATGCAACAGCTCCATAAATACCAAACATTGGAATTAATACTGAGATTAAGATAAATCCTACTACTACAGCTAATGACATGATCATAACTGGTTCAATGAACGTTTTTAACATTCCGACTAAAGATTTTTCTTCTTTTGCATAGAATTCGGCAACTTTTTCTAACATTTCTGCAAGTTCACCTGTTGACTCTCCTGTAACAATCATAAAATATGCTACATCTGGAATTGCCCAGTGATCTTTAAATGTTTCACTCATTTTGTTACCTTTAATTAAGTTGTCTATTGTACGTAATTCTAATTCTTTATAAATTTCATTACTTGTAATCTTTGCAAGAATATCAATACTATCTGTTAGTAATACATTGTTTTTTTGAAGTGATGCAAATGTTCTCGCAAACATACTCATTTCTTTTGATATTAACAATTTTCCTATTACTGGTAATTTCATTAAGAAATTTTGTACAAATTTCTTAAATGCTTTTACTTTTTTGTAAAGTGTTGTAAATAATATAATTATACCAATAAATGCTAATATTAATATTAAGTAATTATTTTGTAAGAATGCTGATAACGAAAGTGTAAATTGTGTTATCGCAGGTATATCACTACCCATTGAGTCGTAAACACTTACGAATTTTGGAACGATAAATACAAGCATAAATATTGTAATACCACCAGCGAATATTAATACGAAACTTGGATATGTCATTGCGCTTACAACTGCTTTTTTAATATCTTCCATTTCTTGATAATATGAACTCATTTCATCTAATGTTTCTTCAATACTACCTGTCATTTCAGCAGATTTTATCATATTAATCAAAAGTGCAGGAAATGCAGTTCCTTGTCTTTGTAATGCTTCTGAGAATGGTTGTCCCATTGTTAACTCGTATACAACGCATTCATATATTTTACTATAATTTTTATTTTTAGTTTGTTTTGTAAGAACTTTTACTGCGTCAGTTAATGGAATACCTGCTTTAATATAAGTAGATAATTGTGCTAACCAGAATACAAGTTCTTTTGTTTTGATTTTTGTTTGGAATGTTCCAGAATTTCCGTGAACAAAATTTGTCATTTTGTCTGTTTCGATAGAATAAACTATTTTCTTTTCATCTGTTAAATATGAGTAAACATCTAACTTAGAAAACGCAGCAAATTGTCCTTTTTCGACTACTCCATTTTCATTTCTACATACGTAGTTCCAAATTTGTTTGTTTGGAAATTTAACAGCATCTTTTTCTGGATCTAAAACAAGGGGAACTAATTTTGCTTCTTCTTCTTGTTTTTTCTTTTGTACTGATGGTCTACTATCATTCCACTTTTGAATTTTATCTCTAGTTTCTCCAATGAAACCTTTCTTTTGTGGAGTTATAACATTTGGATTTGTTGGCTTATCTTCCATGATTTCTCTTGTTACTTCGGCCCCTTTTTTTGCACCTTTAACAACGCCTTTTGTACCATCTACAAATATTGCTTTTAAACCTGCTCCTATACTTCCAAAAAAATCTTTCATTTTATCACCCTTCACATTTTGTTCTCAAACAAAAACTCTTCTATCCTATATAAAACATTATACCATAATATTTATAAATTTAAATACATTTTTTTAATTTTAACATATATTATTATAGGTGATTTTATGAAATACTTTAATATTTCTAATATTTCTTCTATTGCTAAAAGTACATCTAGTGTTTTAAATGTTTTAAAAAAAACAATTCCAGTTTATAAAGAAATAAAACCAATTTTTTCTAAAAAAGATAATCCTAAAAATATTGAATCCGTAAAAAAAGAAAGTAATCTCGAATACAATGATTCTCTTACTTTCTTTAAATAATTATTCCATTTGATCTGTACTAAGTATTGTAAGAAATGCTTCTTGTGGTATTGATACGCTACCTACTTGTTTCATTCTCTTCTTACCTTCTTTTTGTTTTTCTAATAATTTTCTTTTACGTGATACGTCTCCACCATAACATTTTGCAAGTACATTTTTCTTCATTGCTGATATATCTTCACGAGCTATAATTTTTGAACCTATAGCGGCTTGAATTGGTACTTGAAACATTTGTCTTGGTATTATTTTCTTTAAGTTTTTACAAACTACACTTCCTCTTTTGTATGCAAAATCTTTATGAACTATTACACTTAGTGCATCAACTATTTCACCGTTTAATAGTATATCCATTTTAACTAATTTACTTTCTTTGTTTCCTATAAATTCGTAATCAAATGATGCATACCCTTTTGTATAACTTTTTAATTTATCAAAAAAATCATAAACAATTTCACTTAATGGTATTTCATAAGTAACATTTACTCTTGTTGAATCAATGTAACTTAATGTTTTATAAATACCTCTTTTGTCTTGGCATAATTCCATTATTGGCCCAACATACTCACTTGGAACATATATATTAGTTAAAACATATGGTTCTAGTACTTTAGATACCTTTGTTTGTTCAGGCATTTTTGATGGGCTATCTATTTTTACACTTGTTCCATCACTTAAAACAACTTCATAAATAACACTTGGTGATGTTGCAATAATATCTATATTGAATTCTCTTTCAATTCTTTCTTGAATTATTTCCATATGTAAAAGTCCTAAGAAACCACATCTAAATCCAAAACCTAATGCTATTGATGTTTCTGGTTCAAATATAAGTGATGCATCACTTAATTTTAATTTTAAAAGCGCTTCTTTTAGTTGATTATATTTTGAACTATCAACTGGGTATATTCCAGAAAATACCATTGGTTTCATTGGCTTATATCCTGGTAATGCTTCTACTTCATCATTTTCAAGACAAATTGTATCTCCTACTTCTACTTCAGTTATACTTTTTATTGATGCACTTAAGAAACCTACTTCTCCACTGCTTAACATATTTGTTTTCTTTTCTTTTGGTGTATGTTTACCTAATTCTAGTACTTCATATGTTGCATTTGAGTTTATTAATTTTATTTTATCTCCTACTTTAATGTTACCATCAACAATTCTAACTAAAATAATAACACCTTTGTATGGATCGAAGTAGCTATCAAATATCAGCGCTCTTAATTTATTTGATTCGCTTTTTGGAGATGGTACTCTTTCAATTACTGCGTCTAGTAATTCTTCTACACCTTCTCCTGTTTTTCCAGAACAACATATTATTTCATCCATATCAAATCCGATTGTATCAACTAATTCTTGTTTTACTTTTTCTGGATTTGCATTTGGTAAATCTATTTTATTAATTACTGGTATTAGTTTTAAATTTGCATCTAGTGCTAAATATAAATTTGCTAATGTTTGTGCTTCAATTCCTTGTGTCGCATCTACAACTAATATCGCACCTTCGCATGCTGCTAAACTTCTACTTACTTCATAACTAAAATCTACATGTCCTGGTGTATCTATTAAATGTAGTTTATATCCTTTATAATCTAATTCAACTGCATTTAATTTAATTGTTATTCCTCTTTCTCTTTCTAAATCCATTGAATCTAGTATTTGAGCTTTCTTTTCTCTTTCGGTTACTGCTCCACAAAGATCTAATATTCTATCAGCTAATGTACTTTTACCATGATCAATATGTGCTATTATACAAAAATTTTTTATCTTATCTCTTTCCATGAGTTAGATTATAGCATAAAAAAAGAGTTTTTTAAACTCTTTTTACATAGAAATATGGTTATTTTTTTTGCATATTTGTTTATAAAATTGTGCCATATTTTTATCTATTTCTGCTTTTAATGTTTCTTTTGTTTCAATATCGTAAGATACTTTAACTTTTCCACCATTTTGTCTTATAGTTTCGCTTGATAAAACTTTAAATGAATTTATTAATCCTTCTATTCTATCTAATCCTTCACTATATAGTTCTTTACTAATTGCTTCATTTCCAATTTTTCCTGATTTATGTTTACGTTTAAAGTCATGATAATTTCCTCTTAGATTATATATTTCTAATAAGTTTCTTAAATCACTTTCATGCATTACATAATCTGCATTTTTATAAATTATTGGATTATTTGCATATAGTGATTTTATTAAGCACATATATTCTTTCATATATTTAGAATATACTTTTTTATATTCTTCAAATTTTTCTTTATTTGAAGCATCAGGACTAACGTTTATATATTTTGATTCTATTCCAAAGAATTTTAAATCCGCAATAATCATTAATTTTTCCATAAGTTCTTTATTAAAACTTACTTCATCATATTCTTTTTCTTTTTTTGTTTCACCTTTTGGTGTGTTTGCATATTGAATCTCTAAACTTTCAATATTTTTTACAAATTTAATTCCATCGTATCCATTAACTTCATATGCTATATGTTCTCTTATTTCACATAATTCATTTATTCTTTTTCTTATGTCAAGAGCTTCTCTACTGTAAACATCCAATGTTACTAATTTTTCTCTTAGTGAAAGAATTTCTTTATTTATATTTTCAATTTCTTTTACTGTTTCATTATTAAAATCTACGCCATCTACATATTTTTGTACTTTTGATTGTTCTTGAAATGTTTTTTCTGGTTGTCTTTCTTCTTGTTTTTTCTCTTTGAATTTTGCTGAAATATTTGATTTTTGAGTTTTCTTGTATCTTGCTATTTTACTTTTTATATCACTATATATGTCAGTTAATACTTGCGCAACATTCATTATGTTTTTTACTTCGTTTTTAACTTGCTCGTTTTTCTTATCTTTATTATATTCTTCTACTTTTGCATCAAATATTACTTTTAATTCTTTTAAATTTTTTTGTATTTCTGTTAAATATTCACTTACTTCTTGAAGTGTTTTAAAACCATTAACAGTTTTATTTATTTTTAATAGTCTTTCATATATTTCTTTATTTGTTTGAGTTTTATTTAATACATATATGTTATAGTTTTCCATTGTTTTATTATATATGTTTTTCTTAATCTCTTTTAATATGTCTGATTCGTTCATATAACACCTCATTCTATAAAATTATATCATTTTTGTTTTTGCATTACAATTAATTGAATGGACTATAATTTGATAAACATCCTTCATAAGAATCTTTTTTAGTTCTCATCATGAAGTGTTTTACATTTATGTCATTTTTACTTATATTTGTTGTATTAGTTAATTTTGAACTATCGTAGCAATATAATCCGTCTATATATACAACTCTTTTTACCATTCCTTCTTCATTTATTTTTACATAATATGTTGAATTGATTTTATCTATATCTAATTTATTTCCTGGTATTAATACTTCATTTGTATATATATTATTTCCACTTAGTGTTTTTGAATAAATATGTTTATTTCTTGCTAGGTCGATTATTTCTCCAATTTCTTTTTTAAATTCCATTTTACTAGGTTCTAATATATCATCAATACTCATTTCTATTGATTTAAAGAATCTTTCAAAATCTAACATAAAGTTTTCCATTACTTTATCTTGATAAAACAATTGTTCTAATTCATTTTTTTCTTTATCCGTTAATGTTTCATATAATACGTTTTTTCCTTCAACAGAAGGTTTTGAAAACATTGGATTTTCAATAATTTTGTATCCTATATATATATTTCCACCACTAAAATTAATTGTATATTTTTCTTCTTCTTTTGTGATTTCTACTATTTTTTTATCATAGTTTTCATATATTTTTATTTTATTTTCTTCAAAAAATACATTATATGCTTTATCACCTTTTTTTAATGCTAAGCCTTTAATTTCCTCATTATCATTTAAATAAATACTTAGAGTCATTTCAGGTATTTTATATTCTCCTAATAAAACACTTTCTTCTATTTTATTTAGTTCACCTTTAAAATCTACACCATCTATGTTTTTATATTTAGCACATGCATTTATAAATTCAACGTCATTTTTTAATACTTTCATTACTTTTGGAACAATTTCTTTTATGTTACTTTCATTAATTATAAAATTATTTGAATTTAATTTTAATTCTTTTCCTTCTAGTGTAATATTTTTTTCTTCTTTTGTAAAATAATCACTTTTTAATACTTCTTCAAATGATGAAAGTAAACGCTCCATAATTAATAATGCTTCAACATCACTAATTCTATTTATTCCTGCAAACATATTATTATGCGTATCAAATGCATAATATTCTTTAAATGTTGCAGGGGAATTTAAATATAATAAGTTTCTATCTAAAACACCTATTACATTCATGTGATTTTTGTATTGGTATGTTGTAATTAATTCAAAAAATAAATAGTTTTCTTCTGTATTATTAAAAACATCGACCTTCATGGTTAATTCATTCATGTTTTTAAATAATTTACCATATACTTCATCATTTTCATTTAAGTCAGTTTTTATATCATAAGATATTTGATATGGTTTTCTTTTTATTTTGAAAGAACTTTTTAATTCTGTTTTTAATGTTTCAATACTTGTTATAAAAACTTGTCTTGGTTTATCAATTACAAGAACGTAATATAAACCGCATGAAACAACTGCTACAATAAATACTAAAAATATCGATAATTTAACTTTGTTTAATTTTTTCTTTTTAACTGGTTGTTCTAACACTTGAGATTGAACAGGTACTTGTTCTGTAACCATTTGATTTTGTACAGGCAACATTGTATTTTGTGCTTGTGGTTGTGCTTGTCGTATTACTTGTGGTTGAACAGGTACTTGTCCTGTAACCATTTGATTTTCCATTGGTAATGCTGTATTTTGCACTTGTGGTTGCACTTGAGGTATTACTTGTTGTTGAACAGGTACTTGTCCTGTAACCATTTGATTTTGTACAGGCAACAATGTATTTTGTACTTGTGGTTGTACTTGAGGTATTATTTGTTGTTGAACAGGTACTTGTCCCTTAACCATTTGATTTTGTACAGGCAACATTGTGTTTTGTGCTTGAACTTGTGATGGTGGTATTGCTTGTTGTCGAACAGGTACTTGTCCCGTAACCATTTGATTTTGTACAGGCAACACTGTATTTTGTACTTGAACTTGTGATGGTGGTATTACTTGTTGTTGAACAGGTACTTGTGTTTGCATTTGAGTATTTTGATAATTATTTAAAGATTGTGTGAGAATAACATTTTGAAACGATTTTGAACATACGGGACATATTCCAGTTTGGTTATTTATTATTGATCCACAATTATCACATTTCATGTTACCCACTCCTATTATATTAAAATTATATCAAACATATATTTTATTTTCAATAAAAGGTGTTTTTTTATATTTTGTTTTTACATTAAAAAAAGGAATTTTTCAATTCCTTTTATTCACTTTTTGTAGCAGTTGAATTAACTGTATTATCTTGAACTTCTGGAGTTTCAACTACTGGAGTATTTACAACAGGGTTTTCAACTACTGGTGTATCTACTACTGGAGTATTAACTTCTGGTACAACTTCTTCTTCAGGTGTTACTTCAACTTCTGGTGTTTCAGGAGTAACTGGTTCATTTTGAGTAAAACCACCTAATATATTTCCTAATCCCATATCTTCCATCATACCACTACCTGCACTAAGCATTAATAATTGGTATATATTTGATTGAGTAAATTCTTGGAATCCTGGAGTTTCAGCAAACATAGTTAATATTGCTTCTTCATCCATTGTACTTAAATTTTGAGATAATTGACTTAATTCATCTTCTGTATAAATATCTTCTGTTTTTGGAAGAGTCATTGTATATTTTGTATCTTCTTTTACAGTTACATCGAATGCTAGAACAACTTTTGTTCCTTCTTCTTCGATAGTTGCTGTTATTGTTGTTGTATCTCCGTTTTCAACAAATCTAACAATTTCTTCAAATTCAGATGTCTTTTTGAATTCTTCATCAAATTTTGATATTTCTAAAATTGTTGTTTTATCTTTAGTTAACATTCTCATTGCCATTTCTGGAACATCAATTTCAAATCCAACTAAATCTTTTTTGATTGAATAGATTGTAATTTTAGTATCCATTCCTTCAAATTCTTTATCCTCTGCTTCAATTATATCATCGAATAATTCTTCCACCTTTGCAGCAGTGATTTTTTCTACTTCCATAGACATATCGCCTAATTGGTCTTCCATTCCAGCCATTGTGTCTGTCATAGTTTCTGTAGATGCATTTACAATATTTACTAACGCATTTACAAATTCTTTGTCATCTTTTAATGCTTGGAATAATGCTTTCATAAATTTAGGCATATTTGTACTATTTAAATCTAATGTATTTGCTTTTACTTCAACATCTGTTCCATCAATTTTTAATGTTTTATCTGCTTTTGTGAAATATTCATCTTTTGCTGTTTTCTTATACGCAGCTTCTAATCCATCTAACATTTTAACAATATCTTTATTGTCAATTTTACTTTCAGCAAATAAATCCATTTCAGTATCTACACTTACATACTTTGCTAAAATTGGATTAATTTTCATGTAAGCCATTGTTTCTTTCATGAACATGTCTAGTGCTAATAAATCTTTTGAATTATATTTTGCACTTACTGATGCTTGCATTTCTTTAGATTTCATATTTGTATAAACTACAGTATTTAAAGAAAATTTATTAACATCATCTATAATTGGTTTTATTTCTTCTGTTCCTTCTCCTGATACAGCAATTTTTGGAACAATTGTTATATCATATTTTGCTGGAACTGGTTCTTTTTCTAGTTCTTTAACTAACCCTGATTTTAAATTTTCAAACATGTATTGAAAAGCATAAGATGGTTTGTTCATTTTACTAAAATGAAGAAAACCTACTACTCCTACAACAACAACTATTATTGCAACAACAATTCCAATAATTATTCCAGTCATTCCTTTTTTAGGTGCTGGTTCTCCTGAAACTGGTGCACCTGATTCTGTTGTAGTTGTTGGTGTTGGTTGTACATCAACATTTGAAACAGAATTAATAATTGTATTATTTTCTACAAATGATGTGCTTGCTGCTTCAACTGGTGCAGCTGGTACTTCAGGTGTTACCTCAACTGAAGGTGTTACTTCAACAGTAGGTGTAGACTCTACTACTGGAGTTGTTTCAACTGTAGGTACACTTTCAACAACTGGAGTAACTGGTGTTACTTCTGCTACTGGTGTTGGTTCCACTACAGGTGCTGGTTCAACAGTTGGAGTAATAGGAACTTCAGGCGTAGGTTCTACTACTGGAGTTGGTTCTACTACTGGAGCAGGTTCAACCACAGGTGTATTTTCTACTTCTGGAGTATCTTGGATTATTGGTAATTCTGAGGCAACATTAACTATTGTTTCTTCATTTGTTGGATTTGCATTAAAATTATTTGCATTTATATTTTCACTAGGAGTTATATCTTCATTTAATTTTTCTTCTGGCATATTTACCACCTCTTCTTCTATATTTTTTTTAACATATGTTGTTTTCATATTTAATTTCTAGCGTTTAAATCTAGTATTAAACGAAATTCCATCACTTATATGTGTACCACACTTACCACTTTACATTTTCTAAACTCCTTCTATTTTACATTAAAATTATACCAAACAAAATTACATATTTCAACTCTTTTTTATGTTTGTTTTATTCAAATAAAAAATAGCGATTAATTCGCTATTTTAAAATGTTTTTTAAATAATGACCTGTATATGAATCTTTATTTTTTGCTATTTCTTCTGGCGTTCCTTTCGCTACAATTGTACCACCAAAATCTCCTCCCTCAGGCCCTAAATCAATTATATAATCAGCAGTTGCTATTATATCTAAATTATGTTCAATTACTATAACAGTGTCTCCATTATCAACAATTCTATTTAAGATAACTAATAATTTTTTTATGTCATCTTGATGAAGACCTGTAGATGGCTCATCTAATATAAATATGCTCTTTCCAGTAGGTTTTTTTTGTAGTTCTTTTGCAAGTTTAACACGACTTGCTTCACCACCAGAAAGTGTTGGTGCTGTTTGACCAAGTTTAACATATCCTAAACCAACCTCTTGCATAATTTTAAGAGTTTTATATACTTTAGGAACATTTTCAAATAATTCTAGTGCTTCATCAACTCTTAAATCAAGAACTTCAGCAATATTTAAACCTTTAAATTTAATTTTTAAAGTTTCTTTATTATATCTGCTGGCGTTACATACATCACATGGAACATATACATCTGGTAAGAAATGCATTTCTATCTTTTTAACACCATCACCCCAACATGCTTCACATCTTCCACCTTTAACATTGAATGAAAATCTACCTTTGTCGTATCCTCTTATCTTTGCTTCTCTTGTTTCAGCAAAAACATCTCTTATTGAATCGAATACTCCAACATATGTAGCAGGATTACTTCTAGGTGTTCTACCAATTGGATCTTGTGTAATATTAATTACTTTATCAATATGTTCCAATCCTTTAATAGTCTTATACTCTCCAGGTTTTTCCTTAGATTTATAAATAGTACTCATAAGAGTTTTACCTAATATTTCATTTACTAAAGTACTTTTTCCACTTCCTGAAACTCCTGTAACACATATAAATTTTCCTAGTGGAAATTCAACATTAATATTTTTAAGATTGTTTTCTCTACATCCTGTAATTTTAATACTTTTTCCATTTCCTTTACGTCTTGTTTTTGGAACTTCTATTTTTTCTTTACCACTTAAATATCTTCCTGTTATTGATTCATCACATTTCATTAAATCTTCAACAGTTCCAGCAAAGACTAAGTTTCCACCATCACGACCAGCATGAGGTCCTATATCAACAACATAATCAGCGGCCAATATTGTATCAGTATCATGTTCTACTACTATCAAAGTATTACCAATATCTCTCATTTCTTTTAAAGAATTAATTAATTTTTCATTGTCTCTTTGATGAAGTCCGATACTTGGTTCATCAAGTACATATAAAATACCAGATAATCTACTTCCTATTTGAGTAGCAAGTCTAATTCTTTGTGCTTCTCCTCCACTTAAAGTACCTGCACTTCTAGATAAACTTAAATATTCAAGGCCCACATTTTTTAAGAAATTTAATCTTTCTTTAATTTCTTTGATAATTAAATGAGATATTTCTTCTTGTTCTTTATTAAGTTTTAATTTATCAAAAAATGAAATTAAATCTCGAATACTTAAATTAGTAATTTCATGAATATTCAATTTCCCAACTTTTACACTTAATACTTCATCCTTAAGTCTAGCACCATGACAACAAGAACATGGAAGTTCAGTCATATATCTCTCAATCCACTCTCTTATTTGTGAAGACGTTGTTTCTATATATCTTCTTTCTAAATTAGTAATAATACCTTCAAAATAATCAAAGCTTTTTAGTGTACTACCACTTCTTGTGGTTAAAGTAAGATCAAGCATATCAGGGCTTCTATATAAAATAATATCTAATTCTTTTCTAGTTAAATCTTTAACAGGTTTATTTAAATCTATACCATAATGTTTTGCAACTAAATTAAGTTTTTTAAAATAAATATTTAATGTTTCACCACTTTGAAATGAAACTACTGCGCCATCCATAATTGATTTTGTTTTGTCTGGGATTAATATGTCTTCATCAATATGCATACTAACACCAAGACCTTTACATTCATGACAAGCACCATATGGACTATTAAATGAAAATAATCTAGGTTCAAGTTCAGGAATACTAAAATCACACATTGGACATGCATAGTTTTCACTAAATACTAATTCTTTGTCATTATTTAATTTAATAACAACTTTTCCATTGGCAAGTTTAGTTGCATTTTCAAGAGCTTCAAATAATCTACTTCTACTATCTT
Source organism: Bacilli bacterium (assembly GCA_017473105.1). The sequence continues at coordinate 39,285 of JAFUNE010000007.1, read as the reverse complement.
CTTTTAACACAAGACGATCCATAACTAATTGAATTGTATGTTTTTTATTTTTTTCTAATGTTATATCATCATTTAAATCAACAACATTACCATCAATTATAGCACGTACAAAACCGTCTTTTCTAAATTCTTCTAGTTTATCTTTAAATGTACCTTTTTCTCCATGAACAACTGGTGAACATATTTCTAATTTTGTACCGATTTCGTATTCAAGAATTTTATTTGTCATTTCTTCAACACTTTGTTCACTAACAGCAATACCATGTTTAGGACAATATGGGACTCCTATTCTAGCATATAATAATCTTAAATAATCATATATTTCAGTTATAGTACCAACAGTACTTCTAGGATTTTTATTAGTAGATTTTTGATCAATTGATATACTTGGACTTAATCCTTCTATTGAGTCAACATCTGCTTTATTTGAACTTCCTAAAAATTGTCTTGCATATGCACTTAAACTTTCTACATATCTTCTTTGTCCTTCTGCATAAATTGTATCAAAAGCTAAACTTGATTTTCCACTACCTGAAACTCCACTCATTACTATAAGTTTATTTTTTGGTAACTCTATATTAATTCCTTTTAAATTATTTTCTCTTGCATTTTTAATAACTATCTTATCCATAATTATATTATCCTCCAAAGCATTCATATTATACTATAATTTTGACCAAAATAAAACAGGTTTCCCTGTTTAATCTGTTGAATTTGGGCAACAATCAAATGGTTCGCCTTCACTATTTGCTACGCATGTTTCTATATTACATACTTTTTGACTATAGCATGAACACTCATGTGGTTTTTCTATACAATTTTTTTCTTCATCTGCAGAAATTTCCACTTCTTCTGTTTCGCTTATTTTTACTTTACAGTTATCAGCTCCTGCTAGTTTATCTTCTTCATTACAACATTTTCTTATTGTTTTGTTACAAAATATTGCACTTGTTTGATCTCTATTTAAAATACACGTATCAATATACTCATTTCCAGCTGGATCTTTTGCAGTGTATACTTTTACTAAATAGTTTCTTGGAATTGGATCTCCTGTTACTGGATCTTCTAATCCGTCTTCTACATAGTTCATATCCATAAGTGCATCAAGTCTTGCATACATATAACCTTTTTCTCTGAATTGACCTAACCATGAATTTTCTAAATCAATATATAGCGCTGCACTTCTTTGAATATCTCTATATATATTAGCTCTATCTTGTAGTGCTGTGCTATCGTCTATATTTCCAAATACTAATACTGAACTGACACTTATAACAGATACAATAACTATTACAACTAGCAGTTCCATTAATGTAAATCCTTTTTTCATATTTTCACCTATTATATTTTTATTATACTACATTGATTTTTTTTTTACAACATCAAAAAACATATTGTATCCTTTAATATATCCTTTATCATATATCTTCGATTTGATTAGATTATCATTAATTTTTTTAAATTTTTTTCTTTTTGATTTTGTATAATCTTCACAAGCATCTTTCATTCCTTCATAAAGTGCCATATCGTATATTTTTTTATATTTATACATTTACCCTCCTAATATAATTATTAGTCACAAAATAAAAAAGCACTAGTTTTAAAGAACTATTGCTATTAAATTATTACTTCCTTTATTAACCATTTTTGTTATTGTTTGTGATAATTTATATTTTGTGTTATCTGGTAAAAGAGAAAGTTTTGCTTGAATTCCCTCACTTACTATATCATTTAAACTTCTTCCAAATAATTCACTATTCCATAATTTATCTGGGTCACTTTCAAATGACATTATATGTTCTATTAATTCTTTACTTTGACTTTCACTTCCAATAATTGGTTCAAAACTACTTTCTACATCTACTTTAATCATGTGTATTGAACTTGCTTTTGCTTGTAGTTTTATCCCAAATCTTCCTCCTTGTTTTATAATTTGCGGCTTTTCTAATTTCATATCGCTTATTTTAGGAAGTACTATTCCATATCCAGTTTGACTTACTTGTTTTAGTGCTCCTTTTAAACTACTATATTCACTTCTTCCTTCACTAAAATCTTGAAATAGTTTTAAAAGTTCTCCTTTTGATGTTATTTTTTCTCCTACTATTTCTTTTAATATATCGTCAAATAGTTTTTCATTTGCTTCTAATCTTATTGTTACAAGTGAGTTATCTGTATCAAGAGATGATATATATGATTTTTCTATGTCATCATCTTCTATTTCGATATTTATATTATTTACATCTCTTAATTTATCAACATTAATTGTTGTTTCTTTCATTTTATCTATTATTTTCTTTTTTAGTGGATGATTTGGTTTTAATATACCTACCCAATCTGGAATTTCAAATTCGATGTATTCTACTGGAAATTCAAATAACGCTTCTTGTAATATTTTGGTTATATCTTCTTCGTTCATATTTTCTACACTCATTGGTATTACTGGTATATTATATTTTTCTTTTAGGCTTTTTGATAATGCTTTTGTTTCTGTACTACTTGGATTTTTTGAATTTAATACGATTATAAATGGTTTATTTATATTTTTTAATTCTTTTATTACTTTGTCTTCTGCTTCTATATAATTACTTCTAGGCATGTCTAGTATCGTTCCATCTGTTGTTACAACTATTCCAATTGTTGCATGGTCATGAATTACTTTTTGTGTTCCGATTTCCGCTGCTTCTACAAATGGTAGTTCTTCATTAAACCATGGTGTTTTTACCATTCTTGGATTACCTAATTCATCTTCATAACCAATAGATGCTGGTGTAATAAATCCTACGCAATCTACAAATTTAATATTTGCGTTTATTCCGTTTACATTTATATTTGCTCCATTGCTTGGTACAAATTTTGGTTCTATTGTCATTATGTTTTTTCCTGATGCACTTTGTGGTATTTCATCTATAAATCTTTTTTTATCAAATTCATCTTCTATATTTGGAAGAACTAACAATTCTATACATTTTTTTATAAATGTACTTTTCCCTGTTCTAACAGCTCCTACTACTCCAAAATATATTTCTCCATTTGATTTTTTACCTAAACTTTCTAATATTTGATTTTTATCCATAATAACCCTCTTTCATATTAGTACATAATATGATTAGTTTGGTTTTTTAGAACAATTAAAAAGAGGATTACTCCTCTTCTATATCATAATAATGTTTTGTTGTTGGACTAATTACTCCGTTTACACTTATTGTTCTTCCATATACCCATGAATCTTGTCCGATTATTGGCATATCATCCGGATTATAATCTTTCCATGTATTACCTTGGTCCATACTTATTTGATATTTTTTTACTAAATCTGATGGTCCTCCACCACTTAATGAAACAACATTAGCTTGTTGTGAATAACCTTTTACTGTCATCATATTACTGTAATAGTTATTTTCTATCTCTTCTGGTGATAATGCACCATTATAAATCCTTGCTAAGTATACTTCTCCACTAAACCATTCAACATCATCAAATCCAGTTGGACTTGGATTTCCTCCAATTGTTAATGGTACTAATGGATTTGGATAGTTAATATTAATATCTTTAGTATTATTTCCTTTGATTACACATTCATTATTTACATTATCTGCTGCTGTTGCTTTTGTACCATCATTATGTACTGTTTCTGTTTCTACTTTTTTACCATTTATATATAATGCCATTCGTTTTGTGTTATCATTATATACTCCTGTTATTACATAGTTTTCGTTTAAATTAAGTTTTTGTTTTGATCTACATTGAACATAACATTTTGAGTTTTGAGATTTTCCTGCATCGCATACTCCAAGAGATGCTCTTTTATCACTTGCTGAGACATTTAAATAATATCCACCTGAATTAACATTTGAAATGATATTTGTGTATCCACTTCCATATTCATATAATTTAATTGTTCCTTCTAGTGTGAAACTTTTAAATTTATATGGCATTTTATCAAATCTAATTGCTATTTTTGTTGAATTATATCCATGTTTATTTGTGGCACCTGGTAAAACAATCGCATTATTTTTTATAATTGGTGTGACTGATTGTTTATTTTTATTCATAATTTTACCAGTAATTTGCACATCATTACCACTTTCATCTTTTGCCACTGTAGTCCATGAATTTGCTATTGTTCCATCAGGTTTTATTAAATCTTCTGCTCTAAAATTAAACATATCTGCGTCTTTTAAATATGTGTCATATGTATCAAAGTTTGGTCCTTTTATATTAAATTCATTTATGTAATCTTTTACTTTGATGTTTTCTTCAATAACATCTGCTTCCTCAAGCTCAACTTTTCCTTTTACTGAAAAAACCGCAAATGCTCCATTTGAAAATATATATTTAATAGGTTTTCCATGATTATCAAGTTCAATATAATAATCTATATTTTTTGAGTCATAGTTCATTTTACCTGAAATTTTATATGGTTCTCCTTCTTGCATAATCGCATTAGCATAATCAACTAATGCTTTGTCACTTGCTACTACATTAATTTTATTGTTTTTTAAAGATTCAGATACATATGCTGTTTCCGCGCCTGTTAACATACTTTTTACTTCATTTAAAAATGAATCTTTTCTTGCTTTTCTATATAATTTTAATACGTTTGGAAGTGCAATTATTACTAGTATAGCAAGTATCGCTACTACTGCAAGTAACTCTACTAATGTAAAACCTTTTTTATTTTTCATATTATTCACCAATATCATTATATAATGATAAGTAAATGATTACAAATAAAAAATTCTAACTATTGTTAGAATTATCTTTTTTTCTTAAGTTTTAGTACTGTTTGATATACTTCATCGTATGTATCCATTTTATTTTCTGTATTTATATCATAAAATGGAATATCGAATCCATATTTATCAAATAGTTCTTTATATTTTAAAATTTCTTCATATGTAATTTTTGCATCATGTTCAACACTTTTAAATCTTCTTAAAAATTCATATGTTGGAATTGTAAAACCACATAATTTGTCCATTGAAATTCTATCTTTAACTTGAACCTCATCTACTAAATCAGTATATCTTTCTTCACATAATCCAAGTTCTCTCATATAACTTCTATAATTTGAATAAAGTACTATCATTTTTTCTAATACTATTGGTTCAATTACTTCTATTTCATCTTTTGGAAACATAAGGCTTGGATCAAAAACACTATATTGATAAAATCCATTATATGTTTTTTTAAATCCTTTGCCTAAATGCCTCTTTTCGTAATCACACAGGGAAATATAATCAAGACCGCTGAAATTATAATTACATTTAATTCCGCTTAATCTTGGTGACAATATTTCCCCTGACTTCAATATCTTTTCAAGTAACTCACGTGTCTTAGTACCTGAATAATTTACTGAAGATGAATGAAGTGAATGAAGATATATATCACTTCTCATATTAACCCCCCTTTATTTTTCTTTTATTTTTTTAGTTTATTCATATAGTTATTTATTTTCTTATACCAAGTTTTATCTTCAGCATAAAACGGATTTATTTCTTTTGGTGTTGTATATCCTTTTTGATAATAACTATTTAGTTTTCTTATAGCAAATTTAATACCATCTTCAATTGTATTGAATTTTCTATAACTTCCGCCATTACATCCAGGACCACCTTTGTTTCCTGCCACGTTATTACATACCCTTGATAAATAACTGCAGTTCCAAGAACATCCGGTTTCGTGAAGCATTACAGACGCTGCAAGATATGGATCCATACCAACACTTAATGAATATTCTACAATAAACTCTCCTTTATTTTTCAAAACACCCTTTAAATGTCTATTAATTTTTGATGCTATTACATCACTTTTTTCCCCATTAAAATAGTGTTTCTCTTGATAATATTCATATTCATCAATAAAATTAGAAACACTAATATTTATTTGACTATCTAAGTAATCATGGTTTACCTCAATATCTTTAAATAGAAATGAGAATATTTCCATGACTAATAATATATTTATCATAACATCTCCCAACGACACGCAAGATTTATTCTAACATAGTATAGTCATTTTTACAAATTTTGTTATTTAGAAAGTGTAAAGTCAGATTCGTTTGATAGTGTTATTTTTCTATTCAAACACTCTTGTATAAATGGATTTAACGTATTTACACTTACTTTGCTTTTCTTTAATACTTCTTCACTATAAAATGCAATGTAATCAAATAATTCGCTATGTTTTTTGTTATGTGTTAGTGCTAAATCATTATGTTCTTTTGACGCAAATACTGGTGTTGATAATGTAGTACTTGTTGGTCTTAATCTATAAGATATAAATCCATCTGTTAATGTTTGTTCCATTTTATTTGTAACTTCTTTACCCCATGCCATTTCTATTCCTGGAAAATTTTGATTGAATTCAAGCATAGTTCCGCAATATATTGAAAAAATATCTGTATTATAATTTAGAAAATCAATTGTCTCACTACTTGCAAAATCAGTACTTGCCACTCTTACATTAAATGTATCTCCTGTTAATACTATTTTTCTTCCGTTTGTAAACATTATGTGTATATATGGTACTCCTTCTTTAGTAATATAGTTTGCTATATCAGTTATTCTTGGTAAATCTTTACACACAAATTTTGGAGTTAGTCTAGTATATCCATTATTTCTATTTAATTGTCTTATACTTTTATCTAAATTATTTAGTAAAATTAAATTATATAAATACATTTCACTTTGAACACATTCTATTATGTCATACATACTTACTTGTTCTTCAGTACTTTCTACTACTTCACTATTTAGTCTATCCATTATTAATTTATATAATCTGTCATATTTTCTTTGATCTTCTATCATAGTTTCCCCCTATCAAAAAGTGAAATTATTATAGCATACGCATTTTTAAATAGCAATAAAAAAAGCCCATATTAATGGCCTTTTTTTGATAAATTTCTCATCATTTTCTCACTATCCAATGAATTTTCAATAAAATCATAATTTACTTTTCCAAAATTCATCATTCTATTTGGATATTTAATCATTAAACTATTTAAAATATAAAAATATGAATTTAAAACTGCACTAGTTTTACTGATAAGTTTTTCTATAGAATCTATTCTACTTCCGATTTTAATTGTTCCAGTTAGTGAATAAACTGATATATTCCCTTTTTTTACATGTAATGTTTCATATGAACCATCGCTTAAATATAAATGAATGTATGTTTCTCCAAAATCAGCTATTGTAAACGATATATCTTTTATTTTGAACTCTCTTGCTGGAAACATAAAATATGGTACATTTTTATTTAAATATTTTAATATATCTTCTTTTCTATAAAATAACATTTCATCTGCTTTTTTCATATCTTGGATACATTCGTTACCTAAAACATTTTCGCTTATTGCTTGATTTGTGTAATTTATTACTAATGATTTCATTTTTCCCCCCTCTTTAAAAACGAATAGATTATATCATAAAATGCAAAAAAAGTCAATTTTTGCAAAATAAAACAGATGAATAATCATCTATTTTATTAAAGATTTACCTGTCATTTCACTTGGTTTTTCTAAATTCATTAAATCAAGTATTGTTGGAGCTATATCGCATAAACTTCCATCATTTAATTCTATATCTTTTTTTGTTATGATGAATGGCACCAAATTTGTAGTATGGCTTGTTACTGGTTCTTTATTTTCATCCCACATAAGTTCACAATTCCCATGATCTGCTGTTATTAGCATAATTCCTTCATGTTCTACTAGTTTATTATATATTCTTCCTATGCATTCATCTAAAAATTCGATTGCTGTTTTACTTGCATCATAGCTTCCTGTGTGTCCTACCATATCTCCATTTGCGTAATTTAATATTATTACATCATGTATATCTTTATCTATTTCTTCTAATACTTTTTCAGTTACTTCAAGTGCGCTCATTTGTGGTTTTAAGTCATATGTTGCTACTTTTGGAGACGGAACCAATATCTTATTCATTCCGTTATAATCTTTTTCTACTCCTCCATCAAAGAAAAATGTCACGTGAGCATATTTTTCTGTTTCCGCTATTCTTAGTTGTGTTTTATTATTTTTTTCTAAATATTCTCCTAAAATATTATCAAGTGTTCCAAGTTCAAATGCAAATGGACAAGTTACACTTTCTACTACGCTCATCATTGTAAGACACTCTAAATTATTAAATGTTTTTATTTGCATTCCCATTTTTTTAGCGTCTTCTAAGTGATATGTTGGATTTGTAAGGCATGTAAATATTTCTCTTAATCTATCTTTTCTAAAGTTAAATGTTATTACTCCATCATTATCTTTTAAAGGCATATTATTTACAATTGATGGTACTACAAATTCGTCAGTTATATCATTTTCATATGAATGATTTACAACATCTGCAGCACTTTCAAATACTTCTGCTTCTCCATATACAAGTGCGTCATAATACTTTTTAAGTCTATCAAAATTATTATCTCTGTCCATCGCATAATATCTTCCTGATACTGTTGCAACTTTACCATAATTTAATTTTTCTATTTCTTCGATGTATGTAAGTGCACTTTTTGGTGGTACATCTCTTCCATCTAGAAAGAAGTGATAGTAAACTTCAACATTGTGACGACGAGCTAATTCTATTAGAGCTTTTAGGTGATCTATATGTGAGTGTACGCCTCCATCACTTAATAGTCCCATAATATGTAAATGAGAATTGTTTTCTTTTACATGATTTATTACTTTTAATATCTTTTTATTATCAAAAAATTCTTTATCTACTATACTTTTATTAATTAATTCAAGCGGTTGATATACAACTCTTCCTGCTCCAATATTCATATGTCCTACTTCACTATTTCCCATTTGTCCTTTTGGAAGTCCTACATATGTTCCTGATGCATTTAATTTACTATGTGGAAATTCACTCATTAGTTTATCAAAATTTGGTTTATTTGCATTTAAAAATGCATTTCCATCACTTTCATTTCTTATACCGCATCCATCTAATATTGTAAGTAATATTGTTTTTTTCATGTTTTATTCCTCCTTATTTTGTAATGCTTTTTCATAAGAAACATGGCATTCATCATTTTCATCTTTTATGCAGTATCCAAATCTTCCTTTTACAGTTATCATTTTATCTAATATTTCAAATTTTAATTCTCCTGTTTCAACTGGTTCACTTTCTTTAGATATTGAACATGTTATATGTGGTGGTATAATTTTTCCATTTTCATTTGCATTTTTATAATATTTTTCTAATCTTTTATCTATTAATAATATAAATCCACTGTTATTTTTATCTGATGCATATCCTACTAATGTAACATCATAATAATTTCCTACTAATTCATCATACATGTCTTTTTCTTCTGGTTTATATTTAAATGTACAGTGTAATATATCACTTGGTACTTCCAATTTATTTTTTTCTTGTTCTAATATTTTTTGTGCTTCTTCTCCTTCAAAAAATAATCCCTGATAATTTATCATAAATCCTCCTTAGTCAATTAATTCACTATCTTGAAATACTATTACATTTTCTAATTCTTTTCCGATTGTTTTTATTACTTGATTGTCATCATCTATTACTACTATTTGAGATGATGTTTCATAGTTTTCTAAAAATGTTTTTTTCATATTTGAACTACTCATATTTGTTATTGTTTCTTTTGATAAAATAAATCTTTTATCTTTTTCAAAAAAAGGTGCAAATCTATCTAACCATTCATTTTTTAAATCAATTTGATAATCTTTTTTACAGCATGACAATATATGTAATGTTACACCTTTTAATTTTGATAATTCTTTTATTTTATTTATGTTTGTTAATAGTGGTCTTTTTTTATCAAAATCAAGTGGCATTCCAAATTCATATGCTGCGATTACTCCATCCATATCTACAAATAAATCTATATTTTTTGTTTTTAAAATCTCTTCTATTTTACTTTTAATATGCATACCATCACCATAATTATTTTATAACAAAATAAAATGAAAAGAAACCTTTTCATTTATAATTTATTTATCAAAAACACTTCTTACGTTCTTTTTTCCTAAGTGCATAGATGCATGAATTCTATCATGAGAATGGCTATGTCTTCCTATTCCATGCTTTGATTCATGAATTAAACTATGACTTATTTTTCTTTCTTCTTTTCTTCTTTCTAAAAGACTACTTCTTTTTTTATCTTTATCTCTTCCAAACATATTCACACCTCTATTATAATTATAACATATAATATTGCATAAAAAAATAAGACCTTAAGTCTTATTTTATCTAGCAGATTTTAAAACTAAAATATGTTCTTCAATCATAGCTGAAAGATTATTTTTTTCATTTAAAATACTTCTTTCAAGATTAGCAGCTTGTTCATATGATAATGCTTCTCTCCAGTTTTCTCCGTATTGTGCTTTATATTTAGCTTCAACTTCCATTGCTGCTTGTTTAGCTAATCTATCGATTGTAGCTCTATGTTCTCTTAATACTTGAGCTCTTTCTCTTAATCTTCTTTCTCTATTATCCATTTTTGTTTTCCCCCTTCTTTTTCAAAAACGTTCATATTATACCAAATAATTGTTTGTTTGTCAATTATTTTTACCAAATATAGGGGATTAATTTGTATTTTACCTTTAATTTATATGCTGAATATCCTTTTAATTTTTGTACTAAAACTTTTTCTTCGTTTTGTATTCTTAGTATTATTATCATTGGAAAAATTAAAAATAAGTAAAATCCATACAATGACCCCAATACTAATGGTATGCTTAGAAATAGTAAAATAACACTTAAATACATTGGATGTCTTATTACTGAATATAATCCTGTATCAACTAATTTTTGATTTTTTTCTACTTCTATTGTTCTTAATAAGTATTCATTTTCTTTCATTATTTTTATATATATAAAGTACGATAATAATAGTGTTATGCATGCGATTACTTCGATATAAATTGGAATATTACTCCATTTATATTTAAAGTCTAGTCCGCATATTATAAAGTCAAAAACAAATAAAATACCTGAAAATAATATTACTATTTTTTGTGTTTTTTCCTTTTCTTTTGATTTAAGTCTTCTTTCTAATAATTTTGGTTTTTTTATATATAAATAAATTCCAAAAAATAAAATTGGTAAAAATAATACTAATAATAGTAACCATGCATTATAATATTTGATTGTAGAAGATGATATAAATAATAGTAAGCATGTAATGATAAGAGCACTTATATATTTAGTTATTGCTGAGAAAATAAGTTTCATATTATTTTTCTCCTTCCAATACGTTTTCAATAATAAATTTAGCCACTCCATCTTCATCATTGGATGATGTTATTACATCACTTGCTTCTTTTACTTTTTCTATTGCATTTGACATAGATACTCCTGTTTTACATTTTTTTATTAATCCTATGTCATCATTATCATCACCAAAGAAAATAGATTCTTTGAAACTTAAATTATTTATTTCAAATACTTTTTCTACACCTTTTAGTTTTGTTGCGTCACTGCTCATTATTTGTACTACTACTTTATGAGCAACTGTGTAATATACATTTTCATCTATATATTCTTTTACCGTATTTATTGTGTTTTCATCTTCTATTCCGATTATTATTTTTAATATTTCATTTTCTTCTATAACTTTATTTAAATCATTTACTACTATTGTTTCAAAGTTATCTATTTTTACGTTTGAATATGCTGTATCTTTTGTTTCTATTGTTATTTTAAAATTGTGTTTTTTCAAAATACTAAGTATTTTTTTGATACTATTTTTATTTATTTGATTAAATATTTCTTTATCTTTTGTTATTATTCTTGCTCCATTTGATAAAACTAATGAATCAAAATGTAATATATCATTATATTCAGTTGTATTTCTTAATGGCCTTCCTGTTGCAACAACCAAGTTCATGCCTTTTTCTTTACATTTTTTCAATGTATCAATTGTGTATTTTGATACACTTTTATCTGTATGTAAAAGTGTTCTATCTAAATCTACTATTATAGTTTTATATTTCATATTTTACCTCTAAACAAATTATACCATAAAAAAATAGGAATTACTCCTATTTCATTTTCCATGTTAATTCATAGTCAAAATTATTTATTTTATCATTTAATTTTGATATTCTTAGCAGAACATTTTCTAATTCTTCAAGTGATAATAAACTTATGTCATCATATTCATTTACTATTTTTAAATACTCAGATTCTGTTTCTTTTCTCACATTTTGCATTACATATGCTATCATTTTTAAAATATCTTTTCTATTCATTGATGAATCAAGCATATCTTCTAGCATATATACATTACAGAAGAAACTTGCGTATGATTTATCCATATTTGGTAATGATACTTTTTTAGAAATAATTCTTTCTGTTGGTTCATCTATTAACCATTTTACTTTTGATACTTCGATCCATACATGATCGCCACAATAATATGTATTTGCATTTGATAATAAAACTTGTTCATTTATATTTACTCTAATGTATCTTTTTCCATCGTGATAATATTCATTATATGTTACAAGTTCTCCATTTTGGAAAATTGTATATGTTTTTCCTGTTGGAATTAATATACCATTTGATTCATCAAATAACATTTTTTGATAATAATATTCAAATGTTTCATCTACACTATGAGCACATGCGAATTGTGGATATTCTCCAAATTCAACTTCATATGTATTATTATATCCTTTAGTTTTATTTCTACATATTTTTGAAAATACATCACTATATGTATCAATTACTATTCTTTGTGTTTCTTCTTGTGGCACTACTCTTGAGTTTAGTCCTAGTTCATCTGGAACTCTATCCATATCAGAACTATTTGGATTTCCACCTGCTATTAAGTACATATCTGTATATGCAGCTTTTTGTCCATATTGATTTAGAACTTCTATATTTTTTGATTCATTTTGATCTAATATTTTTAATATAATACTTTCTTTCATAATACCCCCTTAAATTATATTAATTATTTTCTTCCCTTTGTTCTTTTTCCATCATTAGTTTTCTATTAATATTATAGTTTACTTTGTCTTTAAATAGTGTATATAAGACTGAAGCAAGTGGTAAACCTACAAGCATTCCGATTGCTCCAAATAAGCTTCCACCTACACTGATTGCAAACAATGTCCATATTGGTGAAAGTCCAACTGAACTTCCAACTACTCTTGGATATATAAAATTATTATCTATTTGTTGTACAATTTGGAATACTAATATAAACATTAATGCTTGGAATGGACTTGTTATTGCGATTAGTATTGCTCCTACAACCATTGCAACTATTGCTCCAAATACTGGTACTAATGCTGTTATTGCAGTTAATACTGAAATTAAAAGAGCATATGGGAATCTTAATATAATTAATACAATAAACATAATTAACCCTAAAAAACTCGCGTCTATACATTGTCCTGATAAAAATTTACTAAATGTTTTATGAGTTAGTCTAGCAACATTCACTATTTTATCTGCTACATCATCGTCTAGAAGTGCATATGTAATTTTTTTGGTTCCTTTTAATAATTTTTCTTTTTCACATAACATATATATAGAAAATATAATTCCTGTAAATATAGTCATGAATTTTGATATAAAGTTTGTTATAAATTCTACTGAACCATTTATTATTCCATTTAATACGGCAGAGAATATCGCTGATACACTTGATACACTAAATGCTTCATTTATTTTTGATTGTGCTTCTGGATATTTTATTAACAAATCACTTGTTAGCAATTTAACTCTATCTATCATTCCTGGAATAGTTCCAATTAGCGCTTTTATATTATCAACTAATTCTGGAACTAATAGTAAACAAACAAATAAAAGTATTAATACAATTATTAAAATTGATATAGCTATTGAAATTCCTCTTACATATTTACCTTTCATATTGAATTTTTTTTCGAAAAATTTTTCAATTTTAGACATTGGTATATTTAATATAAATGCTATTACACCACCTAAAACGAATGGTAATATTACATTATATATAATTTTAAAGAAATCTAGAAAAATCTTTAAATTATTTAATACCCAATATGATAATACTCCGACTAATACTAAAAATATATATTTTTTTATTTCCGCTAGTTCTTCTTTTTTCATTTTTTTCACCTCAAATCAATGTTATTATATCACTTATATTCTTTTTAGTAAATTAAAAGGGAAATAATTATTTCCCTTAAATTCCAGCCTGTTTAAATGCAAGATTCATAAAATCAATTGTACTACTTTTATCCCATTCAAAAGGGTTTGATGTAGGACTATTAAATGTTCTTACTGAATTAAATGTTTTTCCTGATTCACTTCTAAGTTTTAAATAATTACTCCAATTGTCTATATATTTTAGATTTGGATAATTATTTGTACTTATTGCAGATGATGTTACATTATTTGAAAGATATGATTTCCAGTTTGAACTATATCCACTTGTACATGCATTTGTACTATCTGATGTAACAATTTTATTTTTACTTGCAAGAGAATGTTTCTCATTTAATGGACTATGTGATATTACATATCCTTTTACAGTATATCCAAGATTTTTAATTTCATCAATTTTAGAATTAAATTTATTTAATGCTGTTTTATGTGTACTTCCTGCTTTTATTGAATCACATGTTAGTGATTTAACCATTGGGTCTGTTAATGTAAAGAATATGGATACGTCAGTATATTTTTTATTTTCTCCAAATCCATTATTTAAAAAGTTTTTAGCAGTAGTAAATCCTTTATCATATTGATAGTCAAAACCTGTATTTGAATAGAATACAAATCTTAATGTATTACTACTTTGACTATAGTAATTTGAATTAGATGATGTGTATTCTTTCATGTATTCAAGCATGTTTACTCCTTGAGTCGATGATAAAACCATTACTACCTTTTGTTTAACATATACCATGTATGTAGCAGTTTTTCCTCCATCATTTGTTTTTACTGTGATTTTTGTTTCACCAAGTGATTTTGGTGTTACTATTCCTCTTGAATCAACTGTTGCAACAGCTTGGTTACTACTTGACCATGTTACATTTTTATTTGCTGCATTAGATGGCGATACTTCAGCAGTAAGTGTAAGAGTGTTATTTGATTTTTTATTTAAGAAAAGAGTATTATTTGATGAGGTAATTTTTACTCCACTTACTTTTACTTTTGTTTCAACTTGTTTAACAGTTATTCTTACTTGTGCTGTTTTAGCTCCATCTTCTGTTGTTGCTGTTATTGTTGCAGTTGCATCCTTGTTTGCTGATGCTGTTACTTTACCGTTTGCATCAACTTTTAAAACACTTGTATCGCTACTTGTATATTTAACTTTTTTATTTGTTGCATTAGATGGTGTAAATATTGGTTTTAATGTTATTGAAGAACCATATTTTAATGTCATTTCTGATTTTTCAAATTTAATTCCACTAACTTTTACTACTTCTTGTTTAGGAACAATTGTAACTTCTACACTAGCGCTTACTCCATCTTGTGTTTTAATTGTTATTGTAGCTGATGCTTGTGTATTTACTTGAGCTTTTATTTCTCCGTTTTCTGATACACTTACGACATTTGAATTACTACTTTCCCAAGTTAACTTTCCAATATACGCATCCTCTGGTGAAAATATTGGATTTAATTTTAATGTTTCTCCATAATTTAATGATATTTTATTTTGTTCAAATTTAATATCTCTTATAAAATTAGGTCTATTTATATCAACAGTTATATCCTTTTTAACATCATATTTTAATGATTTTATTGTTAAAGTTATATCTTCTTCACTATATGATTTAACTGTTGCAATTCCAGTACTATCAACATATACAATTTCTGGATGGCTACTTACAAATGTTATATTAGGATTATCTGCTTTTGCTGGGTCCAATGTATATTTTATTTCGTATGTATCACCTATATTTAATTTTATATTTTCTTCACTTACTATTATTTTCTTTAGTGGTACGATTCTATTTAAAAATAAGACTAATATTATAACTACAATAAATGCTACAATACATCCTATTGTTATACTTTTTATTGTTTTACTTTTTCTTTCTTGATCGTCAAAATATCCTTCTATCATATAATCACCTATTCTATTTTTTATTATAACATATAAAGGTAAAACAAAAAAGTGGCTTATGCCACTTTATTTGTATTTTGTTTTTTCATTTTGATAAAAAATATTAATGCTAGTGTTGTTGTAAGAATAGCTATTACTATACATACAATCACAATAATATTTTTTGAGTCACTTTGTGTATTTGGTTTGTCATTTTTAACGTCTTCACCTTCTACCTCTATATCTAATGTAGTTGATGAACCAGCGTATTTTACTGTTAATGTATTAATACCTGGTTTTTTATCGTCAAACCCTAATACCTCTACATTTGAATTAGTTAAACTAATCAATTCTGTTGTTCCATCTTCATATGTTACTAGAAGAGCACCATTTGTTAAATCAAGTGAATCTTCTAAATTGTATTTTATAATAAATGGTTTTTCTATTACTTCAATAGATTTTATTGTTTTATTAATTATTTCTACTTCAAAAGTACTTTCAACATTAAAGTATTTCACAGTTAATTTTTGTTTTCCTAATGTTTCATTGTTAAATCCTGAAACTGAAACTTCATCACTTGTCATACTTATTAAATCTGTTGTTCCGTCTTCAAATGTAACTTCTATTACACCGCTTGTTAGATCTAGTTCATCAAAGTTTTGTAAATATTTAGTTTTCAAAGGTAACGAATTTACTTTTATTGATTTAACCTTTTTATCAATAATTTCAATTTCAAATGTTTTTGTTGTTCCCATGTATTCAACTGTAATAACTTGTTTTCCTATTTTTGTTCTGTCAAATCCTTTTACAGTTACTTTTTCATTATCAAGGCTTATATAACTTATTTTTCCATCTTTATCTTCTATTCCTAAATATCCACCTGTTAAATCTGGTTCCTCTATTGAGGTGGCTGATGCGTTATATGCGTATGTTGTTCTAAGTGGTGAAACAAATGATGAGTCTTCTAATACATTTTGTGTTTTAGATCTAACTGTTATTGTATATTTATAAGTTTTTCCAGCCACTTCTATTTCTATAGCTTTAGTACCTGGTGTTCTTGTATCAAATCCGCTTACTTTTGCATTTGTAATTGGCACTCTAGTATATGAAGATCCTCCGCTATAATTTTGAACTATTATTTCACCTTTGTAATCAAATTCATCTCCTACGTAGTAAACTCTTGTTAATCCACTATCTCCTACTACTTCTGATTTAGTTACTACTGATGAGGTTGGTTTTTTATTTGCATCTATAGTTGTTCCCGGTGAAATAGATTCGATTTCTTCTTTTTTATATGGCCTTAATATTATATAATGTTCACCAACTATATTATTTAAATATCTAGCTAGTTTATCTCCTGTAATACTATCGTATTTCTTTGTTTCATCATTATATCTTCTTAACCCGTAGTTTATATAGATATATATTCTTTCTTTATCTGCATATACAGGTTTTCCATTTTTTTCTTCTCCAGTTGCTGTTTTTCTTGTAACAATCAAGATGTCCCCGTTTTCAAGTGTTTCTGGTTTTATTACTCTTGCTCTATCTGTTAGTAAATCATTTGTTTTTATTTTCCATGCAAGTGATGCTTTTACTGTATTATTTTCTTCATTATGATCTTCAGATATTCTTAAACCAAAGTAATTTCCATATGTAAATTTTCTTAATGTTGCAAATTCGTCTTTTTCATCTCCATCTGATTTTTTTTCTATTGTATATTTTGTTCTTACATTTGGTGTGTACTTTGAACTCATATATGGTTTATCTTTTGCTACTTGATATAAATCTTTAACTCTTATATCTCTTTTTTTACTACCATCTGTAAAAAATAATCCTAAATGCAATCCAAGGGCATCTTTATATATTGTATTTACAAAATCCGTATCTGATGATGGTTTATATGATTTATTGTTAATTTTATCGTTATAATTATCAACCACTGCCTTTTTTTGGTCTGAAGTTAATCTTCTTCCAATTAGTGTTTCAATTTTACTTGTTGCTATATTTCCTACTCTTCCTGTTGATACATAAATTTTACCATATAAATTTTCATCGTTTTTTACTTGTGCTGTATATTTAAGTGTAATTGTTTTTCCAGCACCTAAACTATTAATTGTCCATGTAATATTTGGTTTTCCTGCATCTAAATTTATTTTTGCAGTAGAATCTGTTGTATTAATTTTTTCAGCTATTGATAAATCTATATATTCAGCTACTGTAAATTTCGGATATGCTTTACTAGAATTATTTGTTATTTTTATTTCATATGATAATTTACTCTTTAATGTTGCATAACTTTGATTATGAACATCTTCTGACATTACTTTTTCTATTTTAATATCAGGTAATCTTAATCTTGTTTTTGCAGTTTCTGTTAAATTTAGTGGAATACTAGTTCTTTCGCATTCTCCATAATCGTCAAAGTTTTTACAAGTTGGAAAATCTTGTCTTTTTGGATTTACGATTCTTATGATTGCCATTTCAACTGCATCACCATATAGTTTGTCTTTCATGTCTATTTTTCCGTAAACAGCTCCATGCTTTGTTTCTACAACATCTGTTTGAGAATTGAAGTTATATCTTGCCCCATTTCCGTCATTTGATGTATTGTCTCCATTCGCTTCCATTAGATATATTATTCCGTCTTTTTTCTCTTTTACCATCATTGTATGGCCGGATTTTCTTTTATATATGTATATATCACCTGGCTCTACTTTATCATATATTTTATCTATAAATTTATTCTTTTCAGCTTCTGTTAAATCTTTTTTTGGAGCACTTAATCCAAATTGTTTATAGACTGGATAAATTGTACGTTCAACGCCATCTCTTGCTGCATAGGTTTTCATCTTATCTGTTGGATTATTGTTGTAATAATATAATGTATTACCTGTTCCTAAAAAATTAAATCCATACATTAATAAATCATCTGTTGAAGCTGGTATTTCAATACCTAATGCATTGTAGTATGTCATAAATATAAAACCACTACACACTGTATATATTTGATTTCTTGATGTTGCGTCTTCTGGTGAAGAATATAAACTTTTTCTGTAGGAATCATATTGTATATTAAGTCCTCTTGCATAATACGCTCTTGCGGTATCTATAAGTCCATCCATTATATCTTTGTATTTTACTTCATCCATTGGTTCTGCTGCTGCATTAGTATGCATTGGCACTAATAAAATCATTAAGAGAATTAAAAACCATTTTTTCATTTTCTATATACCTCTATTATATTAAGTATACCACTAATAAAAATTCTTTCAATAAAAAAACTTAGAAAAATCTAAGTTAAATTCTCTTTTGGTGGAGCTGAGGAGGAGCGACCTCCTGTCCAAAATTCATTCCCATAGGACATCTACAAGTTTAGTTGGTTTTTATACTCAAATAATAACGTAGAGATCCAACTTCTATTATTATTCAAAGTTTGTTAAACATTCATCAGTATTCACAAACATAATACTAATATATCTCACTTTATGACTCCCATCTAAAATCTCGTGAGAAAAAGACTTTAGTGGAAGGCTCCTATATAACTTTTACTAAATTAAGCAAAAGCAGGTGCAAAATTAAAATCGTTTCCGATTATTTTATTGTTGCATTTTAAGTATGCCTACTACCTGCATCCTATCAAAACATAATTTTGTCGAATCAATACAGCCCCGAATTAATACGTATTATATCATATTTTTTACATAAAATCTAGTTTATTGACAATTTAGTATTATTTTCATAAAATATATGTATGAAAAAAGATTTAATTAAAATAATTTGTATTAATTTTATAACTTGTTTAAGATTAATTGGTGCATTTTCTTTACCATTTATCTTTGCAATTAAAGGGGCTTCTTTTGGAGCTTTAGTCACGATAATTTTGTTTGCTACGGATTTTATCGATGGATTTCTTGCAAGAAAATTAAATGCTAGCACTTTTTTTGGCGCTGGTATGGATGCATTATGTGATAAGTTATTAAATATTTGTTCTTTTTCTCTACTTGGAGTTAATTATAAAACTATGATGATTCCTCTTTTACTTGAATTATCTATTATGCTTGTTAATTATTCTTCGTATAGAGCTGGGGCTAATGTTAAATCTTCTAAACTTGGGAAAATTAAAACTTTTGTATTAGATGTTCTTGTTATAATATCATTTTGTATAATTTCTTTACCTGTATTTAATATTAAGTTATTTGATATTGTTATAAAAAATACAGATACAATCATTAGAATATTTAGTTATATAATTATTATATTTAGTTTAATTGCACTTGGTGATTATATTATTAAATTTGTAAAACATAAAAAATCAAAGCATAGTGTTAAAAATGTTATTAAATCAAAAGAATTAAAACCATTTAAAAAGTTAATGAAAGACTTACTTAGTATTAAATATTATACTATCCATAAAGAAGAATCTATATTAGATCAGTTTTATGTCTAATTTTACACAATTATTCTTTTATGATAAAATATTATTTAGGAGTGAATAAATGAAAAAAATTAAAATATTATTAATTATAGGTATTGCTGTTATTGGAGCTTACTTAATACATGATAAATTTAAACATATAAATAGTGAACAAAAAGAAATTGATAAGTTTGTAAGTGAGTATTCTTTAATAACAGAAAATCATGGTTTTGAAATAATAAATGCTGCTGAAGCTGTTAACATACTAAATAATAAAACAGGAATTATCTTCTTTTGTAATCCTGGTAGTGATTGGTGTCAACATTATGCTAAAGTATTAGATGACATTGCTTCAGAAAATGATATAAAGAAAATATATTATGTAGATATAAAAAATGATAGAAATATTAATTCGAATAATTATAGAAAAATAGTTTTAAAATTACAAGATTATTTAGATTCAGATGATACTGGTAATAAAAGACTTAATATGCCAAATTTGACTTTTGTTAAAGATGGTAATATAATTTCTAATGACAATAGAACTTCTTTAGTATCCAGTGATACTACTCCAGAAGAATATTGGACACGTGAAAATATATTAACATTTAAAAATAATATTATAGAAAGTATTTTATTACTTGAAAATGATAATGTATCAACAGCTACTGCTAGTGATGAGGAATAACTTAAGGAGGAATATATGAATTATTGGATATATGCAGTTATATTATTATTACTATTTATTATTTCATTAGTGATTATTAAATTAAAGAGAAAAGATTTTCATATTGAAATTAATAAACTTATTCAATACTTAGGTGGTCTTGAAAATATTATTAATTCTCAAATTAATTTATCAAGATTAAAAGTTACTGTAAAAGATACTTCTTTAGTAAATAAAGAAGGTATTCAAAAACTTGGTGCTAAAGGTATTGTAGAAATTGATAATGAACTTAAAATAATTTTAGGACCTAATTCAAAACAATTAAAAAAGTATATGGCTGATTTAAAAAAATAACACGTATTTTAAATACGTGTTTTATTTTAGTAATAATATGGATTATATGGATAATAGTAATTATTATATTGATATGGTCTAGGATATGGTCCAAATGCAGCACCTGCTACTCCACCTGTTACTGCTCCTAATAGAAATGGTGCTACAAATCCAAATCTGTCATTATTTTGATATTTAAATTTGCCGTACATATTTACCTCCTAGTTTAAAGTATGAAAAAAGCACAATTAAGATTGTGCTTTTAATCTATATAAATTAAACGATGGTTTGTTATTCAATCTAAAATCATAATCTAGTGTTCCCATTCCACCACTAATATATATTTTTGTAATTCCTCTTTCATATGATTCATCATAATATTTATAAGATGCTTCGTCTTTAAACAATCCTCCGATAAATGGTAATCTTATTTTTCCATTTAATGAGTGACCTCCTAATATTAAGTCTACTTCATATGTACTTTCATCAATATATTTTATAGTTTTTCCTTCATGTAACATTACAATTGTATATTTTCTATTTTCATCTGAATAAAATTCAAATGATTTTGTCATATCGATTTTATTTTTTATTGAACTTGGTAGACCTACTATATACATTGACTCATTTGTTTTATAAAATACTTCTTCATATTCATTAGTTAGTAATTTAAAGCCAGATGATGTTATTATGCTTTCATATGAATTTAGATCAAAATCAAAATCTCCATATATTGCATATTTACCAATACTTGCTTCAAGTTTACTTAAATTTTCTATAATTTTCTTTTTATCATCTTCAGTTAATTTATGTTTATTTGATATTAAATCTCCTGTAAATAGTATTAAATCTGGTTCTAATATATTCATTTTTTCAACCATATTAGTTAAATCTTTTAAATCAGTTGTTGAACCATATAACAAATCTGAAAAATGAATTACTTTAATTCCACTAAAATTACTCGTTAACACATTACTTTCTACTCTATACTCTCTTGTTTCTAATCCCGATGTTCCGACATATTTCGAATAAAAAACAATAGATGTACACAAAACTATTATAACAATTATTATTTTTACTATTTTCACTACATACCACCTTGAGATAAGATTAATAATGCAGTAAATGTATTATGTAAGCAGTGCATTATTATTGATGGAAATGTTGATTTACAGTTTTTATCCATAAGTGCAAAACCAAAACCTAAACTTCCATATGGTATGATATATAATAATCTTAATAATTTAAATCCAGGAGAAACTAAATCTACTATTAAATGACCTAATCCAAATATTATTCCTGATGTTAATGCAAATAAATATTTATTTTTGAATAATGGAGCTAGGCTTTTTCTAAATACCATTTCTTCCATAACAGGTGCTAATATACTAATCATAACTAACATAGGAAATGGATTATCAAATAGCATTGTTCTTACTTCTGTTTCATTTGTTGAGATACTTTTAAATATTATAAGTAATATTAAGTTTGATACCATCATTACTCCTAAGCAAATGAAATACCATATCAATGATTGAGCTAATTTATTACCCGGTTCGTTTTTTAATTCTTTTGCTTCTTTTATAAAGTCTTTGTAATAAAATAATGTAATTATACCAATACATATTATTCTTGACATGATATCACATGCTAAATCATGTTTTACAAAACTATGCAATATTGAATATAATATTCCTGGAAAAAATAAAAATACTACAAAACTTATTAAACAAAATATTAAATTTTCAACGAAACTTCTTTTCGATGTTTCTTTTTTTAATATTTTTTTTATATTAAAATTATTGTTAATCATCTTATCACCTATTCTTATTATAACTCATAAAAAGAAAAAAGTTAATCTATTTTAGATTAACTTTAATATGTGTCTTTTTACCTTTTGATAATATAAATTTATCTTCAAACATGCTTGGAGTGATTAATAGGTTTACGTCTGTTACTTTTTCGCTATTGATGCTTATTCCATTTCCAGAAACTAATCTTCTTGCTTCACTCTTTGATGGAGCAATTTTTACTGCAACTAGTAAGTCTAATATATTCATATTTTCAGTTAATTCAATTAGTGATTCTTCCATTCCTTCTTCACTATATCCCTTTGTAAATACTTCTTCACTAATTTTTTTAGCATTTTCTGCTTCTTCTACACCATGAATATCTTTTACTACTTCGTAAGCTAATGCTTTTTGTGCATCTCTTGCTTCTGGTGTTTCTTTTAATTTAACTTCCAATGCTTCAATTTCTTCACGTGATAATAATGTCATTTTCTTTAAGTGATCAATTACAACGCTATCAGCAGTATTAATTAAATATTGATACATTTTATATGGACTAAATTTATCTTTATCTAGCCATACAGCATTTCCTTCACTTTTACCTATCTTATTACCATTTTCATCTAATACAAGTGGCATTGTCATTCCATATGCTTCTTTTCCAAGTGTTCTTCTTATTAATTCAATTCCTGAAGTTATATTTCCCCATTGATCGCTTCCTGCAATTTGAAGAGTAACTCCTCTTGTTTCATATAGATGTTTGAAATCAAGTGCTTGTAATAACATATAAGAAAATTCTGTAAAAGATAAACCAAATTCTAATTGTCTTCTTACTTTATCTTTATCAAGCATATAATTAATTGTAAAATGTTTTCCATAATCTCTTAAAAAACTAATTACATCTATATCTTTAATCCAATCATAGTTATTTACTATTTCACATCCTGTTATTCCTTTTACTTGCGCTGCTATTTTATTAAAGTTGTATGCAATATCTTCTTTTGACATTAATGGTCTTTCACCTTTTCCACGTGGGTCTCCGATTAAAGCAGTTGCTCCACCTACTAGTAATATTGGGTTATGACCATGTTTTTTAAAGTTTCTTGCAAGTACTAAGTTTGTATAGTGTCCAATATGAAGAGAATCAGCTGTTGGGTCTGTTCCCCAGTAGAAAGTAACGTTTCCTTCATTGATCATTTTTTCAACTTCTGGACTACTTACATCTTGTATCATTCCTCTCCATCTTAATTCATCATATAATTTCATTTTATTTTCCCTCCTTATTTGTAGAACCAATTCCACCAGTTCTTACTTTGTTACATTTATCATCTGTTGTTATTAAATATTTACTAAATATTCCTTGTACTATTCTGTCACCTATTTTAACTTCAAAATCTTTTTCTCCATGATTTATTAGTTTTACTGAGAAGTGTCCTTCATTATCTTCGTTATTATAGAAATCTGCATCTATTACGCCAACATTATTTGCAAGACATACATCATATTTATAACCAAGAGAACTTCTTCCAATTAAATATAATACTTCATCTTTATTCATTCTAACTTTTAATCCAGTTCTAAAAACCATTGATTTTCCTGGTTTAATAACCCCTGCATTTAAGCTTCTTATATCGTATCCTGCACTTTTAGCACTATGTCTTTGTGGTAATTCATAATTATTATATAGTTCTAAATCATCGCATATGTCTTTTTTAAATTGTTCAAAACTTATTTTTTCAAATTTTCTCATTTTTCCTCCAATAAAAAAAGTACCACACATAAGGACGAACTATATCGTGGTACCACCTTAATTTATACTCATAGGACTATATCGCGTCACCTAATAACTCCAAAATTGTAACTTCATTATAAATAATTTATTAGTTCTCAACTACCACTAACTCTCTGTAAAATACATTATAACTACTTTATTTCTTCTCAGTCATTAGAAAAAGTATAATTTATTTATTCGATTTTGTCAATAAACGACACTATTTTTTAATTATTTTCTTTTCTTTATTAGAATTATCTTTTTTAGTTTTAACTGAATTGTCTTCTTTAGAAATTGTTTTATTTGTACTATTAGTTGTTTTTTTAATTGCTTTTTTAGTTGCATCTTCTTTAGTAGATTCTTTCTTAAGTATTTTTTTACTTGGTTCTAATTCAGCTGTTTCTTTCTTAACAACTTTTTTAGTTGGTTTTGATTCAACTGCTTCTTTCTTAACTACTTTTTTTGTTGTTTCTGATTCAACTGTTTCTTTCTTAATTACTTTTTTAATTGGTTCAGATTTTACAACTACTTTTTTTACTACTTTTTTTGTAGGTTCAGTTTTAATTATATTTTTCTTTTCATTTTCTATTTTTTTAACTTTTTTTATTTTATTCTTTTTAACTAAATTTGGAAATAAGAAAAATTTAATAATACTTGCTAAAAATGACAAAGCAATTGCTCCAATAATAACAACAACTGCAAATAAGTGTTTATTATATTTTAAAGTTCCTTTACTTGATGTATCTACTAAGTGTATGTTACTTAATCCAAATATTCTTTCTACTTCTTTTGATAATACTTCATACACGCTATATGATATTTTAGCGCTGTCATATTTATTATTAGTTGTTGCTTCTATAACTAAGTATTCTGTCCCATCTACAGAATTAATAGTAATTATATTTTTTAACTGACTTATTGAATAATCAAGTTTTGTTTGTTCTTTAACTTCAAGTAATGCTATATCAGATACAGCTAACTCTTCATAGTTTTTTAAAATACTTTGATTTAAATAAATATCAAATGATTCAGTTTCTCCTTTATTATATCCAAGCATAATAGTTGTTTTTGATACATATTCATTTTCATATAATCCATATACTGCATATAATCCTACACTTAATGTAAGTATCATAACTACTAAAACTAATATGTAACTTCTAAAATAATTATCAAGCATATCTGATAACTTAAATTCCATATATATCCCCCTTTAAAATCGCATATATTTTAACATAAAATGAGTTAAAAATCAATTATTTTATTTTTTTATAATATCTTTAATATAACTTATTATCTTTCTAAAAAAATAAATTATTTTTAAAAATGTATATTTATTATTTTTTAGTAAATAAATACAAAGTTTTGCATATAAGCTAAATTCTTTATCATTATATAAACATAGAATTTTATTAAAATTATCATCTTTAATAACTTTATTATATATTTCTTTAAATTTCTTTGTATTATACTTATATGATGCGAATAAGTATCCAATAATCATATATAAATATTTAGTGTTTAGAATAATTATTAATTCATTATAGTTTTCTTTTTCTAATATATCATTTATTATTTTCCAACCATTAATTGTATCAAATAAATGTCTTGTTATATTTTTATTGGATTTTGTACATCCGTTGTTATTAGTTACGTAATGATATAAAACGTCTTCCATAAAATATACATTTTTTGCTTTTAGAAATAATTCTAAATAAAATACTCTATCTTCATATATTTTTAAATCTACATTAAATAAATTTGTTTTTAATAAAACATCTTTTTTTACTAATAAAACACAACAATAAGTTAATAGTTTAGATGTGATAATATCACTTATAATATTGGTATCAATTTTATTAACTAGTTTATTTTTTAAATAATATGATTCTACATAATTTGTTTTTTCTTCTACAAAATTATTACATCTAACTATATCTACTTTATTAGATACAAGTGAATTCATCATTTTTTCTACCATATTTAATTCTATATAGTCATCACTATCAATGAACATAATATATTCACCATTTGATTTTTTAATACCATAATTTCTTGCATAAGAAACACCACTATTTTTAATAGTGTATACTTTTATCCTATTATCTTTTTTCTTATATTCATTTAAAATATCAAGACTTCTATCAGTTGAACCATCATTTATAATAATAATTTCTATATTTTTATATGTTTGATTAATAACTGAGTCTAAACATCTATTTAAATTTTTATATGAATTATATACAGGAATAATAATTGATACTTTGTTCATAAATAACACCACCATTTGACAATAATTAAATATCGTTTTATAATCTTAAAAAAAGGAGAAAATATGCATAAAATTAGTATTTTTAAAAGTAAAAATGATTTAAATATAAATTTTGATAAATCCCCCTATATCACCGTTATCACCGGCATACCCGGAGGGGGAAAAAGCTACCTTGCTAATTTATTATCTAAAAAGTTTGATCAACCAATAATTAGTTTTGATTTTCTATTTGATTACGAAAATAGAAAAATGAATAAAATTGAAAAACAAATTATTAGCAATTTTCTAAAAAAATATCCAAACTATTCTAATTTTGAAAATAATAGAAATAATGAAGAAATAATATGTAATTTATTTTTTGATTATATTATAAAATACATAAATAAAAATAAAATACATGTAATAGTTGATAGTGCATATTTTTTTAAATATATTGATATTAATAAAATTATAGATTATAAAATTATAATAAAGAGAACTTCACTTTTAAGATCATTTTATAATGAAAATAAAAGAGATGTTTTAAGACAATGGAAAAATAAAGATTTAAGTTTGATTAAGAAGATTGTTAGAAGCTTCAAAATACCTTTAATAAGTTTATTAAATATTAAATTATTAATTAATAATTATAAAAATATAAATATATATATTAATAAACTTTGTAATACTATTAATATATAAATGGTAAAATTATTTTTAGAAAAAATTTAAATGTACTTTGTGAAAATGATGTATTTATTCTTGGAATTAAATAGTCATTTTCATTTTTTTTGACTTTTTTTGGCATTTCAAATATAAATGCAAGTTTATAATCATGTGATTTTAATGCTTTTATCATTTCGTTTGAATAATGACCAAATGGATATGCAAAATACTTACATTTTCCCATTGATTTTTCATATTGTTTTATATCTTTTTCTAATTCAGATAATTTTTTAGATTCAACAGAACCACGAACATGTAAATCATAAGAATGAGAACAAAATTCAATATTTGGATATTTTTTTTGCGAGTCTTTGATTTGGGAGATTGAGATATAATCTTTTACATCATTTAATTTAGAAGCTATTATAAATACGCAAGATTTTAGATTATTTTCTTTTAGTATAGGCATTGCATATTTATATACATTTTCATATCCATCATCAAAAGTAATTAATACACTTTTGTATGGTAATTTTATTTCTCCTTTTTTCCATTTATAAAATTCATCCATAGTTAATGTTTTATAACCTAATTTTTTTAATAATTTCATTTGTTTTTCAAATATATCATATTCAATTACAAATGCTTTTTCTTCTTCAGTTAACTTATTATAATCTTTAGTTTTCATTATATTGTGATAACATAAAATTGGGATTTTTTTACAATTTTTCATATAACCTCCTTTATTTCTTTATTAAATAAAATATTCTAAATACTATATTAAATAAAAGAAAAGATTTTCTTAATATATCAAATGCAATTCTTTGTTTTAATAAATTAATTTTTCTAATAGATTTATTATATACTTTACAAGAAAATTCTAATTCTTTATTTAAAATATCTTTTATATCCAGATCATCAAACAATTCATATTGTTTACTTCTAAGTATTTCTAAATTATAACGAACAGTATAATTAATTCTATTCATATCAAAATATTTTTTTAGGTGTGGCATTGATACAATTAAATCATCGTATCTTTTTTTAACCATGTATTGATAATCAATTAATGTTTCTTTACTTAAATTATTAACTATACTTCCTTCTCTATTTCTATATCCATATAAATCATAATCTATATATACTGCACTTTCTATATTAGAAACTGCTTTATATAATGTACCTATATCTTCATATTTTCTTTTTATTGGAAACTCAATATTATTAAATAATTCTTTTTTAAATAATTTATTACATACATGATTAGTTATTTTATTTTCATGCATTAATTCTATAAAAAATTCATCTTTAGATAAAACTTCTACATTATAATCTATATTTTTATTAATAAATTCATTTGTAAAGTTTTGAAATTTACATACACATATATCAGAATTATTTCTTATTATTTCTGTATACATAATTTCAATCATTTTATTATTTATAATATCATCTGAATCAATAAATGAAATATACTTTCCTTTGGAATTTTTTATTCCAATATTTCTCGTATATGATAAACCACTATTTTTTTGATTTATCAATTTTATTCTTTTATCTTTTTTAGTATATTTTTCACAAATACTTAAAGACTTATCTGTACTACCATCGTTTATAACTATTATTTCTATATTTTTATATGTTTGATTTATTAATGATTTTAAACATTCATCTAAATACTCATAAACATTATAAACTGGTACAATAATTGAAACTAAATCATTCATTTTACTTCACCCTTTTTATTAAATTTTTAAGTTTAATATATATTTCTTTAAATTCATTTGTTTTGAATATAAATAATACTAATAATATATTAGATAATATTACAATTGTAATTGATTTTAATATTAAGCCCATTAAACCTGTAATATTAATAAATGAAATAATTTTATAACATATTATATATGTAATAATTGTAATAATAATATAATACATATGTTTTAAATAGAATTTATAAGGCTTTTTATTATAACATTTTTTGTAAATTAAATATGGCATATACCAAACTGTTGTAGTTAATTTTGATATAATAGTTGCAATAAATATTCCTTTGATTCCCATTAGTTTTCCAAGAATAATAGAAAGTATTAAATTAATAAATGCTTTAATTAAAGTTATAAATTTACAATAATTAAATAATCCTTCAGTATTTTTGTATACATATACAATATAAGCGAATCCATCTGAATATATTACTAATAAATATGGAATAATAATATCCATAGATAAAATATATTCTTTACCTATCCATAATGAAATAAAATCATTACAAAGAATACCTAAACAGATACATAAAAAACCATATAAGTATGATGATACAAATAAAAGTTGAAGTAAAATTGACTCTTTCTTTTCTGAAGATTCTTTTGCATTTACATTGGCTATACTTCCAGTCAAACCACAAAGCATATCCCAAAATATACCATTAGCTTGTTTAAATAATGTTGTATAATTTGCAAATAAACCTACAACATGTACACTTGAGAAAATAGATAATAATATATTATCTGTACCATTAGAAATAATATCTCCTATTTTATTTATAATAAGTGACTTAACATTTGTTTTAATTTCTTTTATTTCTTTTTTAGAAACTTTTTTATATTTTTTATCTTTTAAAAATGGATATAGTTTATCAACTTTATTAGAAATTATAATATTAGATAGTATATTTGATAATATGTAAATAACTAAATATAACAAATAATTTTTAGTAATAACCAGTATTATTACTTGAATAACATTTTTTAATACTGAGAATATAAAATTAACTGTATTTATAATATAGTCTTTTTGATAAGCTGTTAATATTGATTTTTTATATCCATAAAAATATGTACTTAGAGTTTGAATTAAATATAAAATATAAATAACTGTTATACTTTCTTTTACAGAAGGAGCATCTTTAATAATAAAATCTAAAAATGGAATTAAACATACACCTAATAGTAATACAATGCATCCTATAATAAAATATACTTTTTTATATAGATGAACTAATGATTTTATTTTTTCTTTATCGTCATTTGCTACTGGTTTATACAGGTTATAAATAATAGCATTACCAAAACCTAGTTCTGCAAAATTTAAAATATATAAAATATTTTCAAATAATCCATCTATACCTAAGTATTCTGTACTTAATATATGAATAAATATAGTTCTACATACTAAACCAATAATACAGTTAATTGCTCTTCCAAAAAATCCGGTTAAACTATTAATTATACTATTTTTAACTCTCGACTCTTTTTTCATATTTTATCCTTTCTATCATCAATAATATTTCTTATTAGTATTGGAAATAAGAAATTTATACTACCGATAATCATATTTGTTTCTAGAATTCCATATATACATGTAATAATTAATAAAACAGCGTATACTTTTGAATATCCTAATTTTTTCATACCTAATTTATAAGTAAAATAATATACAGAAAACCCTATTAATCCAAGACGTGCTAAAACGTAGATATAAAAATTATCTACAATGTATTTTGGATGAAGTTCTGCGCCTACTAGTGAAAATATTTGACCATTTGTTACATAATAATTTAAATAATATGGTCTTCCACTAAATAAAGATGATACTTTATTTGTTAAATCATCACCGAATATACAACTAATAA
The DNA here is from genome assembly GCA_017473105.1 of Bacilli bacterium. The sequence goes on along the minus strand of JAFUNE010000007.1, from coordinate 7,727 downwards.
TAATTGTTATTAAACTAAAAATTAAGATAGAATTATTACAAAAAAATTTAAATACCTTGTTTTCTAGAACTTTTTTATTCAATATTTTATCAAATAATATAATAAGTAGCATACATATTATTCCTGTTCTACTATCTGATAAAAAATATAATATTAATGAAAATAAAGTTAAGAAAAAATAATATGTTTTTTTATTTCCATATAAATAATAACCACATAAAGCGATTGGTAAGAAAAATAAAAATACTGAATTTGGATGTTCAAAACCTAAACTGTATCTTACAATCTTTTCTCCATACTTGTATCTTATAATATTTGTACTTTCTAAAATTCCAAAAATATTTAAGGAAACGGTAAATATAAATAAAATAATAGAACTAATCATAAATGTTTTAATATAATCTTTTTCTTTTTTCTTAATTAATATTAAAGATAATACAAATGATATTAAAAAATTAGCATCAAAACTTATTATTAGGAAATAACAAGATATTCCAAAAAATAATAGTATTTTAAAAAATGTTTCTTTTTTTAGTTTTAAATAGAATATATCTATTACAGCTAAAACACAAATTATTGCAAGCAAAAGATATAGTATACTTGATGATGTATTGTATACTATTAAATATTTAAACAAGATACATAAAAATACTATTATAATGTCTAAAATATTCATGTTTTTCCCCTTTTTATAATTTTTCGTATATTTCTTTTACTTTTTTATAGTAAGTGATTGAATTATCAAGTTTTTGTGATCTTAATATAGCTCCTTCACTTAGTTTTTTATATTTATTTTCATCGCTTAAAGTAGATATAATATTTTCTACAAATTCTTTATCACTTTTACAAAAAGCTCCACATTCGTTATTTACAATATCTACTATCCCACCTACTTTTGTTGTAAAGCATGGTACACCTAAACTTAATGCTTCAAATAATACAAGACCAAATCCTTCCCAAATAGATGGAAATAAAAATACTTTTGATTTATTTAAATAAGTATATGGATTTTTTTGAAAACCTACTAATGAAATATTTTCTTTAAGATCTAGTTTTAATATTTCTTTTTCGCATTCTTCTCTTAGTTCACCATCACCAACTATTACTGCTTTTATATCATTTTTTTCTTCTTTTATTAAAGATATTATTTTTATTAATCTAAGTGGATTTTTTTGTTCAGTTAGTCTTCCAATAAAACATATATCATATTCTTTTTTATCATTTTTATCTACTTTTGATAAAATATTATTTCTACTAATCGGATTTGAAATATTATATATTTTATTTTTAATAAATTTTGAAAATATGTATTCTTTTTTTATAGAATTTGATACGGTTAATATAAATTTTGCTCTTAGTCCTGCAAATAAATATGCTATAGAATTTATGCATAGTTTTTTTAACCATGGACTGTTATTATGTAAATGAGATATATACGGGATTTTTTTAGATGCTATACTACAAAGTACACTTGCTCTATAATCTGTTGCATGAATTATATCAGGTTTATAATCTTTTATTACTCTTTTGATTTCAGATATACTTAGTTTACTAATTTCAATATGATTAATATTTGATTCACATAAATATGTATTAATACTACCTTTTGGTGAAACATATGTAAAATTAAAATCATCTTTTAAATTATTTATGATATTTAAATTAACAGCTTCTGCACCTGAGTATATATTTGTGCTTACTAAAAAGAATACTTTTTTCTTATTATTTTCTAATAGATTAATATATATATTTTCAAGTTCTTTTGATAAAGATTTTATTTCAAAGTTTGCTTTTACAAGTTCATTTTTACAATCTTTTCTTTGAAAATCTTTATAATTATCTAAAATAGTTTTAGACCAGTAAGATGCATTTTCTTTAGAACTTACAAAAACAGTTGATTCAAGAACTTTTGTTTCTTTTGTCATATTGTCTGATAATACACATAATAATCCTGATGCTTGTGCCTCTACTCCAACTACTGGAAGTCCTTCATATAAACTTGGTAGTAGAAAAACATCAAATGAAGAAAATATTTTGTATACGTCATTTCTTTGGTTTAAAAAATACACTTTATCTTCAATATGAAGATTTTTAACTTTTAATTTTATTTTATCTTGTAGTGGTCCTTGTCCTACTAGTAATAAAGCACTATTTGGATTAGTTTTTTGTAATTCATAAAATATATCTATCAAAAATGAATGATTTTTTTGCGTTACAAATCTTCCTACATGTCCTATTACAAAAGTATCACTTGATATATTTAATTCTTTTCTTATTTCATTATTATATTTTTTGTTATATTTAAATTTATCTAAATCTATTGCATTGTTTAAAATATTAAATTTAGTATTTTGGCCGAATAAATAAATTCCTGCATATTTAGAACATGCATAATAATCTGTTGCATATAGTTTACTAAATGGTTTTAAAATACTTTTAATAATATTTTTCTTTATTTCTTTTTTATTTGATGTACTATGAGAGTGTGATATTCTAATTGGTACTTTGCATTTTCTGGCTATTCTAAGTGGAAAAACATTTAATGTATTAATATGAGAATGTACTATTTTATATTTGTTTTCTTTAAATATTTTGTTTAATTCTTTATTGTATGAAAAAATATGTGAGTATGATGGAACAATTATAACTTTTCCACCTAACTCTTTTATTTCATCAAATGGAATATTAGTGGAATCTTCATCGCATATAAAATCAAACTGGATTTTACTCCTGTCTATATTTTTATAATAATTCATTACTACTGATTCTACACCACCACCAAGCCATTTTCCTACAATATGAGCAACCCTAATTACTTCATTTTCCATATTACACCCCTTAGAAAAATATAATTTTATTATATTTATTTAGCACCTTTTTTTGAAACTACAGCTTTAACTGTTCTATAAATACATTCAGCATCTAGCTTTAAAGATTTGTTATTAACATAATAATATTCTAATTCTAATCTTTCATCATAACTTAAATCGTTTCTACCATTACATGCCCACCATCCAGTAAGACCTGGTTTAACAGATTCATACATTTTACTATTACCACCGTGAGAAATAAGTTCTCCTTTTATTAGTGGACGTGGTCCTATTAAAGACATATCCCCTTTTATAATGTTTAAAAATTGAGGGAATTCATCTAATGATGTTTTTCTTAAAAAATTACCTATTTTTGTAATTCTTGGATCATTTTTAAATTTTTGATTTAAATCCCATTCATTCTTATATTTTTCTTCTTTTAACATTTCTTCTAATATTTTATCTGCATCTGGTACCATGGTTCTAAATTTATATAATTTAAATATTTTTCCATTTTTACCTATTCTTTCATGAGAATAAAAAATAGATTCATGATCACCATGTAACATATTTATAACTTTTACAATTGCCATTAGAGGTATTATTAAAATTATTCCGATAATACTAAAAATAATATCACCAATTCTTTTTATAAACAAAAAACTATTTTTCTTAATATTACACATTAATTTTTCATTTTTATCATAATCACAAATAGACAAAATTTTATTATACATAGCAATACACTCCTAAATTTAAGTTTTATAGCAAGCATATATTATACATTAATCTGAAAAAAAATCAAGATTTATCTAATTTATTGCAAAATAAAAAAGACACTTTTGTGTCTAATTATTATCCTCTACTAAAATATTTACCATCACGAGTTGTGATAACAATTTCATCACCCTCTGAAATAAATAAAGGAGCTTTTAATTCATAACCAGTTTCGATAGTTACATCTTTTTGAGCACCACTAGTAGTATTTCCTTTAACAGCATCTGGAGCACTAATTACTTTATAAGAAACTTTTTCTGGTAAGCTAATACCAACGATTTCTCCTTCGATAGTCATAGATTCAACATCTAATCCTTCTTTTAAGAATTTAGCGTTATCTCCGATTACACTTGCTTCAAGTTCGAATTGGTCATAAGTATTCATATCCATAAATACAAAATTATCACCAGCAGCATATAAATAAGATAATTGACTCTTTCTTACATCTGCTTTTTCCATTTTAATACCAGCATTAAATGTAATTTCTTGAGTAGTACCTGCTCTTAAATTTTTAAGTTTTGTTTTAACGAAAGCACTACCTTTACCTGGTTTAACATGTTGGAAATCAACTACTTGATAAATAACTCCTTCATGTTTAATGGTCATACCATTTTTAATATCGTTTATATTGAACATCATATACTATGCAGCCTTTCTTTCTTTATGAGCAGTAGTTTTATTACATTTAGAACAGAATTTCTTAATTTCTAATTTACCCTCAGTATTTTTTTTATTTTTACTTGTTAAATAATTAATATTTTCACATACTGTGCATTTTAAAGCAATTCCTTCTCTATTTTCTTTCTTTGCCATATGGAATTTCCTCCTTTTTGTACGTATAAGATTATAGCAAATAAAAATTAAGTTTACAAGCATAAATTATAACTTTCTATATCAAAAATATAATTTTTGTGATAAAATATGCTCGTAATTGAAGGGACTGAATAAAAAATGAATAAAAAGTGTGTTTTAGTAACTGGTGCTAGTAGTGGTATCGGAAGTGCTATATGTAGAAAATTTGCTCATAATAATTATGAAGTTATTTTACATTATAATAGCCATGAAAAAAAAATATTAGATTTAAAAAATGAACTAGATAAAAAATATAACTTAGACTGTTTATGTGTTAAATGTGATTTACAAAATGAAGATGAAATTAATAATATGTATAATATAATTAAAGGAAAATATGAATATATTGATGTTCTTGTAAATAACGCTGGAATTGCATTAGATACTTTATTTGAAGATAAAACAAAAGAACAATTTATGAAAACATTAGAAATTAATCTTGTTGCTCCATTTTTACTAAGTAAATTATTTGGTGAAGATATGTTAAAAAATAAAAATGGTAATATTATAAATATAAGTTCAACTAATGGAATTGATTCTTATTATCAATATAGTTTAGATTATGATTCTTCTAAAGCAGGACTTATAAATTTAACTCATAATTTAGCAAATCACTTTGCTCCATATATTAGAGTTAATTGTGTGTGTCCTGGTTGGGTTAAAACTCCAATGAGTAAAGAACTCGGAGAAGAATATATAAAAAGTGAAGAAGAAAAAATATTACTTAACAGATTTGCAGAAGACACGGAAATTGCAAACTTAGTTTATTTTTTATCATCTGATGAAGCTTCTTATATAAATGATAGTATTATTAAAATAGATGGTGGTGTTAAACGTGGAATTAATTAATAAATGTGAACATGAACTTGAAAGTATTTTTAAAGAAATAGATAACAATACTTTAATAAATAGTAAAAAAGTAATTGATGCTTTTCATGAATATAATTTTTCTGAAAGTGATTTAAATGGAAGTGTTGGTTATGGCTATAATGATCAAGGTCGTGATAAACTTGATAAAATATTTGCTTATGTTTTTGATGCTGAGAGTGCTATTGTAAGAAATCAATTTATTTCTGGTAGTCATGCAATAACTATTGCTCTTCAAGCAATGTTAAGACCAAATGATACCCTTCTTGCAATATCAGGAACTCCATACGATACTTTACATGAAGTAATTGGAATCAAATCAAATAATTCTTCATTAATGAGTTTTAACGTAAATTATAAAGAAATTGACTTAATTGATAATGATTTCGATTACGATAAAATTCGTGAAGCTTGCAAAGAAAATATAAGATTAATACATATACAAAGATCACGTGGTTATTCTTTAAGAGATTCATTAACTATAGATAAAGTTGAAAAAGTTATTAAAGTTATTCGTGAAGTAAACAACGATGTTAAAATATTTATTGATAATTGTTATTGTGAATTTGTAGAAAGTACTTCTCCTATTAGTGTTGGTGCCAACTTAATTGCAGGTTCGTTAATTAAAAATTTAGGTGCTGGTATTGCTACAAATGGTGCTTATATTGCGGGAGACACAGAACTTGTTGATTTATGTGCAGAAAGACTTACTGTTCCTGGTGAAGGACGTGAAGTTGGACCTTCTCAAGGTGTTAATAGACAAATAGCTCTTGGACTTTATATGGCTCCAAAAGTTGTTTCAGAAGCTTTAAAAACAGCTATTTTAACAAGTAAAGTTTTAGAAGAAAAAGGATTAAAAACAACACCAAGATATAATGATAAACGTGCTGATATTGTTCAATTAATTTATTTTAATAATAAGGAACAATTAATAAATTACGCATGTTCTATCCAAAAAAGTGGTGCAGTTGATTCTCATGTTTGCCCTACACCTTCTCCAATGCCTGGATATGACAATGATATAATTATGTCTTCACCTTCATTTACACAAGGTTCTTCTATTGAACTTTCATGTGATGGACCTATTAGAGAACCATATGTTTTATTCCAACAAGGAAGTTTAACTTATGAATATGGTAAACTAGCTATAATGAATGCAATTCAAAATTTAAATGAATAAATAATTATTAATTATATATAATTTATAAGGAGGAAACATGAATAAAAATCTAATTATAAATTATATTGAAAAAATAACTAAACAAGATATACAAAAATATATATCAAAAGAAAACATTGAACATACAAAAGAAGAAATTGATATAATTTATCAAGCAATAAAAAATGATTACAATGAAATACTAAATAATTTTCAAAATTATATTTTAAAATTTAAAAATAGATTAAATACTAACTTATATAATAAAATTATTGAAAAGTATAACCAATATAAAAAGTTTATTGAATAAAATCAATAAACTCTTTTTTTCTGATCATATCAATTTCATATTTATATGGAGGATACTCATCTTTTGTATTTCTATTTACATAAGGACTTTCTAGTATGAATGGAATACCATTTAATCTTTGATTATAAATTACATTTATTAAGTTATCAAAACCAATTGTTCCGTATCCTAAATTCGCATGTCTATCTTTATGACTAGCACATGTATTCATACTATCATTAACGTGTACACATTTTATTTTATCTATTCCTATTTCTTTATCAAACTCGTCTAAAAACGCATCAAATTCGCTTATATTAATGCCTGAATCATTCATATGACAAGTATCTAAACAAAAAGCTACTCTAGATTTATCTTCAATTCCTTCATACATAGTTTTTAACTCAGTAATATTAATTCCAAGTTCATTACCTTTTCCTGCCATATATTCAAGTAAAATAATTGTATCTTTTGTTTTACTTATTACTTCATTTAATCCAAGGATTATATTATTAATTCCCTCTTCACGAGTACAATTAACTGCACTACCTGGATGAAGTACTATTTTATCAAATCCAAGTTCTTTAACACGATTTAACTCATTTACAAAAAATTCAACATTAAATTTTGTTTTTTCTTCATCTGCACGATTAGCAAAATTTAAAATATATGGAGCATGAATAATAACGTTTTTAGGATTAATTCCACTTTCAATCATTAATTTATATCCTTCATATGTTAACTCTTCATTTAACCCTGCTCTTAGTGTACTTTGAGCAGAACCAGTATATATCATAAATGTATTTGCATTATACCCTAATGCTTCTTTTACAGCACCTACTAATTGAGTTTTACTATTAAAACTAACATGACTTCCTATTATCAAATCCATAATATCACCCACAAAAATTATATCAAAAATCATTCAATAAAAAAAGATGAATCGCTTCATCTTATTTTATAACTTATTAGT
>JAFUNE010000006.1 GCA_017473105.1 Bacilli bacterium | reverse complement strand
CAGTGCGTTCTTCATCAGTAAATTTAACAAATTTTTGACCTTTTTTAGCCATAAGAAAACACCTCCTTTCGGAAGTGTATTCTATCATAATTCTTTGAAATGTTCTTTTTTATTGATGTCTACTATAAGGGGTGCATTTCAAAAATTGCGATTCTTTTTTTTTGTAAATAAAGTATAAAAATCGACTTACTAATTGACAATCACCACATGAAGATTATGTTCATATGGGTGAAGCAATAAATTTAGTAGAAAATTTCAATGTAGAGAAAGTAATATTTAATTGTGGTGTGTTTAATAATTTAGAACAAGATTTAATTGAAAAATATAATTTACAGGATATAGATGTTTTAATAATGGTAATTAAAAATTTAGTTTTAAAAATATATTTTAATATGATATATTATATGTTGATTTGGAGATGAGAAAATGAACGAAAAATACGATTATTTAGAATCAATTGCGCCATTATTGTTATCACATGGTATGGTTAAAAAAGATAATATAATTTCTTGTGAGTTATTAGATAAAGAGATTTTATTACTTTTGGATTTTATTTCAGAACAAAATTTATCTCAAAATAGATTAATTGATTACGTTGAAAAAGTTAAAAATGATCCTCTTTATTTAAGAAAATGTTATATTGGTGAACAATTAAGAGTAGAGTTGAATGAAAAAGTTGGACGTGAGTGGTTTGTTTATGATATGTATAGGTTATTAGAACAACTAGATGCATATCAAAGAAAAAATAATTTTGGAAACGAATTTTCTAAAACATTGGATGAATATAAAAAAGAAGAATTATATAGAAATTCTATTGTTGGTGAAATAAATGGTTCTTTTTCTGCTCTTGTATTATCTAGAAGAGGTATAGTTATTCAATAATTTTTTAATATTTGTATTGTATTTATAATATGATATACTTTTATTGTGGTGTTAGTTAATGAAGAAAAAGTTTATTTCAATAAATAATAAAGAAGAATATGATAAATTTTTAAATAAACTTAGTTTATATAAAAGCATTTTTTATTTTAATACTCGTTTTGTTGTTAAAAATAGTCTTAATGATGAAATGATAGATTATATAATAAAAGGTTTAAATTTAAAAAATCGAAAAAAAAGAATTGAATATATATACGATGTGTCATGTAAGATAATTGATGATTCTGTTGGTAAAACTAATATATGTGGATTTAAAAATGGTAAATGTTATGTTCAAAGAAAATTAAAAGATAGTAATTGTAATGGATGTTGTAGAAAGTGTTTGTATCAAACAAATAAAGGTTGTTCAAGTAAAAATCTTTCATGTAAATTATATAATTGTTCTGAAGTGAAGAAGAGATATAAAGTAATAGAATTTGAAGATTTAAAAATATTGCGATTATTAAGTTTAAAAAATCAATTTTTAATTAAATCTGATTATTTTATAAAGAGAGAAGATTTTTTAAAAGATTTATATACTTTTACATTAACTTATGCAGCTATAAGAATATTTTTTCGTTTAATAAGAAATTCTATTTTATTTAACTTAAAAAGTAGAAAGTAATTTAATGAAATACTATTTTTTAAAATGTGAAATTAATTATAAAATAAGTGGTATTTATTAAAATAGTTATGTTATAATTAGAATAGTTAAATATAATATGGAGGTTGGTTATGAAAAAATGGTTGAATGAGGAGCATGTTGTTAAAAGAAAAAATTGGACTCTTATTTTTGAAAGTGTATTAGAATCATTTTTCTTTGTGGGATTTATATATTTTTGTTGTACTGATTTTAATGATATGATTTGTGAAGCTTTGAAGTCATTTAAGACTGTTGGTGTATCATTTGGTTTTTTTGTATTTTTATTTTTAATACTTTCTATGTTACTTTCGTATACTAAAGTTGAATCTCAGATAATCAATAGTTCAGAAAAAGTTAAAAAAACAAAAAGTAAAAAGAAATAATATAGGAGGAAATAATGGCTAAAAGGAAAACTAGTAATAAAAAAAATAAAATAGATACTTGGTTGCCAATATGTGCTATGGGTGGTACACTTTTGGGTTCAGTAGTATCAGTTTTTCAAGAAAACGTTATATATTTAGCACTTGGTTCTTGTATGGGACTTATGTTAGGTGTAATAATTTGTGCTGAAGATATTAAATTTGAAAGTAGTGAAAAGAAAGGTGCTAAGAGTACTAAAAAAACAAAAACTAAAAAGAAATAGTTAATTGACACTTTATGTTAAGTGTCTTTGTTTTTTATTAGGAAATATATTATAATCAAATTATGGAAAAAGATGATTTTATAAAACTATCATATATGAATAATTTTTATGAATATTTATTAACTAAAAATTATTCGGAAAATACGATATTATCTTATATTAATGATTTATATTATTTTTATTTATTTGTTAAAAAAGATTTAGATTTAGTTAAAGAAGAAGATATAAGAGATTATTTAGAATATTTGAATTTAAAGAAAGATAAATCTACTTCTGTTAGTAGAAAAATAAGTACTTTTAAATCTTTTTATAAATTTTTATATTTGAATGAATATATTGATAAAAAAGAATATCCTTTAAGTAAAATATCTTATCCTAAAACTGAAAAAAAATTACCAAAATTTATTTATTATAATGATTTACTTGAAATGATTAATGAATCATCAAAAGGAAAAGAAGGTTTAAGGGATAGATTGATTATTGAGATGTTATATGCGACAGGGGTTCGTGTTAGTGAACTTGTTAATATTAAGATTAATGATATAGATTTTAATAATAGAAGAATTATAGTTTGTGGAAAAGGTAATAAAGAAAGAATTGTGTATTATGGTGAATATGCAATGAAAGTTTTAAATGATTATTTAAGAGGTCGAGAAAATATAAATAATCAGTACTTATTTTTAAATAATAGAGGAGAGAAATTAACTGATAGAGGAGTTAGATATATTATAGATAATATAATGAAAAATCTTTCTGTTAAAACACATGTTACACCACATGTTTTAAGACATACTTTTGCCACTGATATGCTTAATAATGGTTGTGATATAAAGGTTGTACAAGAATTGCTTGGACATTCTAGTTTAAAAACAACTGAGGTTTATACACATGTTACTAATGATAGATTAAAAGAAGTATATTATAGATGTTTTCCAAGGAGGGATAAAGATGAGTAAATTATATTTTAGATATGGTGCTATGAATTCTGGAAAGACAACACTTTTATTACAAGTTGCTCATAATTATGAAGAAAGAGGAATGAATGTTGTTATTTTAAAACCTGGAATTGATACAAAGGGTGACGATAAAATTGTTACAAGAATTGGTTTAAAAAGACGAGTTGATCATTTAATTGATAAAGATGAAAAGTTAAGTGATTATTTAAATACTTTAACAAGTGATATAGTTTGTATTTTAGTAGATGAATCTCAATTTTTAAGTAGAGATCAAGTTGATGAATTATTTATGTATGCTAAATTAAAGAATAAACCTGTAATATGTTATGGACTTAGAAGTGATTTTAAATCAATGGCATTTCCTGGTAGTCAAAGATTATTTGAAGTAGCGGATGTTATGGAAGAATTAATTACAATTTGTAGATGTGGTAAGAGAGCAAAATTCAATGGAAGAATAGTTAATGGTGAATTCACTTCTAGTGGTGAGCAAGTTGCTATAGATGGTGAAAATGAAGTAGAATATGAATCTTTATGTGGAAGATGTTATTTACAAAAAGTTCTTGGAATTACACTTGAAACATCTGATTTTAAAGAGTAGAAATACTCTTTTTTATTTGATACAATTTATTATTATAGAAGGTGTTTATATGAATAATGATAATATTGAGAACAATGATGTTAACCAATCTGTTCAAGCAAGTAATCAATCTAGTGAAGTAAGTAATTCAACTGTTGGTGTTGATAATCATGTAGTTGGTAATCCTACAGTTGAAGTGAATAGAGATAATTTAAATACTTCAATGTCTAATAGTAAAACTTTGTTATTCAGTTGTATTTGTTGTATTTAAACCACTAGATAAATCAGGGATTGGTTTAGAGAATGATAAGACAGATAATAATGATGGTAAAGATAATGTTTTAAATCCGATTATTAATTCTCCTGAATCTAGGACATTTGTAACCATGGTTCATAAATATATTGATATGGCGTATACTTACTTTATGATGGATGCATTTTCAAACCAGCCTGAAGCTGTGGTGTATACTAATATAGAAAACTCGGATATTAGATTACCTCAATATACAATACAAACCAATGAAATAAGTTATAATTATTATATCGAGTTAGATGAAGATAGAAATTGTAAAAGAGTATTAATGTATGATTCTAATTTTTGTTATGATAGTGGTCCTGTTTCTTCTTTAGAAAAAACTGATGTTAATATAGAAACTATTGTTCTTGCTAATAAAAATGATTCTTATAATGGATGTGTTATCAAGAGGTAATTAAGTTAAATTTGTAAAAAAATTTAACTTTTTTTTATTATAAGAATAAATCTTGTGTTATAATATTTGAGTAAGTTATTTAAAGAAGGAGGAAATGAACATATGAAGTATGTTTACATGTTTAGTGAAGGAAACAAAGACATGAGAAATCTTCTTGGTGGAAAAGGTGCCAATTTAGCTGAAATGACTCATATTGGACTTCCAGTTCCTAGAGGATTTACTGTTACTACTGAAGCTTGTACTGCATATTATGATGCTGGTAAAGTTATTAGTGATGACATTATTAATGAAATCTATTCTAAATTAGAAGAATTAGAGACATTAACTGGTAAAAAAATGGGAGATCCTAAAAATCCATTATTAGTTTCAGTTAGAAGTGGAGCTAGAGCTAGTATGCCTGGTATGATGGATACTGTATTAAATTTAGGTCTTACTGATGAAGTTTGTGTTTCTTTTGCTGAAGAAACAAATAACAAGAGATTCGTTTATGACTCTTATCGTAGATTTATCATGATGTTTGCTGACGTTGTTAAAGGATATTCTAAAAATTCTTTTGAGAGAATTTTCGATAAAATTAAAGAAGAAAAAAATGTACAATACGACACAGAATTATCAGCAGATGATATGTATGAAGTTGCTATGAAATTTAAGGAAGTTTACAAAGAACAAGCTGGTGTAGATTTCCCACAAGATCCAAAAGAACAATTAATAGAAGCTGTTACAGCTGTATTTAGAAGTTGGAATAATGAAAGAGCTATCTATTATAGAAGAATGAATGATATTCCTAGTTCTTGGGGAACTGCTGTAAACGTTCAAGAAATGGTTTATGGTAATAAAGGTGATGACTGTGGAACTGGTGTTGCATTTACTAGAAACCCAGCTACAGGAGAAAAACATCTTTATGGTGAATATTTAATGAATGCACAAGGAGAAGATGTTGTTGCTGGTGTTAGAACTCCACAAAGCATTGACACATTAAAAGAAGTTATGCCTGAAGCATATGCTGAATTTGTTAAGACTTGTGAAATTTTAGAAAATCATTACAAAGATATGCAAGATATGGAATTTACAATTGAAAATGGTAAATTATTCATGTTACAAACTCGTAATGGTAAGAGAACTGGTGCTGCTGCACTTAAAATTGCTGTTGATTTAGTTAACGAGGGTATGATTACTAAAGAAGAAGCTTTATTAAAAGTTGAACCAAAAGCTTTAGATCAATTATTACACCCAAATTTTGATGATGTAGCTCTTAAAGCTGCAACACCAATTGCAACAGGACTTGCTGCTTCTCCAGGAGCTGGTTGTGGAAAAATTTATTTCACTGCTGAAGAAGTTACTGAAGCTGCTAGTAGAGGAGAAGAAACTATTCTTGTAAGACTTGAAACTTCTCCAGAAGATATCGAAGGTATGAACCTTGCTAAAGGTATTTTAACTGTTCGTGGTGGTATGACATCACATGCTGCAGTTGTTGCTCGTGGTATGGGTAGATGTTGTGTTTCTGGATGTGGTGAATTAGTAATCAATGAAGAAGCAAAAACATTAACTACTAAAGACGGAAAAGTATTCCATGAAGGTGATTATATTTCAATTGATGGAACAACTGGTAAAGTATATGGAGAAAAAATTGCTACAGAAGAACCAAGTATTAGTGGTGACTTTGAAACATTTATGGGATGGGCTGATGAAGTTCGTACATTAGGTGTTAGAGCAAATGCTGATACTCCAAGAGATGCGAGACAAGCAATGAGCTTTGGTGCAGAAGGAATTGGTCTTTGTAGAACAGAACATATGTTCTTTGAAGAAGCAAGAATTTTTGCAATTCGTCAAATGATTGTTTCTGATACAGTTGAACAAAGAGAAAAAGCATTAGAAAAATTACTTCCAATGCAAAGAGGTGATTTCGAAGAATTATATAAAGAAATGAAAGGTTACCCAGTAACAATAAGATTCTTAGACCCACCTTTACATGAATTCGTTCCACATACAGATGAAGAAATTAAACCTTTAGCTGAAGAACTTGGAATGACATTTGAAGCATTAAAAGATAAGATTGCATCATTACATGAATTCAACCCAATGATGGGACACAGAGGATGTAGACTTGCTGTTACTTATCCAGAAATTGCTAAAATGCAAACAAGAGCAGTTATTGAAGCTGCAATTAATGTTCATAAAGAAGGACTTAAAGTTGTTCCTGAAATTATGATTCCATTAACTTGTGAATTAAAAGAATTTAAATTTGTTAAGGAAATTGTTGTAGAAACAATTAATAAAGTATTTGAAGAACAAAATTATACATTAGAGTATAAAATTGGTACTATGATTGAAATCCCAAGAGCTGCTATTACAGCTGATAAGATTGCTGAAGAAGCTGAATTCTTCTCATTTGGTACTAATGATTTAACTCAAATGACTTATGGATTCTCAAGAGATGATGCTGGTAAATTCTTAAATGATTACTATACTAAACAAATTTTTGAAAGTGATCCATTTGCAAGAGTTGATCAAGAAGGTGTAGGTGCACTTGTTAAAATGGCTACTGAAAAAGGTAAGAGTGTAAGACCAGATATCAAACTTGGTATTTGTGGTGAGCATGGTGGAGATCCATCATCTGTAGAATTCTGTCATAAGGCAGGACTTACATATGTATCTTGTAGTCCATTTAGAGTACCTATTGCAAGATTAGCTGCTGCACAAGCTGCAAT
>JAFUNE010000005.1 GCA_017473105.1 Bacilli bacterium | reverse complement strand
GCAGCAAAAATAAAAGAAATAGAAGATTGGATAAATAATTATCCGAGAGCAATGTTTGGATATAAGAGTTCAAATATGATAATATGTAATATATAAATCGCATTTATTTAGGTAATGATATGTGCGGACACTTATTATTTCAATTTATAAGTTTTAAAAAAATTAATCTTTTTAATTGACTTTTAAAGTTTATTTTGTATAATAAATTTTATCAATTTTATTCACGCGGAGGCATGATGGAAAAGTTAGAAAAAAGAATTATTGAATTACGTGAAAATATAAATTTTCTAAACCAAGAAATGAATGAAATGTATTCTGCCTATGAGATTGCAAAAGATAAAAAAGAAGATGCAGAAGTAAATTTAGAAATACTAAATAATCAGAAAAAAGAAATATCTTCTAAAATATTAAGTAAGCAAGTATCAAAAGTCAGTTTTGTTTTAGTGCCTCTAATTTTTGGCTTTTTATTAAATTTCTTATATTTTAAAATAGAATTTTCTAAAATAACTATTATAAATGCAATTCTATTATTTTCATCTATAGTATTTTTAGTAATAATATTAGGTGCATTAATATCATTTGTAATAGTAAAAATATTAAATAGAATTGTATCATCTGATGTATTATTTATATCAATTGATAAAGATATAAGAAAATATAAAAAAGAAGAAAGAAGCTTACAAAGAAAAATAAATTCGGCAACAAAAATATTAAGTGAATATAAATCAATTGAAAAGGAATATGTATCTAAATACTCTGAATTATGTACAAAATATAACTCGTCAAAACAAAAACTTGATGAAATAGAAAATACATATTTTAATAAAACAAAAAAAATATTAAATGATTTAAAAACATACAATATATATTCAATTTTAAATTCACTTTCTATTGAAGATAGAGAATATATATTGCAAAGTATAAAAAATAATTTCTTAAATTATCAAAAATAAAAAAGATTCAAATGAATCTTTTTTTATTTAAGTGTTAATTTTTTATTATTCATTTCAAGAAGACTTCTCTGCAGTTTAATTAATTCTTCATCACTCATCATCATCTCAGGAGTAATAGTACCATAAAGATTAATGATATAACTGTGTTTTTGATAATAGTCATATTTCTTAAGTTTCATATAATACATCTTATGATAATATGATTCACTAGTTTCTTCTTCATAATGAAATTGATCATTAAATGATTTCATAACACAATCATTAAACCATAAATCTATATTATTTTCTAAACACTTCTCAATAGATATTCTATTTAATCCTATAGAAGTCAAATTATTAATAACAGCTTGTCTAAATATTTCTTCTAAGTGTAGAGTTTCATATTCTTCTTCCCAAATAAACTTTTTAAAATATAATAAATAATTCTTTATAACATATTGCTCATAATTGTCTCTTAAAATATGAAAATTCTTATTATTTTTAACAAAATCATAAATTTTAGAATAAGGTATATCTTTATTAAGTCTCAATAAAACCTTAGTAATAAACTCTTCATCTCTTAAATGACAAATAATATTATTCTTATGAATGTTATTAATATCTGAAATATTGTTTTTTTCAAATAATCTTTCTATTGTAACAAATAATCTATCTTCCATATCCCTTCGACCTCAAGTGTATTTTATATTTTTTTCTTCTATTTGTAAAGTATTTATTGTTTAATGTTGTTTTTTATAATATAATAAATGCATTTAGGAGGCTTATAATGAACGATTTAGAAAAAACTATAATGCATTTAGACTTAAATATAAACGATTATAGTAATAAAGAAATAAAAACAATTAATGAAAAGGAAAACGTGTCCAAAGAAAGAAAAAGGGCACAAGTAAAACTAGATAAATACGCTAGTAAAGTAAAAAGATTAAATGAAGAATTAGACAGATTAAGAGTGAAAAAAATATCAACCTTAACAGTACCAACAGTTGCACTTGCAGGTTTATCACTTGCAGCAGTATTTTCATCTCCATTTTCACTTATAGCAGCATCTACAATTATAGGTGGAACATGTGGATATAGATTCGCAAGCGATATAGTAAAATACAAAATGTTAAATGAAAAAGATAACTTATTTTTAGAAAGAGTATTCCCATCAATAGAAGAAAAAACTATTGAACTTGAAAACGCTACTCTAAAAATGGAAAATTATAAATCACAAACAGATAGATTGACAGAAGAAGAAAAAAGACTAACTGAAGAATCAATAGAATTAAAAGCGGGGTTAGAAAAATTAAAAGAAACAAGAGAATCAATGATAGATTTACATTTTAAAAAATTAAGACGTGAATATCTTCCATACTACACAGATTTAGAAGAAATCTTAAACAGAACAATAGTAGATCCTAAAAAATTCTATGCAAGTGTATGCAGTGAACTTACAAATGAAGAAAGAAAAGATATTGTATTAAATATGCAAGGTAAATCTTGTGAAAATTGTCAAAATCATACATGTAGAAAAACACAAGAAGAAAAAGATAATATGACAGAATGCCAAGCATGGTATAACGAAGAAAAGATTGGTATGAGTAAAGTATTGAGAAGATAGTTACTTTTACTAATCTTTTTTAATGTTAATTTAATATTATTGATATAATCTTAAAGAAGGAGATAGTATGAGAATATTAATTGTAGAAGATGAATTTAATTTAGCGGATGTAATATTAAATAGGTTGAAAATGGAAAAATATAACGTCGATATTTCAACGGATGGAGAAGAAGGATTATATAATGCATTAACAGGAATATATGATTTAATAATATTAGATGTAATGCTTCCAAAGAAAAATGGATATGAAATATTAAAAGAAATAAAGAAAGAAAAAATAGAATCTAAAATAATAATGTTAACTGCTAAAACTGATATAGAAAGTAAACTAGATTGTTTTGATATTGGCATAAATGACTATATAACAAAACCATTTCATATAGAAGAGTTAGTAGCAAGAGTTAACATACAATTAAGAAAAACTGATATACAAAGCGATGAAATAATCTATAACGATTTAACACTAAATACAAGAACAGCTGTATTAAGTTGTAATAATGAAAGTATAGAAATTATGAAAAAAGAGTTTTTATTACTTGAATACTTTATGAGAAATCCAGAGCAAATTATTTCAAAAGACACACTATATGACAAAATATGGGGATTTGATAACACAGTTGAATCTAACAGCATAGAGGCATACGTATCATTTATAAGAAAAAAATTAAAAGTAATAGGATCTAAAACAAATATAAAAGCATCAAGAGGACTTGGATACAAACTAGAGGTACAAGATGAATAAATTAAAAAGTAAAACATTTTTACTTATTTGGACATTAATAAATATTTTTTCATTCTCAATAATATTCGCATTTAACTATCAAGTATATGAAAGAGAACAACATTTCTTAAATGAAAACTTTGAAAAAATAATGAATTTTCAAACCAAATTTGATAAAAATAATAGATTGCCATTTTTTGTTGATTCACAAGCTTATGTAGTATATTTTGAAAATAATGAAATAAGTAAGATAGTAAGTTATACACCTAATGGATTAACTCAAAATGAAATCAAAGAGTTAGCACAAGAATTTAAAGAAAAAAAACCAAATAATAATTTATATCTTGATGAATACGTGTATTCAACTTCATCAAATAAAATAGTAATAATTGATAATGCAACAGCAAAAAAAGTTTTGATTGTATATTTAAGACTTTCAATATTATTATTTTTAGTTATAGAAATATTAAGTATATATATATCAAAAAAATTAACAAATTGGTTAGTCAAACCAGTTGTTGAAACATTTGATAAACAAAAGCAATTTATATATGATATTTCACATGAATTAAAAACACCATTATCAGTCATAACAGCAAACGCTGAAATGATAAAACTAGATAAAGAAAATGAAAAATGGGTAAACAATATAAAAGATGAATCAAATAGAATGAACAAATTAGTAATAAGTTTATTAGATTTACTAATGAGTAACAACATGAATGAAAAGGAAAAATTTACAAAAATAAATATATCAAAATGTATAGAAACAAGTATACTAACATTTGAAAGTTTAATATATGAAAATGATTTATACTTAAATTACAGTATTGATGAAAATATAAATTTTTATTGTAATCCAGAAAGAATAAAACAACTAGTTGGAATTCTTTTAGATAATGCAATCAAACATGGTAAAAAGAAATCAAAAATTACAGTTAACTTAAAAAATGAAAAAGATAGCATAATTTTATCAGTTAGAAATAGAGGCACTGCTATCCCAAAAGAAGATAGAGAAAAAATATTTGAAAGATTTTATAGAATAGATAAATCAAGAAATAGAAATGAAAATAGATATGGTTTAGGGCTTGCAATCGCTAAAAATATAACAGAAATTCATAATGGAAAAATAAGTGTTAATTGTGCAAGTGGTTATACAACATTTATAGTAACATTAAAAAAATAAATAATTTAATCTTTATTTAATAAATCTATAATATAATTCAAATATGTGATAAAATTATATATACTACGAAATGTAGAAAAAATATTTTATTAGAAAAGAGATGCTACAGATGAAGAAAAAATATGAAATAACAGAAGCGAAATATGAAGAGAATAATAAATATAAAAATAATAATAAAACAAATAATATTTATGATAAGTTATTTATAGGAATACTCGTATTTGTAATATTAGTTTTACTTATATTATTAGTATTAAGTTTTATCGCAGATAAAAAATTATTTGATAATAAATCAAATGATAACAGTGATGTTGAAATAAAATATAGTGAAGTAGTTACAGATGTTAAAACAGGTATTTATATTACAGATGTATCAGATGTAGTAGAAAATGTAATGCCAAGTATTGTTTCAATAACAAGTAAAACATTAGTACAAAGTAACTCATACTTTCCATTCTTTGCACCTCAAGAATACGAATCAGTTGGAGCAGGAAGTGGAATTATTATTAATAAAACAAATAGCGAGTTATTAATATTAACAAATTATCATGTTGTTGAAAATACAAAAGAAATAGTTGTATCATTTATTGATGAAACAAATGTTAATGCAACAATTAAAGGATATTCTGAAAGAAAAGATGTAGCTGTTATAAGTGTTAAATTGAATGAAATTGAAAAAGATACTATTGATAAAATAAGAATAGCAACACTTGGAAGCAGTGATGAATTAAAAGTAGGAAATGGAATTATAGCTATAGGAAATGCATTAGGTTACGGACAAAGTGTAACAGTTGGAGTAGTAAGTGCATTAAATAGAGAAGTACAAACAGATAGTTATTCAAATAAAATGATTCAATTAGATGCAGCTATAAATGGTGGAAATAGTGGAGGAGCACTATTGAATAGCAAAGGCGAAGTAGTAGGAGTAAACTCAGCAAAATACTCATCAAGCGGAAGTGGTGCAAGTGTTGAAGGAATGGGATTTGCAATTCCAATGAGTGATATTACAGAATTAGTAGAATCATTATCAAAAGGAGAAGAAGCCCCATCAGGTGCAACATTAGGTATAAGTGGATACATGATAGATGAAGATTATTCAAAAGCATATAATATGCCTCAAGGATTTTATATTTCATCAATCGAAACAGGAAGTGGAGCAGATAAGTCATCACTTGAAATTGGAAATATAATAACTAAAATTGACAATGTAGAAGTAAATGATTTTAATGATTTAAGTAATTATTTATACGAAAAGAAAAAAGGAGATAAAGTTACATTAGTAGTAAAATATATAAGTGGTAGAGCATACAAAGAGAAAAAAATAGAAGTAACATTATCGTAATGTATACATATATAAATTATTTAAGGAGGTGGTTAGTATAGTTCAAAAAGAGGAAAGTTAAATATAAAAAATTCTAAGTATAGTTTATTGCCATTATTATATATATAAATATATTTAATTTTCTATTTATTTTAGCGTTTTTTAAATAAAGAAATTCAACCCTATAAATAAAGTTTATAGGGTTTTTTATAATTTAAAAGTATGGTATACTAATTTTATAATAGCAAAGACTGGTGGTGATAAAAATGAACAGAAAAGCAAATATAAGTATGATTCTAGGGATTGTTGGATTAGTATTCTTTCTTTTTGCATATGGTATAGTTTCTTTTATAATACTGTTTGCCTTAGGTATAGCTGCAATTATATATAGTGCAATTGCTAAAAAGGAAATGGAGCACACAAAAAATAAAGGAAAAGGAAAAGGTAAAGGTCAAGCAACTGCAGGATTAGTAATGGGAATTATTATTGTAGTACTTACTTTATTTGCACTACTTGGATATATCATGATTACTAATGTTGATGTATCAAGTGCTATTTATTGTCCAAAAGAAATGGGAATGGTAAATAATTGCGTTAAAAAAGACGAAAAAACTGCAACATGTGAATTAATGGGTGTAGGAGAAATTCCTTGTTATCTAGAAGTTCTAGATGATTCACAAATGAAAAAAATAGAGGAGTAAAATGGAAAAAGAGAATAAAAATGAGGTTGTAACCACTAAAAAAGAAAGAATGAATATATTTGTATTTTCGTTCCTAATGCTTTTAGCATTTGTATTTACATTTTTTATGGTACACGGTTTTATAAGTAATTTTATTTATAATAATATTAATGATAATATGTTCTCAATTGATATTATTTTTGAAGCAATTTTAGCAGTACTTGCATTCATAGTAATGTTGTTTTGGAAGAACTCATATGTATTTTCACAAAAGAAAGAAAAATTTATTTCATCACTAAGATATGGATGGTTTTATCTTATTTTTGGTGGAATGATAGGATTAATATTCTTTGTAGCATCACTAAATAATATTGCAGGAATAATAAATGTAGGTTTATTTTGTTTTCTAATAGGAATATACGAAGAATTCCTATGTAGAGGATGGTTATTAAATGAATTTTTAGAAAGATATGGAGATACTAAAAAAGGTGTATGGACAAGTATAATCGCATCAGGTGTAATTTTTGGATTAATACACTTTATAAATATCTCATCAGGTGGTCTTGCAAATACATTTGTTCAAGTATTTAGTGCAAGTGCAACAGGG
This sequence comes from Bacilli bacterium, assembly GCA_017473105.1. Next base: position 59,965 of record JAFUNE010000005.1, on the reverse strand, counting down.
ATTATATTTGGTTTAATATATTACAAAACTAAAAATATATGGACAGTAGTATTTCTACATGGTTTTTGGGATTTTTGTCTATTTTTAATGGATTTAATGCCATTAACAGAGGTATCTTTAAATAGTGGAAATATAACAGGTTTAAGTGTAGTATTTGCAATACTAATAGCAGCATCTGAATTAATAATGTTGATTCCATTTATTAAAGATGTAGACGCAAAAGTTGAAAATTCAAAAATATTTAAATATTCAATGCTAGCAGGAGCCACATTTTTGGTTGTAATGTTTGCAAATGGTTTTGTTAACATGGAAGAAGTTGAAACACAAGAAATTCATAACCTAGCAATAAAAGAATATTCAATAACAACTGATAATTATGAAACATATGATATAAATCATACTGAAGAAACAATGCAAGTTCCTTTTGATAACGAAGATTCTGAAGATTTATATGTTCCAGAAATAGAAACCATAAAATATTCATTCTCATTATATAAAACAGATACACTATTAACATTAAAAAATAATACAACAAACGAAAGTGTAAATATTGAATATAATGACTTATATGATTATGCAATATATGAAATGAAAGACTATTATATAATTGCATTAGTAAACGCAGATCCAAATGGTAACTATGAATTAAAATATACAAAATTGAATAAAGAAGAATTAAGTAATGACGAAGAATATCTAACAAATGCAAATGATTCTATGAAATCACTTTTATTAGGCGAACCAGGTGAAATTTGTAAGTTATATGACAAAGAAAATAATTTAGAATACGTAGCTGTAAAAGGTACAGATTATGGATATTTTGTATTACTTGAAGATGATAAAATTGCACTATTAAATAGAGATAAAGAGGAATAAAATCCTCTTTTTTTTATTGTTTTAATATGATAAGATAACATGTATGAGAAGTTATTTTATAGGAAGTATAAAAAAAATAATATTTGAAAGTAACACCGGTCCATATAAAGTTGGAATTTTTAAAGTGAAAGAAACAAATGATAACGAACTATCAGATTATGTGGATAAAATAATAGGATTTACAGGAAATTTCGCAGAAATAAACTATGAAACAGATTATATACTTTACGGTAATATGGTAAATCATCCTAAATATGGTTGGCAATATAATGTAGATACATATGAAATAAAAGTACCAAGTGATAGTGAAAGCTTAATAATGTATTTAAGTAGTGGTATTTTTAAAGGAATCGGAGAAAAAACAGCAAAAAGAATTGTTGATGAATTTGGAAGTGAAACAATAGATATTTTAAAAAATGATGTAGACAGAGTTGCAGCCGTAAAAGGAATGACACTAAAGAAAGCAGAACTTATAAGAGATAAAATATTAAGCAGCGAAATGAATCAAGAATTAATAGTAAAACTTAACACATATGGATTTACTATTAAAGAATCTATATCTCTTGTTAATATATATGGATTAGATATATTAAACATAGTAAATGATGATATTTATGAATTAATAAATGAAGTATCATTTGATAAATTAGATTTCATATTTTTAAATATCCATGATGAAATGCATGAGTATAGAATAAAAGCGTTGATTAAACATTGTATTTATACTTTCTGTTTTGAAACAGGAGATACAATTGTATCAAGAGAAGAAATATTCTTAAGAATGAAAAAGAAATTTAATTCAAATTTTAATAGTGATACTTATTTAATATATTTAAACAAACTAATTGAAAGTAGTGAAATTGTAGTAATAGATGAATTTATAACTTTATTCGAATTTTACGATACAGAAAAAAATATAATTACAAATATAAATAGAATAAATAATATAGGTGAATCTCTTAATGATGAAAAGATAGAAGAAGAAATAAAAAAATATGAAAAAAAGAATTCTATTAAATTTGGAAAAGAACAAAAAGAAGCAATTAAAGGTGCAATAAAAAATAATTTTTACATAATTACTGGTGGACCAGGAACAGGTAAAACTACAATAATAAAAGCAATTGTAAGTTTGCTTGAAAGTGTATCTAAAATATCAAAATCCCAAATAGCACTTTTGGCACCAACAGGAAGAAGTGCAAAAAGAATGATGACGAGCGTAGGAGTAAGTGCATATACGATTCATAAATTTTTAAAATGGAATAAAGAAAATGGTACATTTCAAATGGATGAATATAATAAAGTTGATGAAAGAGTAATAATTGTAGATGAAGCAAGTATGATAGATATATTCTTATTTAATTCATTATTAAAAGCATTAAAAATGAATGTAAAACTACTTTTAATTGGAGATGAAAATCAACTTCCAAGTATAGGACCAGGAGATGTTTTACACGACTTACTTCATAAGGATTATTTAAAAAGTAAATGTTTAAAAACAATTTACAGAGTAAAAGATGGAAGTTACATAACATATTTAGCAAGTGACATTAGAGATAAAAAATATTTTGAAACAATAGAAAACAAAGATGATTTCACATTTATAGAAGCAGATGATAATGAAATAGTAGCTTATTTAAAAGAAATATGCCAAAGAGTAAAATCTAAAAATATGTCTATTGATAATTTTCAAATATTAATACCAATGTATAAAGGATATAATGGAATAGATAATATTAACAATATTCTTGCTGATATATTTAATGAAAATGAAAATAAATATCAATTTGGAGATAAATTTTATAGAATTAATGACAAAGTAATACAACTTGTAAATGATGTAGAAAACAATGTATTCAATGGTGACATTGGATATATAAAAAATATAGGATATATAAATGAAAAAATATTTATCACTATAGATTTTAATGGACAAGAAGTAACTTATACAAATGGTGACACAGATAAATTTTCATTAGCATATGCAATAAGTATTCATAAATCACAAGGAAGTGAATATGAAAACGTTGTCATAATTTTAGCAAAAAGTTTCGGAAGAATGTTTTACAATAAATTAATATATACAGCAGTAACAAGAGCAAAAACATCACTAATTTTTTTAGGAAGCTTAGATTCATTTAACAAATCAATTCAAACACTATATGCAGAATCTAGAAATACATGTTTAAAACATGTATAAATAATAAAAAAAAATACACACTAATAATGAGGTGTATATATGAAAAATAATAAATGTTGTTGCTTAATAACAGGAATTGCATTAATAATGTTATATATGAAATATGAAAGTGAAATATATAATTTTATGAAAAAAATGACATATAAAATTAATATGTAAAAAGAACCTCGTTTAAAATGAGGTTTTAATTTGTATATTTTTTATTCTTTTATTAACAAAAATGTGGTATTATTAAACTAGGAGAAGATAGATATGGAAGAAAAAACTGATAAAAGTAGAAAGATAAACGTTAAAAAAGTTAATCAAATGATTAGCATAGGAAATAAGATATTAAAAATACTATTTATTTTGTTTATATTCTTATTAGTATATGTTACTACAATGATTGTAATTGAATGGAATATTATTTCTTTATTCAAAACATTATTTTCAATTATATTACCATTATTTATAGGTTGGTTTATAGCATGGCTATTAAATCCATTTGTTAAAAAGCTTATGAAAAAAGGAATAGGTAAAGGATTAAGTGTAGCGATTGTTTATACAATATTGATACTATTTATATTGATAGTAGGTTGGTTTACATTAGCATCCCTTGGTAATCAAATGTCAGAACTAATATCTTCAATTCCAAAAATAGGTAATTATTTAACAACATGGATAGATAATTTCTTTGTAAAAATGTCAAATTTAAGTTTGCATAATTTAGACAGTATGAAGCTAGCCTTTATGAATAAAATAGAAAGTTATATATTAGGACTTCAAACAAATCTCCCAAATATCGCAATGAACGTTGTAACAACAATATTTAGTGGAGTAGGACAAATTGCAATGTCATTCTTATTAGCATTTTATATATCATATGATTTTGACAAAGTAGCAAAATCTTTTAAAAATCTATTTCCTAAAAAAGCAAAAGGTGAAGTAGAATATTTACTTGATAAATTAAATGAAAGTTTATATGCATTTGTAAGTGGAACATTATGGTTATCAATATTACTATTTATAGTTAGTATAATTGGTTTCTCAATAATAGGATTAAATGCAAGTGTAGTTGTATCATTTGTCTGTGTAATTACAAACTTAATACCATACATTGGGCCATATATGGGAGCTGCAATTGCAGGAGTTTTAGGATTTGTACAAGGACCAATTGTAGGAATATTAACACTAGTATTTATACTAATTGTACAAATGATTGAAGGAAATGTACTTCATCCAATTGTAATGAGTAAAAAAATGAATCTTAGTCCAATAACAATAATTATTTCCCTATTAATATTTGAACACTTTTTTGGTATAATAGGTATGATAATAGCAACACCAGCTGTAGCTATAATAAAAATAATATATGTATTCTTAGATGAAAAATATGATTTATTTGGATTCATGGATGAAGAAGATTAGGAGTGTTAAAGAATGAAAAGGGTTTTTAAAGAATTTGATAAATCACTATATTCAATAGATATAATGCTTTATTCAATAATGTCGTTTATGGGATTTTTCCTATTAAATTCAGAGATATCTGCAGAAGTAGAAATATATCAATATACAATTTCATATTTCTTTATATTTGCATTTTTCTCAATATTAGCATACTTCTTAAATAGAAGAAAAGGTGATTATGAATTTTTGTACTTTGGACTAATTAATATATGTGTATCAGCATTCATAATGTTTAATAAAACAAATACAGATATATATTATATAATCGGAAATTCAATTATATTTTTTATATTAACATATTCATTAAATAAAGTTATTAGTTGTTATAAATTAATAAAAAGCAAAAGTATAAATTACTTACCAAAAACAGCTATTACAATATTAATTGTAATATTATCAATTATTCTATTAGTTGAATTAAAATGGAAAATGGATGTTGCTTATATGATTTTCGGTTATTATTTCTTAGGATTTGGTTTATTAAGCTTAATAGAAGTTTTATTAATAATTTTATTTAACGGAAAAACATTTAGAAAAGAATTAATAGATGCACTAAATTATGATGAAGTTAAAGTACCAGAAAAAAAAGTAAAACCAAGAGCAATGAAAAAAGTAAATTCAAAAAGAATTAAACCAAAAACACAAGAAGAATTAGAACCAAAGAAAAAGAAAAGAAAAAGAAAGAATAAAACAAATAAAGAAGATAATGAATAAATTATCTTCTTTTTATATACGAAAATAAAATATATGATATAATGAAAAAAAGATAGAGAGTGATAATATGAATATTGATAATTTAACAGAAGAACAAATAAAGTTTTTGAAAGACAAGGGAAAATGATACCAGGACTAACTTTAATGTCAGATGAACTTAGAGGAAAAGAAATAAATTGGCATCAGGTAATGATATATCATGAAAATGAACTAACACCATCCCAAAAATTTAGATCAAGATAGAAAGAAAATAATGAATAATTATTTTCTTTTTTTCATATAAATTAATGAGGTGACAAAAATGGATGTAATAAAAGTTTCAAGTAAAAGTATTTCACAAAAGGTAGCAGGGAGTATAGCAAACTCTTTTAGAGAAGGCTCAACTTCTGTAGAAATACAAACTGTAGGAGCAGGTGCAATAAATCAAGCAATAAAAGCAGTATGTATTGCAAGAGGTTACGTAGCACCATTAGGATATAATTTGATTTGTATACCGGCTTTTTATGATGTTATAATTGACGGAAAAGAAAAAACTGCAATTAAATTATTAGTAGAAGCTAAATAGCTTCTTTTAATTTGGTCAAATAAATCGTAAAGGAATTTAAATTTATAGAAAAAAGAAATTAAATGAGTTATAATGATTATATATGTAAAAGAGGTGAATAAATGTTAACAACAATATTTAGTATTATTACGAAAGTTATAGATATTGCAATAGTATGGTTTATGTTTTACCAACTATTAAATTACTCAAAGAACAATTTTAAATTAACATTAATCTTTAAGGGGTTAATTGCAGTTATTATATTAAAGTTATTAAGTGATTGGTTAAATTTGAATACGGTAGGAATCATATTAGAATATGTAATTTCTTGGGGACCACTTGCACTTATAATTATATTCCAACCTGAAATAAGAAATGTTTTAGAAAGTATAGGAAGAACACAACTACTAGGAAGACATAAAACTCTTACAGTAGATGAAAGAGAAAAAATGGTTTATGAAATTATTAATGCGATAGATTATCTAAAGAAAAATAAAATCGGTGCATTAATGGTAATTGAAAGAGATTATAGTTTAGCTCAATATATAGAACCAGCAACAAAATTATACGCTGATATAAGTAGTGAGTTATTGATATCTCTATTCTTCCCAAATAACCCACTTCATGATGGAGGAGTTATATTACAAGGAGATAAAATCACATGTGCCGGAAGTGTTTTTCCAACAAGTAATAATCCGAATATTTCAAAAAGATTAGGAACAAGACATAGAGCTGCTCTTGGAATAAGTGAAGTATCAGATTGTATTTCAATTATAGTAAGTGAAGAAACAGGAAGAATTTCAGTAGCTGTTTCAAGTGAATTAAATTACAATTTAAGTTTAGATGATGTTAAATTATTGTTACTAGAAGAATTACAACCAAAAAGAGAAACATTCTATGAAGTAGACTTAGAAAGTGAAGGTGAAGAAAATGAGTAAGAAAAAAGGTTCATTTTTTAAACCTATTAAAAAGTTCTTTAAAGTTATTTTTAGAGTATTATATAGAATATTAGATTTACTAATTGTAACTCCATTATCAAAATTTGTTTATAGAATTGGAGATGCAATTGCAAATAGAAATGGAAGTTTTGATAAATTCATTAATAATCCAACAACATTATTATATTTATCACTAGTGGTTGCATTAGCAGCATTCTTTGCAGTTGATTTAAAAGTAGTAAATTTAACTGAAACAGAAGCAATCGTACTTTCAAATCAAACAATAAATGTTGATTATAATGAAGAAGCATATGTAGTAGAAGGTATTCCAGAAAGTGCTGATATTGTACTTATGGGTAAAAAAAGTTCTTTATATTTAGCAGAACAATTAGGAGACCATCAATTATCTCTTGATTTAACAGGATATAGTGAAGGAACTCATAAAGTAAATATAAAATATAATAATCCAATCAATACACTAGATTATAAATTAGACCCATCAAGAGTAACAATTGTAATACATCCAAAAGTTAGTGAATCTAGAACATTAACAACTGATATATTAAATCAAGATAAATTAAATGAAAAACTAACAATTAGTTCAGTTGCACTTGAAAAATCAGAAGTAATAATTAAATCATATAAAGAAAAAATTGGAACTGTTGCAAATGTAAAAGCATTAGTTGATGCAAATGCATTAAATGCAACAAAAGCAGATACATACACACTAGATAATGTTAAATTAGTAGCATACGATGAAAACGGAACAGAAATTAATGATATTGAGATTGTACCAAATACAATTACAGCAACTGTAGTTGTAGATAGTCCAAATAAAACAGTACCAATTAATGTAGTACCTGTTGGAAGTGTGGCGAGTGGAAGTGCAATAAGTTCTATAACACCTAATGTTGAAAATGTAACATTATACGGTGATGAAGCATCATTAAAAGGAATTGAAAAAATTGATGTAGAAATAAATGTAGACGGAATAAGTCAAGATAAGACATATCAAGAAACAATTGTTAAACCAAATGGTGTAAGAAGTATGAGTGAAACAGCACTAACAATCAAAGTAGTTATGGAAAAAGAAACTTCAATTGAATTTGAAGGAGTACCAGTAACATTTGAGGGACTTGATGATAAATTTGATGCAAAAGCAGCAAATATAGAAAGTACAAGTGTTGATGTTGTTGTTAAAGGTGTTAAAACACTATTAAATAAAGTTAAGAAAGAAGATATAAAAGCAGTTGTTGATCTAAAAGGAATTGAAGCTACAGGAACATATGATGTACCAGTAAATGTAGTAGGTAATGACAATAAACTAATTTATACTTCAAGAACAACAAAAGTTAAGATTGTAATAGTCGAAAAGAAAAAATAAAAGGTTGTATCGAAAGATACAATCTTTTTACATAATTTTTCAAAAAGTACTTTACAAACTAGATAAAATGTAGTAAAATCAAACTCGTTGAAGTGACCAAAGACAGTAAGTGCAAAAGTAAATCTTACCGAGGAAACATTTTTATAATGACGATTATAATATAGTTTCCTTGCCTTAGGAAACTTTTTAATTGATGAAAGGAGACTATATGGCAAGTAAAGAAATTCTTAAACAAAAAGAAGCAGTTGTTGCTGAAATTTCTGAAAGATTAGATAATGCTAAAACATTCTTGTTATTAAATTATCAAGGTCTTACAGTTTCTGAAATAGCTGAATTAAGACATAGTTTAAGAGAAGTAAATTCTGATGTAACTGTTTATAAAAATACTCTTATGAACATCGCGTTAAAAAATAAGAATATTGCATTAAACGAATACATGGAAGGACCTAATGCTTATTTATTCGCTGATTCAATTATCGAACCAATCAAAGTTGTTAGTAAGTTCGCTAAAGAACATCCAGCACTTGAAATTAGAGTAGGTTATATTGATAATGAAGTAGTTGATACTAAAGTTATCGCTGAATATGCTACTATACCAAGTATGGAAGGATTACTTACAATGTTTGCTGGTGGTTTAATTGAACATGTAAGAAATTTAAGTATAGGATTAAATTTATATGCTGAAAAGTTAGAAGAAGGAGGAAATAACTAATATGGCAAAAATTGATAACAAAGATATTATTGAAGCTTTAAAAGAAAAAACTATTCTTGAAGTTAAAGAATTAGTTGATATGATGAAAGAAGAATTCGGAGTAGATCCAAGTGCTGTTGCTGTTGCTGCTGCACCTGCTGCTGAGGCAGAAGAAAGTACAGGAAGCGGAGTTAAGAATGTAGTTCTTAAAGATGCTGGAGCTCAAAAATTACAAGTAATTAAAGTAATTAGAGAAGCTACTGGATTAGGATTAAAAGAAGCTAAAGATATCGCTGATGCTGGTGGAAATGTTAAAGAAGGAATTCCTGCTGCTGAAGCTGAAGAATTAAAAGCTAAATTAGAAGAAGCTGGAGCTACTGTAGAATTAGCTTAATTGCATTAATAGCCTTGTATAAAGGCTTTTTTGCGTTTTTAAAATAAAACAAATTTTATATTGAAAGGGAAGCAAAGTATGAGTCATTATTTTATGAATGATGAAAGTTTAGTAAGTCAAGTTAGAGAGCTTATTTACAAATACGCTTCCTTTTCTTTTACCTTTTTATCAGATAATGGTGTATTTAGTAAAAAGAGTATTGATTATGGTAGTAGATTACTTCTAGAAACATATTTAAAGGAAGAAGATACTACTGGTAAAAAAGTATTAGATGTTGGATGTGGATATGGTTTCATTGGAACTGTAATAAGCGTAGTAACAGATTCATATGTAGATATGGTAGATGTTAATAAAAGAGCTGTACATCTAACAAAAAGAAATATAAAAAAACAAGGTAAATTTAAAGGAAACGTATTTCTAAGCGATGCTTATAGCGAGGTTAAAGATAAATATGATGTTGTTATAACAAATCCTCCTATAAGAGTAGGAAAAGAAAAATTGTTGAGTATATTAACTGGTGCCTTTGAACACTTAAATGAAGACGGAGCATTATATTTCGTAATAAGAAAAGATCAAGGAGCACTTTCAATAAAGAAAACACTTGAAAAAGATTGCATTGTTGAAACAATTAATAAAGATAAAGGATATTTTATATATAAAGTAAAAAAAATGGAAAAATAGATAAATTTTGATTGATTTATTGAATTTACTGTGATAAAATTTTATATTGCAGTACATTTGTTTTATTTTTAAAATTTGTGTTCTTTAAAAATTTAGGATTGGGGTGAAATAGTGGCATACAAAACAGTTAAATTTGGTGACCATAGAGAAAGAAGAAGTTTCTCAACTAAGCGTAGTACGCTTGAACTATCGAATCTTTTAGAAGTTCAAAAAGATTCGTTTGACTTATTTTTAAAGGAAGGAATAAAAGAGGTTTTTGAGGATATTTTCCCAGTAGAAAGTTTCTCAGGTTCATTATCACTTGAATTTGGTGATTATTATTTTGATGCGCCAAAATACACAGTTAAGGAAAGCAAAGAAAGAAAAGTTACTTATTCTGCACCTTTAAAGGTTAAAGCTAGACTATTTATTAATGAAACTGGAGAAGTAAAAGAACAAGAAGTATTTTTAGGTGATATGCCTTTAATGACTGACACTGCATCATTCATTATAAATGGAGCAGAAAGAGTTATTAACAGTCAACTTGTTATGGGACCATCTTGTTACTATAAAAATGAAGTAGACAAGAGTGGTAGAAATATCATTACAAGTGAGGTAAGACCTAATAAAGGAACTTGGCTAGAGTATGAATTAGACGCTAGAGGTATTTTATATGTAAGAATTGATAGAACAAGAAAAGTTCCAGTTACTACATTATTAAGAGCATTAGGTTTATCATCAAACGAAGAAATCATTGAATTATTCGGTGAAGATGAATACTTAATGAATACTTTAGAAAAAGATTCAACTAAGAATACTGATGAAGCCTTAATTGAAATCTATGAAAAATTAAGACCAGGAGAACCAGCAACACTAGATTCAGCTAAAAACCAATTAATCGTAAGATTCTTTGATAAATTTAGATATGATTTAGGAAAAGTTGGTAGATATAAATTTAACAAAAAGTTAAATGTTTTAGATAGACTTGTTAACAATAAAATTGCTCAAGATATCGAAGTAGACGGAAAAGTATTAGTTAAGAAAGATACTGTAATTACTAAAGATATTTTAGAAGAAATTAAACCATATTTCATAGATGGATATGGAGTTAAAGAAGTAACTATCAATGAAGAATTAGATACATATAATAAAATTCAAGAAGTTTTAGTATATGCAAATGATGATTCTAATAAAGTAATTAAAATTATAGGAAATGATCAAACTATTGACACTAAGAGATTAACTATTTCAGATGTTTACGCATCATTATCATATTATATGTGTTTATTATATGGTGTTGGTAAATTTGATGAAATCGACCACTTAGGAAATAGACGTGTAAGACAAGTAGGAGAATTAATTCAAAACCAATTTAGAATTGGTATAGCTCGTATGGAAAGACAAATTAGAGATAAAATGTCTACTCAAGAAATCGATGCTGTTACTCCTAAGTCATTAATTAATATTAGACCTGTAACTGCTGCATTAAGAGAATTCTTTGGAAGCAGTCAATTATCTAAGTTCATGGATCAAATTAATCCATTATCAGAATTAAATGATAAGAGAAGACTTAGTGCTCTTGGACCTGGTGGTTTATCAAGAGATAGAGCTGGTATGGAAGTTCGTGACGTTAACCCATCACACTATGGTAGAATATGTCCAATCGAAACACCAGAAGGTCAAAATATCGGTCTTATTACATCTTTATCAAGTTATGCAAGAATCAATGAATATGGATTTATTATGACTCCATATAGAAAAGTTGTTGATTCTAAAGTAACAGATGAAATTGTATATATGACAGCAGATGAAGAAGAAGACTACTATATTAGTCAAGCTACAGTTAATGTAGCTGAAGATGGAACAATCACTGATGAACAATGTCCAGTTAGATATAACAAAGACAATATGATTGTTGCTCCTAGTAAAGTAGATTATATAGATGTTTCACCATCACAAATCGTATCTGTAACAACAAGTATGATTCCATTTATGGAACACGACGATGCTAACCGTACACTAATGGGTGCCAACATGCAAAGACAAGCTGTACCATTAATGATTACAGAAGCTCCTATCGTAGGTACTGGAGTTGAAGCTGCAATAGCAAGAGATTCTGGATGTAGTGTTGTTAGTGATATCGATGGTGTTATTGAATATGTTGACTCTAAAAAAATTATCGTAGCTGGTTTAACAGAAAGAAGAGTATATGAATTAATTACATATCAAAGAAGTAATAATGAAACTTGTTATAACCAAAGACCAATTGTTAAAAAAGGTGAAAAAGTTCATAAAGGTGAAATCATTGCTGATGGACCATCTACAGATCAAGGAGAAATTGCATTAGGTAAAAACTTAGTTGTAGCATTCATGACTTACAATGGATATAACTATGAAGATGCAATTATCTTAAATGAAAGAGTAGTAAAAGACGATGTATTAACATCAGTTCACATTGAAATGAAAGAAATCGAGTGTAGAGATACTAAATTAGGACCAGAAGAGTTTACTCGTGATATTCCTAATATTAGTGAAGAAGCTCGTAAGAATTTAGATGAAAATGGTATCGTAAGAATCGGTACTGAAGTTAAAGAAAATGACATTCTTGTTGGAAAAGTTACTCCAAAAGGAATGCAAGAATTATCAAGTGAAGAAAAATTATTACATGCAATATTCGGAGAAAAAACAAGAGAAGTTAGAGATACTTCATTAAGAGTTTCTCACGGATGTTCAGGTATTGTACATGATGTACAAATATTCACTAAAGAAAATTCTGATGAATTACCAGCAGGAGTTTCTAAAGTAGTAAGAGTTTATATAGTTAAGAAGAGAAAGATTCAAGTTGGAGATAAAATGGCCGGACGTCACGGAAACAAAGGTGTATGTTCATTAATTCTTCCAGAAGAAGATATGCCATACTTACCAGATGGTACTCCAGTAGATGTAATCTTAAACCCACTAGGTGTTCCTTCTCGTATGAACTTAGGACAAATCTTAGAATTACACTTAGGTATGGCTGGTAAGAAATTAGGTGTTCACTATGCAACTCCAATCTTCGATAGTGCTACTGAAAAAGATTTGAATGAAGAAGTTGCTGAAGCAGGAATGGATGCTGACTATAAAACTTGGGTATATGATGGACGTACAGGAGAAAAATTCGACAAGAGAGTATCTGTTGGAGTTATGTACATGATCAGACTTATCCATATGGTTGATGACAAAATCCATGCTCGTGCTACAGGACCTTACTCATTAGTAACTCAACAACCATTAGGTGGAAAAGCACAATTCGGTGGTCAAAGATTCGGAGAAATGGAAGTTTGGGCATTATATGCTTATGGTGCAGCACATATTCTACAAGAAGTTCTTACTATTAAGTCTGACGATGTAGTAGGAAGAGTTAGAGTTTACGAAGCTCTAGTTAAAGGTAAACCAGTTCCAGGTGCAGGAGTTCCAGAATCATTTAGAGTATTAATTAAAGAATTCCAAGCATTAGGACTTGATATTCAAATAGTAAATAAAGATGGATCTTTAAAAAATATTAAAGATTTAGAAAGAGAAGAAGACCAAGATGATACACCAGTATCAATCGAGGAAATCGGTAAAAATGAAGATGTTGTTATATCAGAACCAACAGATGAAACAGATTATGAAGATGTAGAAGATGAATTCGAAGATGATGATGACATTGAACCTACAGATGATGATTTAGATTTTGAAGAAGAATTTGGATATGAAGATGGATTCGAAGATGCATACGAAAGGGGTGAAGAATAATGAATGAAGTTAATGAATTTGATGGAATTCGTATAGGTATTGCATCTCCAGAAAAGATTAGAGAATGGTCATATGGAGAAGTTAAAAAACCTGAAACAATTAACTACAGAACATTAAACCCTGAAAGAGACGGACTTTTCTGTGAAAAGATATTCGGTCCAACAAAAGATTTCGAATGTAGTTGTAAAAAATACAAAAGATTAAGATATAAAAATGTAGTTTGTGACAGATGTGGTGTTGAAGTAACTCGTGCAAAAGTAAGAAGAGAAAGAATGGGACACATTGAACTTGCTAGTCCTGTTAGCCACATTTGGTATGCAAAAGGTGTACCTCCAAAAATGGGATTAGTATTAGATATTAGTCCTAGAGAGTTAGAAGAAGTTCTATACTTTGTTAGTTACATTGTAATTGATCCAGGAATTGCACCTCTTGCTAAAAAACAAACATTATCTGACAAAGAATACAGAGCATATTATGAAAAATATGGAGATGGATTCAGAGTTGGAATGGGTGCAGAAGCTATTAAAGAATTATTAACTGAAGTAGATCTTGAAAAAGAAGTTGCAGAGTTAAAAGAAGAAGTAGACAATGCACAAGGACAAAAGAAATTAAGATTAATTAAGAGACTTGATTGCTTAAATTCATTTTTAGAAAGTGGTAATAGACCGGAATGGATGATTTTAGATGTTCTTCCTGTCTTACCACCAGACTTAAGACCAATGATTCAACTTCCAGGTGGAAGATTTGCTACATCTGATTTAAATGATTTATATAGAAGAATTATCAATAGAAATAATCGTCTTAAAAAATTATTAGAATTAGAAGCACCAACAATCATTGTTCAAAATGAAAAACGTATGCTTCAAGAAGCAGTTGATGCATTAATCGATAATGGAAGACGTGGAAGAAGTGTTCAAGGTGTTGGAAATAGACCTTTAAAATCATTATCTTCAATGTTAAAAGGAAAACAAGGTAGATTTAGACAAAACTTACTTGGTAAGAGAGTTGACTACTCTGGACGTAGTGTTATCGTTGTAGGACCAAACCTAAAAATGTATCAATGTGGTGTTCCAAAAGATATGGCTTTAGAATTATTTAAACCATATGTAATGCAACAATTAGTTGAAAGAGGAATTGCTCACAATATTAAAGCTGCTAAAAAGATAATTGATGTTCAAGATGAAAGAGTATGGGATGTAGTAGAAGATGTTATACGTGAACATCCAGTATTATTAAACCGTGCCCCAACACTACACAGATTATCAATTCAAGCTTTCGAACCAATCTTAGTTGGTGGAAAAGCTCTTAGATTACACCCATTAGTTTGTGGTGGATTCAACGCAGACTTCGACGGTGACCAAATGGCTATTCACGTACCTATTAGTGAAGAAGCTCAAGCAGAAGCAAGATTATTAATGTTAGGTGCTAATAACATTCTTGACCCTAAAGATGGAAAACCAATCGTTACACCATCACAAGATATGGTATTAGGAAACTATTATTTAACACTAGAACTTGCTGGTGAACCAAACGAAGGTAAAGCTTTCAAAAATGCTAATGAAATTTTAATGGCATATGAAAGAAGAGAAATTACTTTACATACAAGAGTATGTATTCTTGCAAAAGAATTAAAACATAAAATTTGGACAGATGAACAAAAGGAAAAATATTTAGTAACTACTGCTGGTAAAATAATCTTCAATGAAATTTTCCCAGATACTTATCCATATATCAATGAAGGAAGTAAAGCTAACATTGAATATATGACTCCAGATAAATTCTTTATCGAAAAAGGTAAAAATTTACGTGAAGAAGTTGCAAATATGCCAGTTGTTCCTGCATTAATTAAAAAAGATTTAGGAAAAATAATTGCTCAAATCTTCAAGAGATATAAGACTACTGAAACATCAATATTCTTAGATAACTTAAAAGATTTAGGATTTAAATACAGTACTAAATCAGGAATTACAATTTCTTTATCAGATATTCCAGTAAACACACAAAAACAAACATTAATTGATGAGACTAATCAAACAATAACTCAAATCAATAAACAATTTAAACGTGGTTTAATTACTGATGAAGAAAGACATAACAAAATTATTAAATTGTGGACTGATACAACTAATGCTGTTCAAGGAAAACTTGGGGAGTTATTAAAACAAGATGTAGAAAATCCACTTTCAATGATTATCAATTCTGGTGCCAGAGGTTCTGCAAACCAATTAGGACAACTTGCTGGTATGCGTGGTATTATGGCTAAACCAGATGGTGGTCAAGTAGAAATTCCAATTCTTGCTTCATTCCGTGAAGGATTAGACGTTCAAGAATTCTTCTTAAGTACACACGGTTCAAGAAAAGGTACAGCGGATACAGCGCTTAAGACTGCAGATGCTGGATACTTAACAAGACGTTTAGTAGACGTTGTTCAAGATATCATTGTACGTGAAGAAGATTGTGGTACTATTCAAGGTATCGAAGTTGAAGCGTTCACTGATGAAAAGAGTGGAAGTGTAATTGAATCATTCAGAGATAGAATCGTAGGACGTTACTCAAATCAAAAATTATTACACCCTGAAACAAAAGAAGTTCTTATTGATAGAGGTGCATTAATTACTGAAAGAGTAGCTGATAAGATTGTTGATGCTGGAATCACTAAGATGGAAATTAGAAGCGTTCTTACTTGTAAATGTTCAAGTGGAATTTGTCAAAAATGTTATGGACTTAACCTTGCTACTGGTAACCTAGTAGAAGTAGGAGAAGCAACAGGTATCATGGCCGCTCAATCTATCGGTGAACCAGGTACTCAGTTAACAATGCGTACATTCCACACAGGTGGTGTTGCATCTGCAGCTGATATTACTCAAGGTCTTCCAAGAGTTGAAGAGTTATTCGAAGCTCGTATACCAAAAGCAAAAGCTACTATCGCTGAAATCAATGGTAAAATTACAAAAATCGTTGATGAAAAGAATAGATTTAAAATTTATATCACAAATGATGTTGAAACTAGAGAACATGCAACTCAATATAATGCTAAGTTAAAAGTAGAAAAAGGTGACGAAATCGTTGCTGGACAAGCATTAACAGAAGGAAGTATTTCACCAAAAGAATTACTTGCTGTTACTGACCCAACTACAGTTAACATGTACATCCTAAAAGAAGTACAAAAAGTTTATAAGAGTCAAGGTGTTGATGTTTCAGATAAACATATAGAAACAGTTGTTAGAAGAATGATAACTAAGATTAAAGTTATTGATCCAGGAGATACTAAACTTATCGAAGGATTAAGCGTACCATTAAGAGAATTTGCTGAAATTAATAAACCAGTAATTCTAAGTGGTGGAGTACCTGCTACAGGTAAACCAGTAATGCTTGGTATCACTAAAGCATCATTAGAAACAGATTCATTCTTATCAAGTGCTTCATTCCAAGAAACAACAAGAATCTTAACTGATGCAGCAACTCGTGGAAAAGTAGATATGTTAAATGGACTTAAGGAAAATGTTATCCTTGGTAAATTAATACCTGCTGGAACAGGAGCTAAACAATACAATAACATCGAAGTAATGCTAAAAAATGAATTATTAGATGATGATGCAGCAGAAGTTCTTGAAGAAAAATTCTTAAGTGATGATGCAAATGAGGAAACTGTTGAAGCAATGTTAAATAATGATATTGAAGAAACTGAAGAAAGTGCTGAATAATCAGTACTTTCTTTTTTTCTAAATTGAAAAAATATGTATTCTATGTTATTCTATATTATAGAGGAGAATAAAGAAATGGAAAATAATTCACAAGAAAATAATGTTAATATAAATATAACAAATAATGAAGAAAATAAACCTGAAAAAAAGGGATTACCAATATATTTGATACCAACGATAATTGTACTTGTAATATGCATAGCAGGTGGAATATTTTTATCAAGTTTAGATTTTTCAGAAGAAAAAAATCCTTCAACACCAAGTGATGAAAAAACTGAAGAAAACAAAGAAGAAAATAATCAAGATATTATTATTTCAACACCTAATGATGACGAACTAATAATATCAACCATGACAGATGATGAAATAAGTACTCCAAGTAACTAAAAATTATAAGAAAATGCATTTAATTATGTATTTTCTTTTAGTTTATGATAAAATAAGTTAAGGTGATGATTTATGTTTGAAAGTTTAAGTGAAAGATTACAAAATGTTGTTAGTAATATTAAATCAAAAGGTGTTATTAATGAAGATAACATTAGTGATATAGTTCGTGAAATAAGATTATGCTTACTAGAAGCAGATGTTAATGTTAAAATTGTTAAAGAATTCATTAATAACGTAAAAGAAAAAGCTCTTGGAGAAGAAGTAAGAAAAAGTATCAAACCAGGAGACATGTTTGTAAAAATATTAAAAGATGAATTGGTTGAATTATTAGGTGGAGATGCAGCTCCTCTTGAAATGGGTAAAAACCCAACAATTACAATGGTAGTTGGACTTCAAGGTGGTGGTAAAACAACAACTATTGGAAAAATAGGTAACATGGTAAGAAAAAAACATCATAAAAAACCAATGTTTATTGCATGTGATGTTTATAGACCAGCTGCAATCGATCAATTAAAAGATATAGGAAAACAATTAAATATTGAAGTATATGAAGAAGGAAAAGGAAATCCAGTTGAAATATCTCGTCGTGGTATAGAATATGCTAAATCAAAAGGATATGATTATATCTTAATAGACACAGCAGGACGTTTACAAATTGATGAAGAATTAATGGATGAACTAGTTCAAATTGAAGAAACAATAAAACCACATGAAGAATTATTAGTAATTGATGCTATGATGGGACAAGATGCAATTAATGTTATTACCGGATTTAATGATAAACTAAAATTAAGTGGATGTGTTCTTACAAAAATGGATGGAGACACTAAAGGTGGTGTTGCTCTTTCATTAAGACACTTAACTAATATTCCAATTAAATTAATCGGAGAATCTGAGAAACTTGATGGAATAAGTGATTTTTATCCAGATAGAATCGCAAGTAGAATTCTTGGAATGGGAGATTTACTATCAATAATTGAAAAAACAGAAGCAGAACTTGATACAGATGAAATGATGAGTACTGCTAAAAAGATGCAAAAAGGAAAATTTGATTTAGAAGATTTCTTAAAAACATCTAATCAAATAAAAAAATTAGGTCCGTTAGAAAACCTAATTAAATTAATCCCAGGTGCATCAAAAATGGGTCTTGATAAAGTAGAAATTGATCCAAAAGCAATGGCAAGAACAGAAGCAATTGTTTTATCTATGACACCAGAAGAAAGAAGAAATCCAGATATTATAAAAGCAACTCGTAAACAAAGAATTGCTAAGGGTTGTGGACAAAGTGTTGAAGAAGTAAATAGATTACTAAAACAATTTGAACAAATGAGAACCATGATGAAACAAATGAAAAATATGAAGGGATTTAAAGATTTTAAATTTTAATCTCTTCTTTTTTTTATAAAAAAATAGATTAATAAATAATCTATAATTTCATTTCAGGTTTACTTATATATTTAAACCATTTATTAAAAGTTCCAATTTCATCATCTTCACTATAAATAGTAGGAATATTTAATCTTTTATTACTCATATCATTAAAAGCAGTTTGGTAATCAAAAGAATAACCCTTACTTGTAATTAAATCACCAAAAACTATTAAGGCAGTTCTATGATTTCCATCATTAAAAGGTTGATATAACTTTATTAAGGCAGAAACTTTCATAGAACTTTTTAAAATAAGTTCATCTTCTATGTAATTATTAACATCATTTATATATTTATCAATTAAATTAAAAAAAGATTCATCTCTTATTCCAAAATCATTATTACATATAGATTTATTAATTTGACATAAATATTCTTTGTACATCTTATCACCTAAAAATATTCTATCATAAATTACTATTTCTTAAAATGGAGAAATTTTTTCCATTGAAGAAAACTAGACACAACATTTATAATGAAATTAATAAATTTAAAAGTGCACTTTAAATTTAAATTTTAAGGAGTTTAAATGAAAGTAATACAATTATTAAATTGGAAATTAGAAAGTATTGAAAAAGAATTAGAGAATATTAAGGAACAAGGATTTGATGCGATTCAAATAAATCCAATGCAACCATTCAAACAGGAAAAAGAATTTCATTGGTGGTCTTCATACCAACCATTGGGATTTAGAGTTGGAAATATGTTTGGAACAAAAGAAGATTTGAAAAGATTATGTGATAAAGCAAAAGAATATGATATAGATATAATAGTGGATGTAGTATTAAATCATGTAGCAAATAAAGATTGTTCTCATCCATGTGAACCAAGTGAAAAAGTAGATAAGGAAATATTAGATAGAAAAGACTTTTTTAAAACAAAATTAATGATAAGAGATGGAGATAATAGATTTAGTGCGACAACAGAAAATATTGGTCTTCCAGGATTAGATTTATCAAATGATGATTTACAAAATATAATGTTTAGATACTTAACTGAACTAAAAGAATGTGGAGTTAAAGGATTAAGATTTGATGCATCTAAACATATAGGTCTTCCAAAAGATGGAGTTAACTTTTTTAAAAGAGTTAAAATGTTCTTATTATTAAATGGTATGTATGGATATGGAGAATTTCTAGGAGGAAATCAAAAATGGAGAGATGAAATGGCAAAATACATTGATGTATTAACTCCAGCAGATTCACCAATGACAAACAATAATAAAAAAGTAGCATTTTTTGAAAGTCATGATACATATCTAAACTTTGATCAAAAGTTTCATACAAGAAACTTAACAGAACAAGATTATATTTACATATACAAAAAATTAAGAAATATGTTTAAAAATACACTTGTATATGTTTCACCAATAGATGAAAATGGACCATTTGGAAAAAATAAAGATAATTTAACATGCGAAGAAGTATTAAAACTAAATGAGCAAGATTACTTCAAAAGAGTATATTTAGAAAACGAAAGAATAAAAGATATAAATAATAAAAAAGAATATGGTCTTGTATTAAAAAGAAAAATATAATAAAATAAGAAAAAATTAAAGTGAGTGATAATAATGAATGAAGATTTTAGAAGAATAGATATAGAAATATTAAAAGATTTTATGGATGGAGAAGAGCACGATGTATATTTATTAATAAAAAAATTATTTTTTAAAGATATGTATATGTCATTATATGAATATTGTTTTAAAAATTTAAGTGAAGAAGACAGTGTAGAAACGTTTTTAGATGCAGCATTTAAAGCATATAAAGAACAAAATAAATTAAATCAATGTTTAAAAATTAGAGATGGAAAACATCATGACTTCTTCTTAATTAGATGTGTAGCAAGTGAAATATATGAAAGATATAAAAATTCTTATCTTGTAAAAAATATACCAAAAGATGAATTTAAAAAAATGATTATAGAAAAAGAAAGAAATTATATAGACAATGTTTTATTAAATGAATATAATGTAGATTTATTAATATCACTTATAAAAGATAAATTTGGTACAAATATGGCAAATGTAAATGAAGTTGCAGACTATATTTACGAACTATCAAGTAATAATGAAACAAAATTTAGTAGCATTAATACATTTGAAGAATATTTTAATGAATTAATAAAAGAAAGTAAATTAACTCTTCATCAATTAGGAAATGAATCGTTAATTAAAAAAGGTATTTATGATTTAACAATAGATAAATTACCAACGAAGAATCAATTAATTATGATAAGTTTTGCACTTAGATTATCAAAAGAAAAAAGAATCAAGTTATTTGAGTTGGCAAGTGAAAAAGTAGAAAATAAAAGTTATTCAAATATGTTTAATTTTGATGAAGATAATTTAAGAGATAAATTAATCATTCACTGGCTTAATAATGTGGAAGAACTAGATACAATAGCGAAAAAGAAAAATAAATACATAGTAGAAGTATTTAATGATATGTTAGATTCAGCCGGATATGATATTTTAAAATAAAACACCTGTATTAGGTTTTTTTTATGTTATAATTGGATTAGTTCTATAAAAAAGTATTAGGAGGATTTATGAAAATAATAACTGTATGTGGAAGTTTAAAATATCAAAAAGAAATGATGGAAATTACTGAAAGATATGGGAAAGAAGGCAATTGTATGCTTACTCCAATATATCCAGTAAGAAAAGATAAAAATTCATACACAGAAGAAGAAAAAGAAATAGTTGGACAAATGCATTTTGAAAGAATTAAATTATCTGATGCAATATTAGTAATTGATATAGATAATTATATAGGTGAAAGTACCAAAAAAGAAATTGAATATGCAAAATCGTTAGGAAAAGAAATTATATATTATAGTAAAACAAATAAATAATAGGAGGCAATATGTCAAAAGTAGGATTAGTACTAGAAGGTGGTTCCTTAAGAGGATTATACTCTTCAGGAGTACTTGATATAATGATGGATAATAATATTGAAGTAGACTGCATTGTAGGAACAAGTGCAGGAGCTTTATTTGGACCAAATTATTTTTCAAAGCAAAGAGGAAGAGCAATAAGATATAACAAAAGATTTTGTAAAGACAGAAGAAATATAAGTATGTGGTCGCTACTTTTTACAGGAAATGTTGTTAATAAAAAATTTGCATATTACAAAATAACAGAAAAATATGATGTGTTTGATAATGAAACATTTATGAAATCAAAAAAAGAACTATATGCAACAGCAACAAATATGAAAACAGCAGAACCTAAGTATTTTAAAATTAAAGATGTTATCAAAGACATGGAAAAACTAAGGGCATCTTCAGCAATACCTATAATGACAAGACCGGTTCTTATAGATGGAGAATATTATCTTGACGGTGGAATAAGTGACTCTATACCAGTAAAAAAATGTATGAGTCTAGGATGCGATAAAGTAATAGTAGTTTTAACTCAACCTGATACATATAGAAAGAAAATATTATCAAAGAAAAAAATAAAAATGATAAACATAGTCTTCAAAAAATATCCTAAATTAATAGAAAGAATGATGAATAGACATAATGAGTATAATGAATGCGTTGAATATATAAAAGAATTAGAAAAAGAAAATAAAGTATTTGTTATAAGACCAAGTGAAAATTTGGATATTGATTTAATCGAAAGAAATCCAGATAAGCTTGAAGCCGTATATCAAGTTGGTATAAAAGATATGAAAAATAAAATGAAAGAATTAAAAAAATATTTAAAATAAACAAAGTTTTTAATCTTAATTTAATATTTAAATAATATATTTAAAGAGAGGATATGTTATGAATAAAGAAACAAAAGTACAAGTTACAATTATAGTAGTATTAAGTATAATATTAATAATTTTATTATTATCAGTAGAAAAAATGAATGGATTTATATTTGGGTATGGAATGAAACCAATTGAAGAAGAAGTTGAAAAAGAAACATCTAAGGAAGATGTTGATACAGGAACAAAAGTCAATGAAAACAGTATAAATTTAAATAATTACAATACAAATGTTACTATCACAAAAGGTGGAGAATATAATATAAGCGGTACATTTAATAAAACCATATTAATTGATTCTAATGAAAAGGTTGTATTAAATTTAAATAATGTAACTATTAATTCTGATGTAACATCAGCTATTGCAAATAAGGGAAACTCTGAATTAGTTATTAATGTATTAAAAAATACAACTAATATTTTGAAAGATAATGGTTCTAGTGAATTTGATGGATGTATTTATTCAAGTGGAAAACTTACAATTGAAGGAACTGGTATATTAAAAGTTTATGGAAATCAAGATGAAGGAGAAGGAATCGCAACTACTGATGCAGATATAACTATCAATGGTGGAGAAATATATATTGAATCAAATGATGACGGATTAAATGCTGGAGGAGATAACGGAGGAATTATCACAATAAATGGTGGAAACACAACTATTAAAGCGAATGGAGACGGAATAGATTCAAACGGAAGTTTAATCATAAATGGAGGAAATATTTATACGATGGGGTCTTCAAAAGGTGGAGATGCAGGAATAGATACAGATAGAACATTTGAAATAAATGCTGGAGAAGTTATTGCACTAGGATCTGACATGATTCAAAATCCAGATAAATCATCTAAACAAAAATATGTAACTTTTACTCTTGATAATAGTATTAGTAGTGGAAGTAAAATATCGTTAAAAAAATCAAATGAAGAAATAATAAGTTTCGAAGCAAAAGAAGATTTTAAAACATTAATATTGAGTAATTCTAAAATAAAAACAGGAACATATTATTTGTATGTAAATGGAAAAAAAACAAATAATAGTTTCACTATTAACTAGGAGAAAATAATGAAAAAGACAATAAAAAATAGAATATTAACATTTATTATAGGATTATTATTTGGCTCAATAATAACAACGATAGGATTTATGATTTACTTAAAAGGAATACAAGGTGAAATGAATAGACCACAAATGAATCATGAGATGTTTGAACCTAATTCACAAATGGGAAATCCACCAGAAAAACCAAATGATCAAATGCCAATTGGACTTCCAGAAGGAATGAAAAACTATTATAAATAATAGGAAAATTTTAATTAAAATATTCTTCAGGCCGTTGACAAAGTCTACTTTTTAAATAGACTTTGAATGGCCTTTTTTGTTCCTACTTTTTATCTAAAAAAGAGCATATTTATATAATTGTTATACAAAAATGCTCTTAATTTTGATGCTTTTCTCCCACTTTTAAATAATAATTCTTTAATAAATTTTTAATATGAGTTTTGTCTACACTCTGAAGTAGATTTAAAATCTACTTTTTTTAGTAAATAAAATTGTGATATAATATGGTTCAATTAGGTGATAAAATGAGCGAAATGGAATTGATAATTCGAATAATGATATCTAATGCATATTATTATGGAAGTACAAATAAAATAGATTTTCAAGATAAAAGCATTAACCAAATAGTTCAAAGATTAAATGAATTATTTAGGAAATATAATTATAAAATAGAATTTACAAATGAGAATTATAAAGAATTAATGTTATCAATATTTGGAGATACAATATATGTAGATGATAGACCATATAATCAAAATTGGTTTGGATTATATGATGAAGAACAACAATATTTAGAGATGATTCACTTATCGCAAGAACAAGCAAACAAGTGGCTTTTATTAATGAAAAATTATAATCAAGAATTTATAGAAACTGGAAGTTATATATTAACTGATGATATAGATGTATTTGAATCAGAAAGACAAAGACAAGATGAAGTTTATGAGTTGCTATTGAAATATTAAATAATATATACATTTTACCTAAACTAAAAAAATACTTTTACATACACTAAATATGTAAAGGATAGTGTTTTATGACAGATAAAACTGGAATGTATCAAAATTACAGTGTAGAAGGTGAAATAAAATTAAAAGGTGACGAAATGATGTATAATCAAGAAATGTATACACCATGTATGACTCCACCAGTAATGTGTCCACCAATATATGAATGTCCAAGAGAAAGATGTGTTCATAGAGAAATAATGCATGAAGTTCCACAAGAGTGATAATTTATGATAGACCAAAAATGTTAAGAGAAAATAAGTACAAACTAAAGGCATTTTGATAAGAAATGTCTTTTTGTGTGGTATAATTGATATAGATAGTTTTTGAGGTGAGTTCTATGAGAAAAAAATTTTGTAGAAAATGTGGCTACGAATTAGAAATAGAAGATGAATTTTGTGAAAATTGTGGCACTAGTGTAAGGAAAAATAATAAAAATGAGTACAATATTGAACAAATCGTCAAAAACGTAGATTTATATGGAAAAAGTACTGATTATACAAAAATAGAAATAACTATTGAAGAAACAGGGAAAAAAGTAGTTGTTAAGGTTCCAAATAGAATTACTGATGGTGATAAATTAAAATTAAAAGGACTTGGAAAAATAAAACCAGATAATACAAAAGGTGATGTGTTTTTAATTTTTAAAAATATAAAGTATCATTTAGATGTAAAAGAAATGAAAAAAAAGGAGTTAAAAAGTCTTAAATGTCCAAGTTGTGGCGCAACTTTGGAATTAGATGAAGAACTTCTAGATTCTTGCAAATGTGATTATTGCAAATCAACTATTTTTTTTGAAGGTTTATCAAATGAAGCATATCGTTCTAAAACAAAAATAAAAAAAATGAAACATGAAGAAACAATGGCAGACAAATTCCATGAATATAATAAAGAACTAGCAGATAAAAAATATAACTACAAGAAGAATGAAGAAATAAGAAAATTTAAATTAGGTGTATTAAAATGGGGATTAATAATTATAGTATTTATACTATTTTATTATTTTACATTTATTAAGTACTTTAATGATGAAGAAAAAAAATCAATAAAGCAAGAAGAAGAACTTCAAATGATTGTTGATGAAGTGATGGATCTGGTTGAAGAAAAAAAATATGACGAAGCATGTTTAAAAGCAAAATCAATTATTTACACAGAAAATTGGAGTAGCGAAATTGAAGAAAAATGGGATAAAAAAAGAAGAGAAACTATTAATTATGTAATTAAAGAAGAAAAAAAAGATAAAGGAAAATCTAGCTGTAAAGAAGAAAAAGATGTTTTTTTTGGAAGTTTATTTGACTGATTAAATAGCATAAAATTATTTGAAGGTGAGATGAATTATGAATATAACTAAAATTAAAAGTGAATTAATTAAACAAAAAGAATCTAAATTTAAAGGAAATATATATCATTATTCACAAGTTAATTTTGCATATAATTCAAATAAAATTGAAGGTAGTAGATTAACTAGTGAACAAACAGAAGCAATATTTAATACATCATCTTTTATTCCTAAAAATGATGATTTAATTAAATTAGATGATTTAATTGAATCTAAAAATCATTTTAAATTATTTGACTATATATTAAATCATGTTGATGAGTTATTAACTAAAGACATGATAATTGAAATGAATAAGATTTTAAAAAGAAATACTAGTGATGAAGAAGATCCTAGATATAATGTTGGAGGGTTTAAAATTATTCCTAATATTATAGGAGTAGTTGAAGTTATTAAAACTACAGCACCGGAAGATGTGGAAAAAGAAATAGAAGAATTATTAAATGACTATAATTCTAAAACTAATATTACTTTAGAAGATATAGTTGATTTTCATTTTAGATTTGAAAGAATACATCCATTTGGTGATGGAAATGGTCGTGTCGGTAGAATTATTATGTTTAAAGAGTGTTTGAGAAATAATATAATGCCTTTCATTATTTTAGATGACGATAAACAATATTATATGAGAGGTTTAAAAGAATATGAAAATGATAAAATGTTTTTAATTGATACTATCGGTCACGAACAGGATTTATATAAAAAAATGTGTGAAGAACTATTAGATTTTGAAATAGAAGAAAATAAATAATAAATAATATGCGTTTCACCTAAACTAAAAAAATACTTTTACATACACTAAATATGTAAAGGAGAGTGTTTTATGACAGATAAAACTGGAATGTATCAAAATTACAGTGTAGAAGGTGAAATAAAATTAAAAGGTGACGAAATGATGTATAATCAAGAAATGTATACACCATGTATGACTCCACCAATAATGTGTCCACCAATATATGAATGTCCAAGAGAAAGATGTGTTCATAGAGAAATAATGCATGAAGTTCCACATATTATTCCAATAAATACAAGAATAATAAATCATCATATTTATAGACACACGTATAGTCCAATGTATACAAGTACAAATGAAGATGTAGTAAGTAATGTATGTGAAAAGACTTGTGGTTTTTAGCCATAAGTCTTTTTTTAAAAAAAGAAGTATTTCAGAAAGATATCACTAATAATAATATTAGGAGGTATTATGAAAGAAGCACAAATGCATTTAATAAATAAAATGTTTAACGATAAAACTATTAGAACAGTATGGAACAAAGATGAAGAAAAGTATTATATAAGTGTTATAGATATTGTTAATGCTCTGATGGAAAATGATTATCAAGATTCTAGAAACTATTGGAAAGTATTAAAACATAGATTGAAAAAAGAAGGAAATGAAACGGTTACAAATTGTAACCAGTTGAAACTAAAAGCTCAAGATGGTAAATATCGTTCAACAGATGTTGTTGATATTGAAGGTATATTTAGAATAATAGAATCAATTCCAAGTCCTAATGCAGAACCAATGAAATTATGGTTAGCTAGATTAGGTAAGGAGAGAATTGATGAAGTATTTGATCCATCAATAACTGTTCAAAGAGCAATAGACACTTATCGTACTAAAGGATATGATGAAGATTGGATTATCAAAAGAATTAAAGGTATTCAAGATAGAAAGAAATTAACTGATGTATGGAATAGCAATGGAGTTACTGAAGAAGTAGAATATGCAATACTTACTAATGAAATATATAAAGAGTGGTCTGGTTTAACTGCAAAACAGTATAAACAATATAAGGGTTTAAGAAAAGAATCTTTAAGAGATAATATGACCGATATTGAAGTGGCACTTGCTGACTTAGGAGAAATAGCAACAAGAGAACTTGCTAAGAAACATAGACCATTAGGATTAGAACAAAATAAGAAAGTTGCTAAAATGGGTGGACATGCTGCTAAAGTAGCTCGTGATGATATAGAAAAGAATTTAGGTGAAACTGTAGTTAGTAAAGATAATGCATTATCATATAAATATGTTGAAGATGATTTAATGATAGAAAATAAAGAATAAATGTTATAATATCCTTAGAGGTGTACTATGGAAATTGTCAAAGGTTTTATTGAAGGAATTATAAATATATATTCAAATAATCCAAAATTATTATTAGAAACAATCATATTAATAATTCTATGTGTATTGCTGAAAATATATTATCCAAAGTTTAGAGGATTCATGGGTGAGTTTTGGGTGAAATTAGAACTTAGTAAATTACCTAAAGAACAATATATTGTTTTAAATGATATTATGATAAAGGATGAAAGAGGAACTCATCAAATTGATCATTTAGTTTTATCAGAATTTGGGATTTTTGTAATAGAAATGAAAAACTATTATGGCTTGATTAAAGGAAAAGAATATGATAATAAATGGTGTCAATATTTAGGAAAAACAAAAAATTATTTTGTTAATCCTATTCATCAAAATTATGGGCATATAAAATCCTTATCAAATTTACTTAAATTAGATGATAAGTATTTTATATCTATTATATGTTTTTCTAATCAAGCAAAGATTGATATTAAAAGTAATAGTATAGTTACACAGGTTGATTATTTAAAAAATGAGATTTTAAAATTTAAAGAATTACTTGTTGATAAGAATGTAAAAGAGTTATCAAATATAATTATGTCTAATAATATTGAAGATAAGTCATTAAGAAAACAACATGTGAAAGATATTAATGTTAAAGTTAATAAGGATAGAGAATTAGAAAATAATATGATATGTCCTAAATGTGGTAATGAATTAGTTGAACGAAACGGTAAATATGGTAAATTTATAGGATGCTCTAGTTATCCAAAATGTAAATATATAAAAAAATAGTATTACAAAAGAGGGCAAGGACATATTATTCCAATAAATACAAGAATAATAAATCATCATATTTATAGACACATGTATAGTCCAATGTATAAAAGTACAAATGAAGATGTAGTAAGTAATGTATGTGAAAAGACTTGTGGTTTTTAGCCATAAGTCTTTTTTATAAAGAAAGTGTAATATTATTTGCAATTTATATAATTTCTTTGATACAATGAAAGAGGGTAGTTTATGAAAAAACAAGTTAAATTAGACACAATGATATACGGAATGATACTTATAATAATGATTGGAATACCAGTCTTAAAATTTATAACGTATGTTCCACAAATAAGTATAATTAATCCATATTTGATAACAAGAAGTAGAGTATATTTTATGTGGGGAACAGTAATATTCTTACTATTGCTTTATTTCTATAGCATATATGATGAAGAAAGAAAAATAACATATTACGATTATATATTATATTTTCTGATTGCAATGGCAGTTATAGCAACTGTTTTTTCAGTTGATGTAAGAAAATCTTTTCTAGGTGAACAATATAGATATGAAGGATTATTTACTATGCTTCATTATTATCTTCTTGTTCTAAATGCAAAAAATTTAAAAAGTGAAAAATATAAAAAGAACTTGTTAAAATGTTTCGTATATATAGGTATATTTCAAAGCTTATATGCAATATTACAATCGTTCACACCGTTTATGTATATGGTAAGTAAATTCTCAGATGGACCACATATGGCGATGGGATTATGTAGTAATCCTAATTTCTTTGGTTTGTATATGACAATGCAAATATCAATTGCTACAATATATTTTATAAAAACAGGAAAAATAAGATATTTACTTTTATATATTTTATTTAGCATAGCACTATATACTGCATCCTCATCTGGACCACTACTAGCATATGTTTTATCATTTATATTATTTGCAATATTAATGAGAAAATATTATAAAAGAATAGCTATATTAATATTTATATTCATTTTCACATGTTATACTGCAGATACGGTACTTAAATACCTACATATAAGAGTATATAATAATCCAATATCAGATAGATATGTGATATCAAATGATCTTAAAGATACAGTGACAAAAATAGAAAATGATGAGATAAAAAAAGTTGGAAGTGGAAGAATAAATTTATGGCTAAAGAGTGTTCCACTTATTAAAGAATACTGGTTATATGGAAGTGGGCTTGATACATTTGGAGATGTATATCCACAAAGTGGAAAAATTTTTTATGATAAAGCTCATAACGTATATATTCAAATTGGAGTAACAAATGGAATATTTGCACTAGTTGCGTATATGTTAATTTGTTTAATTGTGTTTTTAAAAGGATTCAAATTAGAAAAAAATTATTCAATTGCACTATTTATGGCATTTGTAAGTTATTGCATTGCAGCATTTGCAAACATAAGCACTATAGATGTTGCACCATGCTTTTATATAATTTTAGGATTATTAATATCAGATGTAAAAGGAAAAAGTTTAAATAAAAAGAATTAACAGGTTGTAAAAAAAGGGGATAAATGGTATACTTTAAGATAGGGAAACTATCATAGGAGAGTGGAGTAAAAAGTATGGCTATGAGTGGTAGAAAGATATTAGAAAAAATAGTTAGTATATTACTAGATATTCTTATTGTAATCTTTGGATTTATACTATTAGTTTTCATATATAAAAATATCCAAGTTAAAATTTTAGGTAATGACTATGCAGATTTATTTGGATACTCAACTTTTGAAGTAACAACAGGTAGTATGGTTGGAGATAAAGAAGATAGTATAAATGTTGGTGATTGGATAATTGTAAAGAAAACAAATAATATCCAACTTGAAGATGTAATCTCATATCAAAAAGAAGGAGCAGTAATAACACACCGTGTTATTGAAGAATACAATGGGACATATGTAACAAAGGGTGATGCAAACAACGCAAAAGATGACCCTGTAAGTAGAGAACAAATTATTGGTAAGGTTGTTAAAATTTTACCAAGTTTTGGCATAATTAGAAAAACAATACTAAACCCATATGTTTTAATATCACTAATAGTATCATTTTATTTAATCGGATATGCTTTAAGAAGTATAAAGAAAGATAAAGAAAAAATTAAAACTAAAAAAATAACTGAAAAAGTAGATAACGTTGTAACAAATGTTCTTGATAAAGTATTTGATAATAAAGAAGAAAAGAAACCATCAGTAAAAGATAAATATGATTTTATCGAAACTGAAATTGATGTTTCAAGAAAAGTAAGCGATGAACTAGAAGAAATTGAAGATGATGAAGAAATAGTTATACCTGAAGTAGATATAGAACAAACAATG
The DNA here is from genome assembly GCA_017473105.1 of Bacilli bacterium. The sequence continues at coordinate 28,435 of JAFUNE010000005.1, read as the reverse complement.
TACTTTAGAATGGTATCGGTAAGTAAAAAAGATGTTGATTATTTGGATAGTCAATTAGCAAGTAGTACATTTGATGTTGAAGCAACAGAAATGACTGATGAAGACTTAGAAGAAGCAAGTGAAGATGAAATTAAGAAATGTATTAATATTTTAAAAACAAAGAAAAAGAAATTTAAAAATATTGTTGAAAAAGTTATGTATATCAAGAAAAATGAACTTGAAAGTATAATAACAATATTAAATAAAAAAGAAAAACTAAAAGTAAATGAAGCAACAATTGCTGATATTTTAATCGATGCATATATAAATAGTAAATATTATGAAATTGATGAAAGCAGAAAAAGTATTAATGTAAAAATAAATGATGCATTAAAAGAAGTTGGAACAATACTAGTAAAAAAATATAAAGGAAAAGATCAAAATTATTCAGATAAAGTTAGTAAGTATGTAAATTACTTAATGTTGGCAAATGATTTAGAACAAATTGATAAGTTATTTGATAATATTCAAGCAAGAAAAGAAAATTACAATAATAAATTACTAGCAATATTTAAAAGTGAATTAACAAGTGCTGTTGAACTTAAAGATATGGTAAATAGTATTATAAAAGTTAAAAAGATTCATGACAGTGTAATCAATGAATCAATAAATAAACTTATGAGTAATACATTTGATTTAGAAATACAAGAAATATTAGAAAATAAAAAATTATATTCAGCAAAATTAGTACATAATATTAATTTTAGCAAAGTATATAGTGATTATATTGTAGAAAAAACATACTCAGAAGGAATAATAGCAGAAGATAAAATATTGATATTAATAACATTACTATTAGCCAAAATTATGAGAGATATTTTATCAGGAGAACAAAATAATAAATATTTGATTTATGTTCCAGAAAGTGTTTATAAGAAAAAGAATAAATTTGAAAAAATGATGAGTATGTTAGATGATGAAATATCAAAAAACAGTATATTATTCTTCAATGATTATAATGAAGTAATTAATAATAAGAGAGTGTTTAAAACACTAAAAAAAGATGGACATAATTTTACAATAGGATTTAATAAGGATTCAAATGTAAAAACGAAAGATTCTTCATATATTGGCCTTGCAGAATATTTATTCTGTGACAGTAAAATTATGAAAGAAATTGATTTGATAAATAATATAACTTCAGAAGATAAAAATAAAGTAGTTAAAGAAGATATATTTGAAAAAGTAGTTAATTAGGAGGTTTATATGAATACGTTTTTTAGATTCTTTTTTGAATTTGTTTCTATATTCTTCGATGGACTAATAAATGGTTTTAAAGGATTATGGGCTGGTATAAAAGATATGTTTAATATCAGCAAATATTCACAAGTAATTGGAAACTATAAAAATAGTTTTAATGGCAATGAAAAAATATTTGTTGTAATATGTGTAATCGTTTTAATAATTGTAGTATTAGTAATAGGATTACTATTATTCCTATTTATTAGAAAATTAATTAGAAGATCAACTATTAAGATGAGTAAAGATGAATTATTAAATGAAGTAGCTAATCTTAATGAACAAGTAGAAAAACTAATGAAAGAAAAAGATGAATTAATGGCAATGAAAGTTTCACAATTAGGTCTAAATCCTGAAGATGAAAAAGAAAAAGGAAAAGACAAAAAAGAAAAAGATGAAACTGAAGAAAATGAAGAAGCTAATGCAGATGAAGAAGGTATTAGATTCCCAACTCTTGCATTAATTGATCAAAAATATAAAAATTATAAAGTTAAAAAATATGACAATAATATGACATTACTTGAATTAATTGAAAACTTCAGATGTTTTGCAGCTAGTCAATTAAAATTATATTATGAAATGAATATTTTAAGACCATTTATAGCAGGGCTTGCTTGTGGTAAGTTAATTATTTTACAAGGTATCTCTGGTACAGGTAAAACATCACTTGCTTATGCGTGGGGAAAATTTGTTAAAAATGATTCTTGTGTATCAAGTGTAGAACCATCATGGAGAGATAAAACAGACTTTTTAGGATACTTTAACGAATTAACAAAGAAATTTAATGAAACTCGTGCATTAGGTGAAATATATGAAGCAAACTATGATGACAATGTTCATACAATTATCCTAGACGAAATGAACCTAGCTCGTGTTGAATATTACTTTGCTGACTTATTATCAATTCTAGAAATGCCTACTCGTGATGAGTGGTTAGTAGACATAGTATCAAGTGAATGGCCAAATGACCCAATTAAACTTGAAGGAAATAAATTAAGATTACCAGGTAACTTATGGTATATAGGTACAATCAATAACGATGACTCTACATTCCTTGTTACTGATAAAGTTTACGACAGAGCTATGCCAATTGATATTAATGATAAAGTTCCAGCATTTAAATGTCGTGAACAAGAAGCAATTGAAATTAACTCTTCATATTTAGAAGAATTATTTGCAGAAGCAATTGAAAAGAACCCATTAAGTGATAAAGGACTTAAAATGGTAAATGAAATGGATGATTATATCATTGAACATTTCAGAATAGCATTTGGTAATCGTATCATGAAACAATTAAATGTATTCTCAGCAGTATATGTAGCATGCGGAGGAAAAGAAATTGAAGCAATAGATTACTTTATAGCTAAAAAAGTATTACGTAAATTTGACCAATTAAGTGTTGCATTTATACGTGATGAAATAGATCCATTCATAACATTCTTAAATAAGAAATTTGGAAAAGGTGTTATGAAAGAAATGATTGCATATTTAGAAAGAACTAAGAAAAATATTTAGAAAGGGATATGAGCATGTCTAAAAGAAGTTATTATTTTAGTGATATTGATGTAAATCAAAAAACTAAAAAAGAAAAATTTGCTGAAAAACTTGAATCAAACTATAAATATAATTCTAATTATTTAGGTGATGTTTTAAATCTTGAATGGCTTGAACAAATCGAAAAGGCATGCCCTAATATCGATACAATAGTTAGAAAAGCTAAATTTGCTCTTATAAAAGAAGAAGAAACAGTTAGAATGGAAAGAAGTAAAAATGTAACTGTAGAATCAATAAAAGATTTAGCAAAACATACTAACTATATAGATGTATACAATCCACAAAAAGGAGAAGTTTTACCAAGTAAAATATTGAATATTAGAAGTGAAGAAACATTTAATATTTATGAAAATAGATTTCTTTATACACTAATATTATGTATGGATGATTTTGTATACAAAAGAGAACAAGAATTAAAGGACTTAACTGTAAATGATGAGAAATCATTGTTATATGCAGCAAAAAGTGAAATTGATTCAGAAAAAGTAGAATTAGAATTAAAAATCACATCTTTAATAGAAAATACTAAAGATATTGATAAAAAAATAAAAGAAGAAATTAAAGTATTATTTAAAAGAATTAAAAGAATTAAAGAATATATTAGTAGTTGGAAAAAAAGTGAAATGTATACTGCTTTAGAAAAAGCACATACACGTCCTATAAATCCACCAATTAAAAAAACTAATGTAATATTAAAAAATCCAAACTTTCAAATTGCAGTACTTTTATGGGATTATTTAAGAAAGTATGATTTAGAAGACAATGAGAATATAAAAGATAATCTAAATAAAGAAAAAAATGAACTAATTAAATATGTTGATCATTCTGCACTAAAAATATATTGTGTTTTGGATTCTATATCAAAACTTAAAACAAATCAAAAACATAAAATGGCAGATTATTTAGTGTTATTACTTTTAGATGAAGTTGAACAAACACTAGAAATATTGAAAAATTGTGGTTACGATATTACTGACGAACAATTAATAAATATGTTACTTAAGGAAAATAAGAATAAAAAGAATAGTAGATTGGTTGGAATAGATGATGTTAAAAAGAAATTTAAAACTGTAATGGATGAATATCTAGAAAGGACGGAGGGGTTATAATGAAAAAATCATTTAAATATATTAAACAAGTAGTTAATGTTTTGTTAATAATATTTGTGGTTTGTTTCGCTCTTGTTGTATGCCTTCAAAGATTTAGTAATAATGAAATTTCATTTTTAAACTTTAGGCTATTTACTGTTGTATCAGGTAGTATGGCTCCAGAATACGAAATAGGAGATGTATTACTTGCTCAAGAAAGAGAACCAAGCAAAATAAAAGTTGGAGATAATATAAGTTATCTAGGAACAAAAGGAAACTTCAAAGATAAAGTTGTAACTCACCAAGTAGTAGAAATAGAAGAGGACAAAGATGGAAATCTATTATTTCATACAAAGGGAATTGCAAATGCCTCTGAAGATCCAATTGTAAAACCTGAACAAATATATGGTGTAATTGTACATGAAGCTAAAATATTATCTGCAATATATAGTGTAGTTGCAAAACCAACTGGAATGTTTATATTTGTAATAATACCAGTATTTTACGTAATAGGTTCAGAATTCATAGCGTTGTTACTTGAAAAAGATGAAGAAAAAATAAACAGAGCAAAAAAAAGAAAAGCTGAAAGAGAAGAACAAGAAGAAAAAAATAAAAAGAAAACAAAAAGAAGAGAAGAATAAAATAAAGAATAAATAAAGCAAGGGAGGGAAAATATGGAAAAGAAACATAAACGATATTTGAAGTTGAATCTAATTTCATTATTTTTTGTTACAATTTCATTTATTTCAGTTACCCTTGCATGGTTTGCATACACAGGTATGGCAAGTAGTGGATTAGATGTTGATATTAAAGCATGGCATATTGAATTTAATGGTGAAAGTAGTGCAGAAAATGAAATAGTTATTCCACTTACAAATATATATCCAGGAATGGATACAATAGTAGAGTCAATTAATATAAAAAACAAAGGTGATAGTGATGCAAAACTATCATATAAAATTGAAAGTATCAGAATTCTTAATGATGAGTTAGATACAACTATTAATCAAAGAGAACTACTTGATCATTTGACTAATGATTACCCATTTAGTATAGATATAAGTATGAATAAACAATATATAGATGCACATATTGGAGAAGCATCAATTGATTTAAGTGTATCATGGCCATTAGACTCAGATAATGATAAAAATGATAGTATCTGGGGAGATAAAACATATGATTTTCAATCTAACGAGAAAAAACTTGAAACCGAAGATGAAAATTATAATGCAAGAACAAGTATAAAAGTAGTAATATCACTCCTAGCAGAACAAAGTGTCGATAAATTTACTTATAATACTGGAAATATGATTTTATATAATCCAAAAGATGATACTATATGTGATAAAATCGAAGGTAATTGTTATAAAACAAATATGATATCAACGTATCGTGAAGAAGAAGAATTTGTATATTTAATACCAAATTTATTAAATGATTATGGGCATGGAACTTATGAATTAAGTGAAAGTATTTATAATCAAATTGATAATGAATGGACAACAGAAACAAAGCCATTTGACTTAAAAGATTTAATAAATGTAGTATCACTTGATGTACATAATACAATTCTAAAAAGAGAAAAAATTGTATCAACTGGTCAAAATATTCCATTAAGTGATTCAATAGTAGGTTATGTAACTAATGAATCAAGATTCGATAATTATATAAAAGACCAAGTAATTAAATATAACGGATATATTGAGTATAATACAAATAAATTTGATTATTTAGCTACAAATAAGTGTTATTGGTTAAACTATGAATATGACAGTACAAAAGCATTTGCAATGAAGAAAGATAGAGAAGGAGTTATGAAAATATATCCTGAAAATAAATCAGCAGATTGTTATGTAACACCAATAATTAAAATATCAAAAGATAAAGTATATGAAGAATAAAAATCTACGAAAGTAGATTTTTTATTTGACACAAAACTAAACAAAAAAAGTGTAAAATTGCGTGTAATTTAAATTGTCAAATATTGTGTACAATAAGAGCCTAAAGTATAATTAAATCATAGAGGAGGACTAGATATGAAAACAAGATTGAAAATATTATTTATAATCGTAACTTTAGCGGTAACAATGTCACTTATGAGTAATACTTATTCAAGATATGTAGCAGATACAACTGGAAATTTAGAAGTACAATTTGCAACATGGAAAATTCTTGTAAATGAAAGCGATATTACTAGTGGAAATACAACAAGTATTGAATTAACTCCAGTAATTGATGAAAATTCAAATATTGCAGCAAATAAAATAGCTCCTTCTTCAACAGGTTACTTTGATATTGAAATTGATCCTAGTAACACAGAGATAACATTTGATTATAATGTTACATTGGAAGTATTAAATGAAAATATGCCAGACTTGTTAATTTCAGAATATTCAATTTTAGAGGGAGAAAAACCTGAAGTTAAAAAAGCTGTAGAAAATAACGAAATAACCGGAACAAAATTTTACAAAAGAGCATCAACAACAAGTGATGAAGAATTCAAATTTGAACCATTTACTATAAGAGTATACTTTGAATGGTTTGATGGAGAAACAGCAACAATGAGTGATGAAGAGGATACATTAATTGCAACACAAGAAGATAAAGTACCATTACAAATAAAAGCTAATATTAAATTTGAACAAAATTTAAGTGCTGTTGCAACTCCAAGTGAATAAAAAAAGTGTGAAAAAAACACTTTTTTTATATAGACAAGTACGGCAAAATTCGACAATCTATATTGACATAAACCATGATATTTTATATAATTTAATTGTATTATAAAAAATATCAGAATATGGTTATAATTACATAATAGAGAGACGATAGAATATGACTATATAACGAGGTATTGTATGGGAGAAATTAAATTAAGTAGTGAAAAATTAAGACGTGAGAGAAAAATTAAAAAAATATTATACTTGATATTACTTTTAATTTTACTTTTCTTAGCCATGATGTATTTTGTAATTGGTATTGTTTATAATAATGGAAATTTTAGCGTAACATTAGATAAAAATATGTATTTTTCAAAAGGAATACTTATTTATGATAATGTTGACTATAAGATTTATCGTAGTGAATTATACGCTAAAACACCGCAGACATTTGATAACATTTCACAACATTGGTTACCAAATAATCTTCATGAGCATGGTGGTGGTTCCCATAATGGAGATAACTATTTGGCTTACACATTCTTCATTGAAAATGAAGGTGTGGAAGTAGCTGACTACTGGTATGAAATTGTTATTGATGATGTCATCAAGAATGTTGATGAAGCTGTACGTATTAGGCTTTACAAGGACGATGAGGAAGTTAAAACCTATGCGAAGCAATCAGCAACAGGTGACCCTGAAAAGGGTACAATAGCATTTGTTTCGCAAGATTTAGTAACTCGCGAACATGTTACAAATTTCAAACCACAAGACATTCATAAATTTACTGTAGTAATGTGGCTTGAAGGAAGTGACCTAGAATGTACAGATAACATTTTAGGCGGTGAATTTAAGGTTCATATGGACTTTAAATCAGAATTTATAGACGAATAAAAAGAAAAGGAAGGAAGAAAAAATGAAAAAAAGAAATCAAAAACAAGACAAAAGAGTAAAAAAATTGATTCTTAGTACAGGATTGTTTGCAGTTCTATTAGTAGCATCAACATATGCATGGTTCATCGGTATGCAAAGTGTTAGTGTTACAGCATTCGATGTAAAAATCGCTGCTATTGATGGCTTGGCATTATCATTAGATGGAAAACAAACAAATTTCACAGAAAGTGTTTCAATCAATGCAAGTGACTATAAAACAAAATCTTACGATGGAAATCAAAACGTATGGGGTGAATTAATTCCAATGTCATCAGTTGGAGTTATTAATAACACTACTTCAAAATTAGAATTATATGAAAAAGGTAGTTTAACTGCTACTAAGGGTGGTTATAGAATTTTAGCAAGTAAAGTTCAAAATACAGCAGAAAAAGAAGGAGAAGGATATGTTGCATTCGACTTATTCATCAAAAACTTATCAGGAGAAGAATATTATTCAAGTAATAATGTATTAAATGAAGAAGCAATTTATTTAACAACTGATTCTGCTGTAACTGTTGCTACTAATGGTGGAGGATCTACTGAAAGCGATTTCGCCGGAACTGCAGGAACAGGAATTGAAAACTCTGTAAGAGTTGCATTTGCACAAATCGCTCGAGTTGAAGCAACTGAAACAAGTGATGAAAAAATCCAAAAATTATCTTGTGCAGGTGGAGACGGAGTTACTGTAATCTGTAATTCAAGATTAGCTCAAATTTGGGAACCAAATGATAAAGATCACGTAAAAAATGCAATTAATTGGTATAATGAAGCTTGTTTAGGAAGAACAGGTGATGATATAACAGTTGATGGAGCATATAGTGGAAAATGTGCTACAGTTTCTGATGATACTGCATATCCAACATATGCAATTGCAACAGTAATCGATGATAAAAATAATACAAATGTTGATATCTATGATGGAGCAGCATATAATGGATATACTAAATCAGTTACAGATAAATATTTACAATCTTATGATTATTTCACAGATACTGAAAAATTAAAAAGAGGTATGGATAGACCAGAATTCATTACTTTAGCACCAAATAGTATTACTAAAGTAAGAGTATATATCTGGATTGAAGGTCAAGACATTGATAACTATGATTTTGCACAATTAGGAAATGCAATTTCAGTTCAATTCGGATTTACTAAAGAAAGATTTACTGATGTTGATGTAGATTATGATAAAACTGGTACCGCTACATTACCAGAAGATGTAATCGGAGATTATACAAAAGGAAACTAATTATATAGACAAAATAAATAAGGAGTAAAAAATGGCAAGAAGCAAAAAAAGTTCAAATAGAGTAAGAAATATGGCTCTAATGTGTTGCCTTTTTGGAGTAATGCTTATTGTTGGAACATATGCATGGTTTATTGGAATGCAAAGTGTTTCTGTTAGTCAATTTGACGTAAAAATTGCAGCTGCCGAAGGATTAGAATTATCTATGTCTGGTGCAGACGATAGCTGGACTGAAGAATTAAATGCAAAAGAAGCTACTCCATATACAGGACATAGAAACACATGGGCTGAAGGTGGATTAATTCCAATGTCATCAGTAGGAGATACTGATTCAACAGCATCTGAAATGATTTTATTCGAAAAAGGAAGTTTAACTGCTACAAAAGGTGGTTATAGATTATTAGCTAGTAGAGTTACATATCCAGCTACTACTGATGATGCATTAACTAAAGGAAAAGGATATGTTGCATTCGATTTATTTATTAGAAATAAATCAGGAGAAGAATATTATGCAGATAATAATGTGTTAAATGAAGAAGCAATTTATTTAACAGATGATTCTGCAGTTACAGTAGCATTCAACGGAGTTACTGGAAGTGATGAAAATGGAATTCCTGGAACAGGAATTGAAAACTCTATAAGAGTAGGATTTGTTCAAATCGGACGTGTAGAACAAGATGGGGCAACTCAAAAACAAATTAATGATATTACATGTAGTGATGTAGAGGAAACAGTAGATGGTAAAAAAGTAAAAACTACTACTGGAATTTGTAGAACTGCTACTATTTGGGAACCAAATGATAAAGCACACGTACAAAATGCAATCAATTGGTATGAAGAAGCATGTTATGAAAGAGATGGAGCAACTGTAAGTGATGATGCATCTTATAAAGTAGGAACAGCTTGTAAAACAGTTGAAAATGGTACTGCATATACTACATATGCTGTAGCTCAAGAATTATTAGTTGGATCTAACGTAGATGTATACGATGGAGATGACTATAATAAATATACAAGCAATAGAATGACATACAAAGATTATATGGCATTATCAGCAGATGATAAAAAAACTGCTAAATTAGTTGCTATGGATTACTTTACTGATACTGAAAAAGTTGAAAACGGAGTTAAGAGACCAACATTCATGACTTTAGCTCCAAATAGTGTAACTAAAGTAAGAGTATATGTTTGGATTGAAGGACAAGATATTGATAACTATGACTTCTCATCTTTAGGAAAGAAAGTTACAGTTAACTTCGGATTTACTAAAGAAAGATTCGAACAAGATGAAATTATTGAAAATAATTAAGTAATTTAGAGTATGATAGGGAGTAATAGTAGATTTATTATTACTCTTTATTTGTATTCTGGAGGTGTTTTATGGCAAAAACAACTAAGAAAGCAAATGTAAAAACAACTGCTAAAAAGAAAAATACCGTTAATGAAAAAAATGTAAAAACAAAAAAAACTAATATTACTGAAAAAAAACCAAGAAGACAAAGAGTAAAAGAAACTAAGGAAAAAGTAGTATTGAAGTATAGAGAAAATAAAAGAAATATTTTCTTAACATTAGTTGTTATATTTTTACTAGCAGTATTATTGATAGCATCAAGTTATGCATGGTTTTCAACAACACTAAATGTTAAAATTAATACATTTAATATGTTAGTTACAAGAAATGATGGTTTGTCTATATCACATGACGCAGTAACTTATGGTAATTATATAGATATTTCAAGAGATTTATTATATGACGATCTTGGAAGAACATACCCAGGATTTAAAACTATGTGGAATGCTAATGGACTTGTTCCTGTTTCTACAAATGGTAACAGTAGTAGAAATTCACATTTCTTTGATGTATATACTACATCAGGAGTTTTATATACAGACTTTATAAATAAGAAAAATGGTATGGTTACAACAACGCTATATGATCAAAGCTCACCAAAAAAATATTCATATTTTCTAGCATTTGATGTATTCTTTAAAAATGATACAGGATCACCAGTTGCTGATAATTTATATTTTGACGGTAGTACAGGATTTACTATAAATGAAGAGTTAGATGAAGAAATGCAAGGATTAATTAATTCTTTAAGAATTGGTATAGTAAAAGTAGGAAGCCTACCAATGACTGCATCTCCTTCTGAAGTTCAAAATATTAAGTGTAACAATGATTGTGAAGCAATTATATTTGAACCATTTAAAACTCAACATACACAAATGGCTATAGATAACGCTACAAGACACGAAATAGAAGTTATTAACGGAGAACCATATCCAACATATGCAAATGTAAATCCAGTTGTAAGAAAACCAATAGAATCAACTATTTTTGGAACAGATTCTTTAGATACAGAGAATTTTAACTTACAAGAAACAATAACAGAAGCTGACTTTGGAAAACCATTGTTTACTGTACCTGATGGATATACAAAAGCAAGAATTTATGTATGGATTGAAGGTCAAGATATAGATAGTTTAGAAACTTTATCAAGTGGAACAAATGTTGATATTACAATCGGATTTGTAAAAGATACACTTGGTTATGATTCATTTAATGATGAGGAGAATAATTAATTATGGCTAAAAAAGAAGAAAAAGTAAATTTTGATTTATCAGTTTTAGATCTACATGAACTAATTGATGTATATAATAATATAGATGAATTTTTATCATTTTTAAAAGAAAATAAAATTGAAGTAAATGACAAGGAAGAGGATGAAGATGAATAATTTTTTAGAATTTATTAATAAAGATATAGATGCTAAAAGACTACTTATTACATCTATGCCTGTTAAAACAAAAGCAAATCAAAAGAAATTAAATAAAACTATAGATGAGTATGTTGAAAAATATACTGAATATAAAAATAGTGTTAAAACATATTTATTAGCTAAAAATCATTCTTTTGAAGTAAAAGAAAAAAAGCATGATGAAGAAAGAGAAAACTTAGTAGAATTAGAACAAACAAGATTTCTATTAAATCCATCAAATACATTCTTTGAAAAATTAAGATTTGATGAGTTACTTTATCAAATTGATAATTATAATGTATTTAATTTTAATTCTTTAAATGACATTATTAATAGTTTCTTAGATAAATTTGAATTTATCGGAGTTAAATTAGATAGAGAAGATTTTGACTATAATGTTCATGTACAAGAATATATGAGTGAATTTTTAGATGTAAGATACGGTATTCAAAAAAAATATGAAAAAGTATCAGAAGTATTTGAAAAAATATATTGGGTTAATCCAGATTTAATTCTTCACATCGGACTTAATTTTAGAAAACTTATTCGTAAAAATACAAGTAAATTTGAAGCATATATTTCAAAATTACAAAAAACTACTATGCATGAAAAAGGAATCAAAGATTATGATGATTGCTTAGAGAAACTTAAACATGCTTATTCTAAATTAAATGAATCAATTGATAAAGAAGTAGAGAAAATTGTATCACTAGCTACAAAAGGTGAAATTGATATAAATCATTATTTACCTGGAAATAAAATTAGAGAAGGTGCCTTTAATTCACTATTAGGTCCTGACTTTGATATAACAAATGAAAAAGAATATAACAAAGTTTGTGAAATTTTATTAAAGCTAAAATACAGTTTAGAAGAATATGATAATTATGCGAAATTTGTACCTTTATTTGAACAATTCAAAAATGATTACAAAGAATTAATAGATACAAAAGAATTACCAAAAACAAAAGAAATTGAAGCAGAAATTATCAAGAAAGAAAAAGAACTTGATAAACAAAATGCTAAAGTTAAAAAACCAAGAGGATTATTTGGATTTAAGAGTGAAAGTGCTTTAAAACTTGCTAAAATGAAATCAAGTCATTTAGTAAGAGAATTAGCTGACTTATATAGTAAATATGATGATGAATATACAAAAGAAATAGTAATTAAAAATATTAGTCAAGACATGACAGTATCAGAAGTACTACATTTATATTATAGTTATGATTATTATAAAAAAGATGCAATTAGAAGAGCATATGAACTTGAAGATTATCAAAGCATTATTGAATACAGTGATGAATATGATTTCTATTCAATGAATCCAAACAATATAATTGCTGAAGGTATTGAAGTATTTAATGATTCTAATGTATCAGAAGTAATAGCAAATAAATATAAATTAAATGCAATTAATGTTGAACCTGCTGATGTAACAGAAGAAAACATTAAAACATTATTAAATAAAGTATTAATCATACTAAGACTTAATGTTATTGAAAATAGTAAATTATCATTAGATGAAGTATGGTTTATGGTACAAGTATCAAAAATTATAGATAAAGAAAGTAAAGAAGAGTAATCTTCTTTTTTTTGTGATATAATATTCTTAATAGGAGTAAAATATGAAGGAATATTATAAAATTAAATGTAATGGATATAAAGGTTTAATGTATTTATTTGTCGAAGAGAAAAGTTTTAATTTTAAAAAGAAAAAATATGTATTTTTTGGTGAATATATAGATGTAGATGAATTTTTAATAAGTGAAATAAAATATAAAAACAACAGAACTTTAGTAAGAGTAGTGGAAAAAACAGTAGATGTTATTTTTAACACGAAAAGTATTAACATAAAGTTTAAAAATAATGATGACGCAAAAGAATTTTATGATAGAATTATAGAACTAAAGAAAAATGATACATTTGTTAATAGAAGTCTTCATAAAATACGAAATATTACAGAAGAAGATGTAAGAAAAGGATTAAAAACAATAGTAAAAACAGTAGGTATTATTGGAATAGTAGTACACAGTGTAAAAAGTGTGATAACAGATGGAAAGGGTATATTTGAAGAAGGAAAAGAAGCAATAAAATCGATATTAAAAAAATAGTCTAAAGAACGAAAAACTTTAGATTTTTTTAATGTATTATTAAAAATAATATGTTATAATAATAATTGATAATAGATAAGTATGTCTATTTTTAGGAGTAAATATGGAAAGTATAAAGAATACAAAAAAATTCAAAATTCTATTAATACTTTTAGGTATTAGTATTTTTGTGTATGCTTTTTTTCCTACACTAGCAAGATATAAAAATAGAACATCTTATTATGAAATAAGTGAATGGGACGGAAGTGTAGCTACAAAGTATAACAGTGGAACAGGAACAGAAATTGATCCATATATTATTTCAAACGGAAGTGAATTTGCATATTTCCAAAGTCAACTAGAACATACAGATTATAAAGGAGTATACTTTAAACTCGGAAATGATATCGTTTTAAATAAAGGTATATTTAGTTATGATGGAACTATTAGTTATCAAGTTGATGATAGTATATATGAAATTGAAGAATATACTACAAACTATAGTGAAGGAAATATAAATGAATTTCCTAAAATAAAAGATTTTAAAGGTAATTTAGATGGTAATTTATATAGAATATATGGATTATATATGACGTCAAATACTGAAAATGATTTAGCTTTATTTGATAACTTAAGTGGAAATATAAGTAATCTATATATAACAAATTCACTTATTTATGGTGGAAATAATACAGCAATGCTTTCTGTTGATACTTCAGATGCAACTATTAATAACGTAATGATAGATGGCTATGTTATTGGTAGCAATGAAAATATGACAACAACATTTGATATTACTGAACTTGTTGATAATAAAATTAATCTAAGTAATTTTAGTTATCAAGGAAATTATGTTTCGTCAAAATTAACTGGTGAATTTACAAGTACAGAAAATAATAAACTAGTGATAAATGGAACTGAATATGAAAATGGTAAATTTGAAATTAGTTTAAACAAAAATACACAAGAACTTTCCTTTTCATTATTAACAGAAGATGAATATCAATTAAACAATTTAAAATATGTAGTTGTAAGTGATTACGGAGTATCTTCATCATTTGCAATTTCATCAAATAACACAAATTTAAATAATGTAGTAAATAAAGCTTATATAAGTGCTAAAAATTATTCTTCAGGATTTATACATACAACAAGTGGAACATTAACTTTCAAAAATGGATATAATACTGGAGAAATCAAATCAAATGTAACCTCAGGTTTAATAAACTACATTAATAGTGGAAATGTAGTAATTGACTCATTTTATAATAATAAAGATTTGACTTCATCATTTATATATAACGTATCAAGTGGAGATGTAACTATATCAAATAGTTTCACTGCATCTACAAGTTACGTAATCGACACTGTTGAATCAAATGTAACAATAACAAATAGTTATGCAATTAACAGTGATACCATTAAAAATGGTGAAGTAACAGGAGGATTTACATCAAAAGATATAAATTCACTAAAAAATAGTAATTTTATGAAAGAAACATTACTATTTAATGAATTTGTAAGTATTAACGACACACTTGTTAATAATACAAATATTTGGGTATTTGAAAATGAAAGTTATCCAATATTATATATAGATGATTTAAATAGACCAGTTGCAAAAATAAATGTAAGTATCTATTCATGGGATACATTAGCAAATGACTTAGACACACATAAATTCTCAACAAACTTTATGTTTAATATAAATACAACTGATGCACTAGCAGAAGTAAAAAATATTGAATATTATTTACATAAATCAATGACACCACTAGAAGATTATAAAACAGTTGAATATACAAAATATGAAAGCGAAAAAACAATTAATGAAGAAGGAAGTTATATTATTTATGCTAAAATAACTGATAGTAATGATAATATAACATATATAAATAGTGATATATTAATTGTTAATCCAGAAAATACAATAGCAAATATAACAATTAGTAATTATAAATATTCAAGTGTAACAACAGTTCCAAAAACAATATATTTATCAAAAACTGATAATATTGTTGTTAATGTTAACGAAGAATATGTAAACAAAGATAATATTAGTTATTATGTAACTAGTGAATTATTAACAGAAAATAACTTAAAAGAATTAAGTGAAGTATGGACTCAATACGTAGATAAAGTTGAAGTATCAAGTAATGAAAATAATATTTATTACTTTAAAATTATTGATAATAATGGAAACGAAAACTATATTTCAACAGACTACATAACAGTAGATGGATACGTAATGAATGAAATGATGGTTGGAAGAACAAATGTAAATACCGGAGTGAATATAACAAGTAAATCAAGTATCGCATTTAATTATAGTTATATAGATAGTAATTTAATTATAGATGGTTATACACATAATATAGTTTCAAATATATTACTTCCAGAAAAGACAGAAATAACTTTAATTGATAATGAAACAAATAAAGTATATAAATATAAAACAACAACTGATAATTATGGATATAACACAAATAATAAAGCAACTTATCCATTTAATTTATTTAAAGAAATAGGTTCAATTGAAACAAAATCATTAAATGAAAATATTTATTTAGGAGAAATCACCGAAGACTTTAAAGTAATAATTGATTTCAAAAATACAACAATAGATAAAGATTATAATGATGTAAAAATTCTATTAGAAGTTAATGATAGTGAAGGAAACAAAGTGATACCAACACTAGAAAGTAATATAAAAACATTTAATATTAAAAATGAAAAAACAAAATTACAAGTAACATCTAATTTCACAGGATATATAGATTATAATAAAGACAATTCTAATATTATTGATTTTAATATAAAACCAAAAAATACATCATTAAATGATTCAAATTTACAAGATAAAAAATATGGTCTTGAATTAAAAATGATAGATGTTGATAATACTACAATAATGGATAAAACATATTTATCAAATATTCAATTTAAATATAATGATAAAGTATATAATCCATATAGTAATGGAACAGTACATTTTAATTTAGAAGATCAAACAACAGGAAATATTGTAATAGACACATTTGTAAATAATAATAAACTAGAAGGAAATTATGCATTTTATATTTGTCCATACAGTTCATATGATGGAATAAATTATGATAATGTAGAAATAACAGAATGTGTTAGCATTCCAATAAATATAGTAGATAATTATAATGTGGATTATAAATTTGATATCGTTATTCAAGGAAATGACAGAATATTTATGAAAAACCAAGATAAAACATTAAATTTTGAAATGTTATATCAAAGTGAAATAGAAAATCCAAATGTAAGAGTATCACTATATGAAAAGAATGAATTAACAGCATACAATCAAACATATTCACTAGTTGACTTACAAGATTATCTATATACAGAATTAGAACCAACAGAAAATAAAACATATTATTTAGATAAAGAAATAACTTCATCAGGTAATTATGAGTTATACTCATTATCATTTAAAAATAGACTATTTAATTTAAATGGATATAAACTAGTATTTGATTTATACGATGGAGATAATAAAGTTGGTAGTATGGAAAAGAAATTTATAGTTAAGGGGGATGAATAGAATGAAAATAAAAAAAAGAATTTTCATGATAATATTCCTCTTAATTATGATTGTATTAGGTCTTGGAGTAACTTATTCAGCATTTACAAGTGAACTAAATTTAATAATAAACCAAGAAATAGCATCATTCATATTTGAAGCAAATCAAACCGATCATATCTCACTAGCATTAAGTGATTTAAAACCAGGAGATAAAACTTCATATAAGTTTTCAGTAAGTAATAATAAAGAAGTTAACGAAAAAGTAAATACAAGTAACGTTACAATTGATTATCAAATATTGATATCAACATATCACTTTATGCCACTGGATATAAAATTGTATAAAGGAGAAAGTGAAGAAGCAATACTTGTATGTGATGAATCATTTGCAAGAAACGATAGTAATGAAGTATTATGTACAACTGAAATACAAAATATGCAGTATACAACAAATGTAAATGATGATTATGAATTAAAAGTAGAATTTGATGAAAAATACAACGAAGAAGAATATTCAGATCTAGTAGATTATATTGATATAGAAATTAAGAGTTGGCAAAAAGTAGGTGAGACAAATGAATAATAGAAAGAAATTAATTATATTAATTATTATCTTAAGTTCAATATTAGCACTTTCTTATTGTATAACTTATGCAAGATATGTATCAAATTCAATATGGAATTATTATTTAGAAAGTAAAGGATTTTATTTTACAAGCAAAGAACTTGAAAATAAAAGAATTAAAAATGACTGGGATGGAAGTAAAGTATATTTCGACGTAAGAAATAGTTTAAACTCATATATCGCAACAGAATATGACATAAACTACGAAGTAACTTGTAAAATTCTAGGAGAAGTAAATGGAACATGTAAAATAAACGGAACAGAATCAAATGTGTATGAAGGAACACTAAGTACATATGAAGGTTGTGTTAACTTAAAAGATGAAAAAGATGTAAGCTCATATAACAAAGAAACTTGTAATAATGAAGGATACTCATATAGAGTAAAAGAAACAGTAGCCAATAATTACTTTGAAGTGGTAAGTAATGACGAAAAAGAACTTAATAATATTACTGTTGAAATTACTGTAAAAAGTACCAGTCCATATACAAGAACTTTAAAAAATGAATTTATACTAAGTAGAAGTTTAGATGAAACAGGTTCCCTAAACCTTATATATAACGAATATGAAGAATATAGTAGATTAGTAATATCTAATAGTTATAACGAAACTAAATGTGTAAAATTATCATTTGATAGTTCAAAACTAAGAATAGATAATGATAGTAATGTTATTTCATATGTGGTAGATGATAATGGCTATATTAATAATGCAACAATCAAAGTAAATAGCAAATCAAATATTAATTATTTATTTTATAGAATTAATAAAAATGATACATTTAAAGACACAGATTTTTCATTAATAGAGACTGAGTGTCAATAATATTGATAAACGTACTTTATATATGATAAAATGATAATAATAAAGGAGTAGAAAAATGAAAGTAATAGAAGTAATGAAGAAAATTATTACAGGTATACTAGGTATAGTATTCTTTGTTTTCGCACTATCAATGACAATATTATTACTATCATATAATGATTATGGAATAAGTCAATTTGGTAATAAATCATTAATACTAATGACTGACAAAATATATTCAGAAAACTATGATAAAGGTGATTTAGTTGTTGTAGAAAATAGAGGTTTTACAAAAGGACTAGGATACGCAGATAAAGTAGAAGTAGGAGATGAAATTTTTGCAGTAAGAGTAGATGCATATGGAAATACATTTATAGAAATCGGTACTGTAGGAAAATTATATCCAGATGAAAATGCAATATCATTTGAAAATGGTAGTACATTTGATATCAAATTTGTATTAGGAGAAGCAGTTGAAAAATATTCTAAAATTGGAGGATTTTTATCAATCACAACATCAAAATGGGGATTCTTATTCCTAGTACTTGTACCATGTTTCTTAATATTTATTTATGAAATTTATTCATTAATAATTGAAATTAAATATGGTGATGAAGAAGATTAATATCTTCTTTTTTTTAAGGAGAATAATATGAAACTAATGAATAACTGGTTGTTTTGGGTAATAGTTTATTTAATAAGTGCAGTAATATTTGCCCAAACATTTAAAAAAGCAAATAGAAAAATGAAAAATGCAGGGAGTTTAACTATATTATTAGAAATATTTACAGCGTTATTTGCAATTTTATTTATACCATTATTTGAAATGAAATTTCCACCAGTAGAAAGTTTAATTATATTAGGTATAGTTGTAATAATATACGCACTAACAGATAGATTAAATATTGAAGCAAGATATGGATTAGATCCAAGTGTATTTAGTATGTTAAAACAACTATCAACAGTATTTTTGATAATACTAGGATTCATATTTTTAAATGAAGAAATTGTATTAAAAAAAATAATAGGATCAATTATAATAATATTTGCAAATATACTACTAACTTTCGAATCAGGAAAATTTAAAATTAATAAGTATTTTATAATGTCATTAATATCAAATTTCTTATTTGCAATAGCAATGCTTATAAATGTAAATATAAGTGATAATTTTAATTTAGGAATATATACAATTATTACAGTAAGTGCCCCAGCATTATTAATATTTATATTTGAAAGACATTCACTTCAAGAAATAAAAAAGGAATTTAAAAGATATAATAAAATAGATTTCTTAATATCAGCCTTTACTTGGTGTATAATGTTAATATCATCAGTAAGAGCATATCAAATAGGAAATGTTAGTGTAGTAGCACCACTATTAACACTAACTGCGATATTAAATACAATATATGAATATTTTGTATCAAAAAACAAAACAAAAATTTATCAAAAAATAATAGCTGCAATATTAATAATATTTGGTGTAATATTAATAAAAATTTAATCTTGAGTTAGAAAAAAAATTATGATATATTATACCAGGCGTAAATTTAGAAAGAAGGAGAGAAGTAATGAAAAAGACAAAAATAATATGTAGTATTGGACCATCTAGTTGTGATGTAGATGTAATGTGTAATATGGTAAATAATGGAATGAATGTTGCACGTATAAACTTTTCTCATGCTACATTAGAAGAAAAAGAAAACGTAGTTAACACAGTAAAAAAAGTAAGAGAAATTACAGGAAAACATATAGGAATCTTATATGATACAAAAGGACCAGAATTTAGAAATGGAATGCTTGAAAATGATTCTATTAATTTAGTAGAAGGAAAAACTATTAGAATAGTAAAAGAAGAAGTGCTAGGAAATGAAGAAAGATTTAGTGTAAATCATTCAAGTGCAGTAGAATCATTACAAGTAGGAAATGTTGTATTACTTGAAAATGGACTTATGAAAATTGAAGTTATTTCAAAAGAAGAAGATGGAGTAACTTGTAAAATAATAAATGGAGGAATTCTTGGAAATAAAAAAAGTTTAAGTGCACCAGGAGTTCACTTAGATATTCCATTTATATCTAAAGAAGATGATGCAGATATAAGATATGCATGTAACCATGATGGAGATTTTCTAGCATTATCATTCGTATCAACAAAAGATGATTTATTAAAAGCAAAAAAAATAATTGAAGAAGAAAATAGTGATATAAAAATAATTTCTAAAATTGAAAGTACAACAGGTATAGATAACTTAAAAGAAATAGTTGAATTATCAGATGGTATTATGGTTGCTCGTGGAGACTTAGGAGTAGAAGCACCAATGGAACAAATTCCATTCCTACAAAAAGCTATTATTAAAGAATGTAGACGTCAAGGAAAATTCTGTATAGTTGCAACTGAAATGTTAGAATCAATGAAGAAAAACGCAAGACCAACAAGAGCTGAAGTATCAGATATAGCAAACGCTGTAATTAATGGAACAGATGCTGTTATGTTAAGTGGTGAAACAACAACTGGAAAATTCCCAAGCGAAACTGTTAAATATATGGCAAATATTTGTGAAGAAGCAGAAAAACATTTAGAATATACAATTCAAAAAAATACAGTTGTAGATGAAATTTCAGAAGCAATTGCAGCAAGTGTTGTAGATACAAGTAATTTATTAAATACAAAATTAATTGTTGCAGCTACAATGAGTGGAAGAACAGCAAGATTAATAAGTAACTTAAGACCAAGAAGTTTAATTTTAGCAAATACACCAAGTGAAAAAGTAGCAAGAGGTTTAGCATTAAATTCAGGAGTATATCCAGTTATAACAAAAGAATATGAATCAACTGACGAAATTGTAGAAGATGCAATTATAAGAGCAAAAGAATTCACAGATATAAAAGAAAATGATCTAATTGTAATCACAGGTGGATTCCCAAATAATGCAAAAACAACAAACTTTATGAAAATAGAGAAAATGTAAGTTTTCTCTTTTTTTGTGATATAATATAATTATAGGATGGTAGATAAAAATGAAAAGAATAAAAATAGTATTGTTAATTATATTAATCTGTTCACTATTTATATCAAATATATCAGCAGAAGAAACAATAAAAATTATTTCAATTGAACTTGAAGATATTTCTTTAAATGCAAAAGAAATACAATCACCAACTTCAGAAGGTCTAAATATAGATACATCTTTAGAATTTAGAGAACTAAATAGTTATGCAAAATATAAAGTAACAATTGAAAATAATACAGATAAAGACTACTTTATAGAAAATGAAACATATTTTACTCCATCAAATTATGTAAAATACAATTATTACACAGAAAACAAAATAAAAGCAAATGACACATCAATTGTATATTTAACAATTAGTTACGATAAGGAAGTAAACGAAGAAGAATATAATGAAGGAATATATAAAGAAGAAAAAATATCAAGTATTAAATTACTAAATGAAGAAGGAAAACCAGTAACAAATCCAAATACAGGAACACCACTAACAATAGTAAATTTAATCCTTCTAGCATTAATCATGTTAGTATTAACCACAATATTAAATAAAACAAAAATATCAACATTAAGCATAGTTCTATTATGTATATTATCATTACCTCATATCATCTCAGCAAGCGAAGAATTAAAACTAAATTTAGGTGTTAAAGTATTTATTCAAAAAGGTTATAGTGTAGATTATGTAATTGAATATGAGAATGTACTCATAAGTTACAAAGAACTAGATAGATATGATTTAACCCATTCAGAATGTATAGATATTTATCTAGATGAAAAATCAGAAGAAACAAAATATAAATTGTGTAGTTACGGAATAATATACAAAGGAAATAAAAAATACGTACCGGGTGAAAACGTAAAAATCGAGGAAGAAATACTATTTAGAAAAACATATAATGATTTAAGTAGAGGATGCGAAATAATAGATGAAAATATAGTATGTGAAAGTTATAGCATTTGGGATGTAAAGCCAGATGGGTATTTTTATTATAAAGGTGATATTGAAAAGTATGGATACACATATGAGGAAAATGATATTGAATTAATGAATTTTGAAAGTGAACAAGATGCAGAACTTATTTATGAAAATGAAGCAAGTATACTAGCACCATTTAAATTCACAATGCCAGAACATGATGTATTATTTACACCATACGAAGAACCAGTGTAGGTGATAATTATGAAGAAAATAAAAATAATTTTAATATTTCTTATTATAAGTACATTATTTATTACAAAAATAAATGCAGAAGAAACTATAACAATTGAGTCAATTGAACTAGATTATATAACAGCAAATGCAATTGAAAAATCATCACCAGTTATAGATGGATTAAACATAAATTTAGATGTACAATTTAGAGAAGTAAATAACTATATTAAATATAAACTTATTGTAAAAAATAATACAAATGAAGAATATGAATTAAAAGAAGATACATCATTTTTAAATAATGAAAATATAACTTATAAATATTACAAAGAAGGAAATATAAAACCCAATAGTGAAAATATAATATATTTAGTAGTATCATATAACCAAGAAGTTGAAGAAAGCAAATTTGTTGAAAATAAATACACTGAAGAAAACAAAGCTATATTAGAAATAGTAGATGATAGTGGAGAAATAATAAAAAATCCAAAAACAGGAAATGACAATATAACATTTATAATCTTATCTATTGTACTAGTAATATCATGTATAGTATTATTCACTATGAAAAAGAAAGATTTAAATAATGTAACTTTCATATTCATAATGTTATTAATAAATTGTATTCCATTAATTGTAAATGCAACTCAGTTATTCAAATTAAATTTAAACGTAAATGTAGAAATAATAAAAAATGGATATCATGTAATATATTCACCAGCAATGTATTCTGACGAAGTAATTAATATAAAATTACTAGAAGACTACGAAATTATAGATAATAAATGTAATAACATTTATATGAATGGTCAAAAAGAAGAAGCGAGTTATGTTATATGCGAAAAACCAATATTTCTAAAGAGTAAAAAAATATATATGCCAGGTGATGAAGTTGAAATGCTAATAATGCAAAACTATAAAATTAAAAATGAAGAAGAAGCATTAAATTATTGTACTTTGGAAGAAAATAATATTTATTGTTCAATTTCAGAAAGTGCAGGTTTTTCTATACTTGGAAAAAATAATAACTGGATATATGATAAAGATGTAATAACAGATGAAGGTTATACATATTCAGAAGATGATTTTGAAAAAATGCAATTTAGTGTAATACGTTATAATTATTGGGATGAAGAAAATGAATGGAGCAAAGGAGGAGTGGAAGTAGGTGTTCCTTCAAAATTCATGATGCCAGAACATGATGTATTTTTCTTCAATGAATATCCTAGACCAGTATAAGAGAAAATTTAATTTTCTCTTTTTATTTGATATAATAAAAGTGAGGTGAAGTAATGAGAATATTCGTAGGATGCTCAGCATCAGAAGATATCCCAAATAAATATAGAGAAGATTCAAAAATATTATTAGATGAATTATTTGAACAAGAAAATGATTTAGTATTCGGAGCTTGTAATTCTGGAATAATGTCAGATGCATATATGAGCGCATTAAATCATGAAAGAGGAATTGTTGGAATTTGTCCAGAAGCATATGTAAAAGATTTTGAAGATCTAAAATGTACTGAAGAAATAATAACTAAAAATGTTAATGAAAGAACAGATGGATTAATAAGAGAAAGTGATGTACTTTTATTCTTACCGGGCGGATTTGGAAGTGCATATGAATTATTCACGGCAATAGAAAGTAAAAGATGCCATGAACATAATAGAGAAATAATTATTTACAATTGTGAAGGATTCTATGATGAACTGCTTTCATTTGTAGAAAAAATATATAACGAAAAATTTGCAAAAGAATATGTAAGAGACTATTATTTTGTAAGTAGTGATAAAAAAGAAATACTATCATACATAGATAAAATAAAAAATGAAGATTTAACTTTAAAAAGAAAGTAAATATTATTACTTTTTTTTTGTTAGGTTCAACTTTACATTATATGAATTAAAATATATAATTATCTTAGAATAAGAATTAAATTAATTCGCGTAAAAAACATTTTCTTTAGTGGAGGTATAAGTATGGATAAAGAAAAAATAAAAAAGTTTTTTAAGAAAAACAAAAAAGTAATACTAATAGGCTGTGGTATTGCATTGGGAGTCAGTGTCATCATTGGTGTGCTTAGTTCGAGTGAAGGGGATGAAATTACAAAAGTAAGTTCTACATTTGAAGGGTTTGTGGAAAAAGCAGAATTAAATGTTGCAACATTTAATTACAATGTTATTGCAAAAAAGTGTAAAGATGGTGATAAAAAATGTGACAAAAAATCAAATGATATTAGTGATTTTGAACACGTTGTTTCTTGTAAAGGAAAGGTTGTTGTTAAATATCAAGTAGAAGATATAAAATACAAACATGAAGGAGGAAAAGTATTTATAACAATGCCAAAACCAATTGTTGATACTGTTGAAGATGTAAAAGTTAATTCTTTAAATGGTGGTGACCATCCTGCATCATCATTACCAAAGGTAATAGAATTGTGTAAGAATGAAATTAGAGAAAGAAGTTCTAACGATGAACAATTAATTGAAACGTCACAAAATCAAGCTACTGTTGTATTGAAATCATTTTATGAACAACTTGAAAAAATAAATGGTGATAGTTATGAAATTATATTTGAATAAGAGGTATAAGATGAAAAAAGTATTATTGATAGTGTATTGTATATTTATGTCATTTTGTTTAACTGGATGTGGAAATAAAGAAATCGATTTAAAAGAAGCAATTGAAAAAATTAAATTAGAATCTGAACTTGTATCATATGAAGCTCTTTATCATAATGTTATTGAACATGAAAAGAAAGCAGGAAATGGGTTAACTCATTTTTTGGAAAAAGATAGAGAAATGTTTGTTGAATATACTGGTTCAATTGAGCTTGGTATAGATTTATCAAAAGTTAAAATTGAAGTTAAAGATACTGAGATAAGTGTATTTGTACCAAAGGCAATTGTTGTAGGTGAACCAGATATAGTAAAGTTTGATGAAAATGATTTTATTGAAAATAGGGATGGATTAATAAATAAAAATCCAATTACTTTAGATGATTCAGAAAAGGCATTTCAAAAAGCACAAAATAATATGAAGGAATTTGCATCTAATGATAAAGACATATTAAATCAAGCACAATTAAGAGCACAATTGATTTTAGAAGAAATGATTAAAAAAGCAGTTCCAATTGATGAATCTAATTATACTATTAATTGGAAATTAGAAAAATAATTAGTTAGGAGATAATAATGAAGTTTAGTGATTTAAAAGATAAGATTCATACTGATAAAATAAAAGAAAATATTTCGGTGGATAAAATAAAAGATAATATTCCAGTAGATAAAATAAAAGAAGTAATGAAAAATGCAGAATCCAAGGCAAAGGAAGAATTGGAAAAAAGATATAATCAAGCGAAAGAAATATTGGATGATGATGAAAAAGTTGATGATTTTCTTGAAAAGACTGAAAAAAATTAAAAACCGTTCCAAAATTAGGTGACAAATTATCAATGATACCGATGCTAATTATGTTAGTTAAAGATTATGTGAAAAAATACTATACAGAATTTCCGTCTGGTACAATGCTTGCAATTGTTGCGGCGTTGATATATTTTCTATCGCCTACAGATTTAGTATCTGATGTCATACCTATTCTTGGATTGGCAGATGATGCTGCAATTTTGGGTAAATGCTTAGATTTTGCAAAAGATGATTTAAAAAAGTATAATAAGTGGAAATATGGTAAAGAGCAAATAGAACAAAAGGCGTAATATTCTTTTGCTATTTGGTGATTAATACTTTACAAATAATAAAAAATAATATATAGTTCATAAATATGAATATTTTATCAAATATTCAACAAAAAATTTACACGATAGTTATTTAAGAGAAAGAAATAATTTATATGAAAGAAGAGATACTTAGGAAAATAAGTGTCTCTTTATTATTGTTAAAAGAAATATTAAACATAATAAAAAGTAAGTAAACTATGATATACTTAGAATATATAAAGAGGTAGTTTTATGGCAATATTTGGAATCATTTTTATGTTATTAATGTTTGGTATTATAGATTATTATTTAGGAATTAGAATGTTTCAATGTATAAGTATTATTTTTCCAAAAATAAATAAAATTATATGTATTAGTATATTTGTAATTTTAACATTACTCATGATACTTGGATTTTTAAGGAGTATGTTTGGAATTAGTGATGGAATAAAAGAGTTTTTAAAATATATAAGTTCATATGTGATGGGTTTTTACATTTATATATTCTTGTTTTGTATATTAGCAGATTTAATTATTATATGTATTAATCTATTTAAGTTTAAAATAGAAAATATTAGATTATATAGTGGAATCTTTATATTTGTTATGACATTGTGTACTTTTATATATGGTTTAGTAAATGGTAATAATATTAAAAATGTTTCATATGATATCGAAATTAACTCAAAAGAAGACAATTTGGACATAAATATCATAATGATAAGTGATTTACACCTAGGCGCAGTAAACTCTGAAAAAAGACTACCTAAAATTGTTTCAGAAATAAATTCTAAAAATGCAGATTTACTATTAATAAGCGGTGATATATTTGATAACGATTATTATGCAATAAAAAATCCTGAAAAAGTAATAAAAGACTTAAGTAGTATAAAAACAAAGTATGGAGTATACGCATCTCTTGGAAATCATGACTCAGGAAAAACATTTGATAAAATGCTTGATTTACTAAATAAAAGTAATATTAAAGTACTTATGGATGAAAGTGAAATAATCGACAATAAACTAGTTATTTTTGGAAGACTTGATAAAACTCCTATAGGTGGATATAAAGAAAATATAGAAAGAAGTAATATAGATGAAAAATTAGATTACGATTTGCCAATAATTATGCTTGAACATAATCCAATGTATATAGATGAATACAGCGAAAAAGTTGATTTGATATTATCAGGTCATACTCATAGAGGACAATTATTTCCAGCTAACATTGTAACTGATTTAATGTATGAAGTTGATTATGGATACTATAATAATTCAGGTACTCATGTTATTGTTTCAAGTGGCGTTGGAACATGGTCAATGCCTATGAGAGTAGGAAGTCATTGTGAAATAGTAAATATTAATGTTAAATAAAATGTTTCAATTTTAAAAAAATAATAGTATAATTAAATTAATAATAAGAAAGGAAGTACAATTTATGAATGAAGATATGAATAATGGAGTAAATCAAGTGCCAACTCCTGAAGTGCCAGCTGCACCAGAAGTAGCATCAACTCCAAATATGGGAGTTCAAAATCCTGGAGTATCTGCTGCACCAGCAAACGATGGTAAAAACGGAATAAGATTTGCACTAACATTTTTCTTAGGATGGATTGGAGCATTAATTATTAATAATACTAGTTTAAAACCAGCTGGATATAAATGTAGAGTAGGAGCATATTTCGGAATTTCATTAATAACATGCGGTATTTATGGAATAGTTGCTAGTTTTAGTAATTTAGGATTTGACCCAAATAAAGAAAAAAATATAGGTTACATGAAAGAAATGTAATGAAAAAATACATCGAAAGATGTATTTTTTCAGAGCGTTGACAAAGTACAATGCTCTTTTCTTTTGAAAAAAGTTGTAGTATAATTAAATCAACGAGATAAACCTAACTTAATCAAATAGATTATCTCGTTTTTATTTGGTAAAATAAAAGAGATTAAGTTAGGTGGTTA